>NZ_JBFAXL010000002.1:0-422901 GCF_040680795.1 Streptomyces sp. NPDC051976
CGAAGACCACGCGTCTGCCCCATTGGGGCCGGTGGTGACCTGCAGCCACGCGACGGCTGGTCGCGCAGTTCCCCGCGCCCCTACGGGGCACGGTCCTCCGCAAGCGCCGCGCGCGGCGTTAGCTGACGGTGCCGTAGAGGCGGTCGCCCGCGTCGCCGAGGCCGGGGACGATGAAGCCGTGTTCGTTGAGGCGCTCGTCAATGGCGCCGGTGACGACGGTGACGGGCTTGCCCGCGAGCTCGCGCTCCATGATCTCGACGCCCTCGGGGGCGGCGAGCAGGCACAGGGCGGTCACATCGTCCGCGCCGCGGTCGATCAGGAGGTTGATCGCGGCCACCAGGGTGCCGCCCGTGGCGAGCATCGGGTCCACCACGTAGACCTGGCGACCCGAAAGGTCGTCCGGCATCCGGGTGGCATATGTCTTCGCCTCCAGCGTCTTCTCGTCCCTGACCATGCCGAGGAAGCCCACCTCGGCGGTGGGCAGCAGCCGCACCATGCCGTCGAGCATGCCGAGCCCGGCCCGCAGGATCGGCACCACCAGGGGGCGCGGGTGGGAGAGGCGGACGCCCGTGGTGGGGGCCACCGGGGTGACGATGTCGACCTGCTCGGTCCGCACGTCCCGGGTGGCCTCGTACGCGAGCAGGGTGACCAGCTCGTCGGCGAGCCGGCGGAAGGTCGGCGAGTCGGTGCGCTCGTCGCGCAGGGTGGTGAGCTTGTGCGCGACCAGCGGGTGGTCGACAACATGGAGACGCATAAGCACGACTCTAACCGCCGGGTACGGGTGTGCGCCCCGTCGCCCGTGGGCGTCACTTTCTGTGCTTCCTGTGGGGTAAACCGCGCGAAAGAGGGAAACTGGGCAGGTACACCCGGTCAGCTACCAGGGTGAACCGAGCTTCAGGGATGGTGCCCCAGATGCCGGACCGTAACGGAGACGAACGCCACACGCGTGACACCCGCGACTCCCGCGACACCGAGCGGCGCCGCAAGCGCGCCCTCTTCCTGCGTGAACTCGACGAGGCCAGGGAACTGCGCGACCGCGTACAGCCGCGACGCGCCCGGGCCGCCCGCATGCGCCAGCAGATGAGGATGCGGACCTTCCGGTGGTGACCGGAGCGTGACGACAGCACGACGCAGAGCTGACTCCCCGGGAGCCGCCGGGCACCCGTGAGAGCCGCATAACAGCCCCCGAAGATCACCGCTTTCCGCAAAAGTGACGAAGACCTGGCACGTCGCAGTGCCGAAGACCTCTCGCAGAGCCCTGGTTTCTGCCACGATGCCGAGTGGGGCGGGGCCAACGGCAGCAGCAAGCGGCCCCTACCCGGTCCGGACGGCCTGAGACCCAGTGGGAGAGTCACGGTGTACTTCGCCGCACTGCTCGCGCGCACCGAGGACGGTTGGCAAGCGAGCGAACCCGATCTCGACGATGTGGAAACCCTCGCCGATCTGAGCGATCTGGCCCGCGCGGCGGGCGACGAGGAGGAAACGGTTCTGGTCTTCATCGAGCAGGAGGACGCCTGGTTCGGCGTCGTCCGCGTCGACGGTGAAGAGGACCCCAGGATCTACGTGTCCGACGCGGCTGCCGCCGCCCGCAGTTCGTACGGGGAGATCCTGCTCACCGACGAAGTGCTGGGCCGCGACCCGGAGGACCTGGACGAACTCGTCGACCTCGACGGCACCGAGGACGGCGAATCCGACAGCGACTACGAAGAGGACGAGGAAGCCGTGCCCGGCCCCTCGGAGGACCATGTGCCGACCGGTCCGCTCGGTGACACCGAGATCCTCACCGACCTCGGCATGAGCACCAAGGAACTGCTGGCGCTCAGCGGGGACGGCGCGCTGACCGGCGAGGCACTCGGCGAGATCGCGGACGCCCTCGGCTGCGGGGACGTGCTGGAGGCGGTCCGCTGACAGCTCCGCACGACCCCCGGTCCGATCGGCCGCCGCAACCACCGCCCGATCCGCCGCCGGATCGACCGCGTGACCCGTTGCGCGACCCCTGGACGGCCGCGATGCGGCTGGCCCTCGACGAGGCGGAGCACGCCCCGCTCACCGGTGACGTACCGGTGGGCGCGGTCGTGCTCTCCCCCGACGGCACCGTGCTGTCCCGCGCCCACAACGAGCGCGAGGCGACCGGCGACCCGACGGCCCACGCCGAGGTCCTGGCCATCCGCCGCGCGGCCGAGGCGGTCGGCGAATGGCGGCTCACCGGCTGCACCCTGGCCGTCACCCTGGAGCCCTGCACCATGTGCGCGGGCGCCATCGTCCTGTCCCGGCTCGACCGCGTCGTCTACGGCGCGGCCGACGACAAGGCCGGCGCCGCGGGCTCCCTGTGGGACCTGGTCCGCGACCGCCGCCTCAACCACCGCCCCGAAGTGATCGCCGGAGTGCTCCCCGCCCCCTCCGCCGCCCTCCTCACCCGCTTCTTCCGCACAAACGATTTCGGAGCACACCCCGGCGTGGGCTAGGATCTCTCTCGGTAGCGTGTCCGAGCGGCCTAAGGAGCACGCCTCGAAAGCGTGTGAGGGGGCAACTCCTCCGTGGGTTCAAATCCCACCGCTACCGCTCTGTACGGCTCAAGGCGCCCGCCCACTCGATCGAGTGGGCGGGCGCCTTTTGTGTGGGCCGGGGGCGGGGACGGAGGGCTGATCGGACCTTCGTCTGTTAAGCGGATGAAACGCCATACCGTACGCGTGATTGCGCCATCTGATGGATAGACTTCGTTGATTGCACACTTGTGACCGTTGGTGTGGGGCTGCGGCTGGGAGGGCAAGGGAGCATGGCGCAGGCGAGGAAGATCACCATGTACGTGCTCGTGATCTTCGTGCTCTACACGATCATCAACCAGCCGGCCAGAGCCGCCGATCTGGTCCAGGTGGGGTTCGTCGGGATTTCGAACGCCGCCAAGAGCCTGGGCCAGTTCATGCACGACCTGGTCAACTGACCCGCACAGCACTGCCGAGGAGTTCCGTCGCATGATCCGTCACCTGGTCCTGTTCAAGCTCAACGAGGGTGTGGAGCGGGAAGAACCGCGTGTGGTGGCTGGGGCGCGGGCCTTCGAGGAGCTGGGCGCGCTGGTGCCAGGAGTGCTGTCCTGGGAGTGCGGCTGGAACATCACCGACCGGCCGGTCGCGTACGACTTCGCCATCAACTCGTCCGTCGCGGACACCGCGGCGCTGGTCGCCTATCTCGAACACCCGGCCCACCAGGCGGCGGTCACGCCGTGGACCGAGTTCGCCACCTGGGTGATCGCGGACTACGAGATCTGACGGTTTCGGCGGCCTTCCGACCGTTTCCGCACGAGCCCCCCGCAAGGTTGCGGGGGGCTTCTTCGTGCCCCGATCCGCCGCGTGCGCGCCCCCGGCGCACGCCCCCAGGGCCACGGGTTAGTACAACACGGCAATATGCGGTGCTTGCACAGAGAGCACATGAATTGTGATGCTATGACCGCTTTTGCCGGATGAGTGGACCGATGAGGGGTGTGAAGTGCCAGTGTCGGCTCATACGGCACCAACCGTGTATCCCCGCGGCAGGACCCGTGCGCCCAGCGCCAACGCCGCGGACGCGCGCGCCCTCACGCAGGTGCTGTTCGAGCAGATCACCAAGCTGGAACCCGGCACACCCGAGCACACCCGGGTGCGGACCGCCCTGATCGAGGTCAACCTGCCGCTGGTGCGGTACGCCGCGGCCCGATTCCGCAGCCGCAACGAGCCGATGGAGGACGTCGTCCAGGTCGGCACGATCGGCCTGATCAACGCGATCGACCGGTTCGACCCGGAGCGCGGGGTGCAGTTCCCGACGTTCGCGATGCCGACCGTGGTCGGGGAGATCAAACGTTACTTCAGGGACAACGTACGGACCGTCCACGTGCCCCGGCGGCTGCACGAGCTGTGGGTCCAGGTCAGCGGCGCCATCGAGGACCTGACGGTGCTGCACGGCCGCTCGCCGACCACCGCCGAGATCGCCGACCGGCTGAAGCTCTCCGAGGACGAGGTGCTGGCCTGCCTGGAGGCGGGGCGCGCCTACCACGCCACCTCGCTGGAGGCGGCGCAGGAGGGCGACGGGGCACCCGGGCTGCTCGACCGGCTCGGCTACGAGGACCCGGCGCTCTCCGGCGTCGAGCACCGCGACCTGGTCCGCCATCTTCTGGTGCAACTTCCCGAGCGCGAGCGGCGGATCCTGCTGCTGCGCTACTTCGGCAACCTGACGCAGTCCCAGATCAGTGCGGAGCTGGGGGTTTCGCAGATGCACGTGTCACGGCTGCTGTCACGGAGCTTCGCGCGGCTCAGGTCCGCAAACCAGATCGAAGCGTAGCTCTCCGGGATTAAGTCACCTGCAAAGATATGTCGACATGGCGCTACAGCGTGTTGCCGACATGTGACATTCTGCGGATACCGCGTTTGTCGCGAGTCGGCCTCCGGTATTCCAGTGGAGGAACAACCGTCGCTCGCGACACCCGTCCGCGACCTCAAGGGGGTGGCATGTCCGTACAGGTGGGCAGTCCCAACGTGCTCAGGCCCAATGTGCCGGCAGCACCGCACGATGCTCTTCACGGCGAGGCCATCGACACCCGCACGCTGTCCCGATCGCTGTTCCTGCGCCTCGCGGAACTGCCCGCGGACAGCCCGGAACGCACCTATGTACGTGACACGCTCATCGAGCTGAACCTGCCGCTGGTGCGGTACGCCGCCGCCCGCTTCCGCAGTCGCAACGAGCCGATGGAGGACATCGTCCAGGTCGGCACGATCGGCCTGATCAAGGCGATCGACCGGTTCGACTGCGAACGCGGCGTGGAGTTCCCGACGTTCGCGATGCCCACGATCGTCGGCGAGGTGAAGCGATTCTTCCGCGACACCTCGTGGTCGGTACGGGTGCCGCGCCGGCTCCAGGAGCTGCGGCTGGCGCTCACCAAGGCCAGCGACGAGCTGTCCCAGAAGCTCGACCGGTCGCCGACGGTGGCCGAACTCGCGCTGTGCCTCGGGGTGTCCGAGGACGATGTGGTGGACGGTCTCGCCGTCGGCAACGCGTACACGGCCAGCTCGCTGGACTCCCCGCCGCCCGAGGACGACGGCGGCGAGGGCACCCTCGCGGACCGCCTCGGCTACGAGGACACCGCGCTGGAGGGCGTCGAGTACCGCGAGTCGCTCAAGCCGCTGCTCGCCCAACTGCCGCCGCGCGAGCGCCAGATCATCATGCTGCGGTTCTTCGCGAACATGACGCAGTCGCAGATCGGCGAGGAGGTCGGCATCTCCCAGATGCATGTCTCGCGGCTGCTGACCCGCACCCTGGCCCAGCTGCGCGAGGGTCTGACCGCCGAGGCGTGAGGTGACTGACGGGGTGGTGACTACCTGACACCCCGTCAGTAAACTGGACCGATGGTCGTCACCG
Source organism: Streptomyces sp. NPDC051976 (assembly GCF_040680795.1). Lineage (NCBI taxonomy): Bacteria > Bacillati > Actinomycetota > Actinomycetes > Kitasatosporales > Streptomycetaceae > Streptomyces > Streptomyces sp. NPDC051976. The sequence continues at coordinate 5,386 of NZ_JBFAXL010000002.1, forward strand.
CGTCCTCTCCCGTCGCACCAGCCGCACCGGCCGCGTGGCACACGCGGAGGGCCCGGCTGCGCGCCGCGGGCTCCTGCGCGGCGCTGCTGCTCACCGCGTTCGCGGTCGGCGGCTGCGCGGGCGACGGCGGCACCGGTCATGTCGCCATCGGCGGCGTCGGCCCGTCACCCGACAGCACCGCGGGCTCCGCCGACACACCGCCGGACGGCCGCGTCGTCATGGTCCCGCTGGACGGCTCCCCGCCGCGGGGTGCGCCCAGCGCCTCCGCGCCCCCCGGCACGCACGCGGGCGGCCCGCCGACGGCCGGGGACAGCCCCGTACCACCGGGGTCCGGGCACTCGTCCACCTCCGCGCCGCCGCCCGTGTCGAAGCCGGGCCCGGCGCCGTCGAAGCCACCCGGGCACCCGGGCTCCACAGGACCGACAGGATCGACACCAGGGACACCAGGGACGCCGGGGAACCCCGGGACGCCGCCGGGCGGTTCAGGGCCGACGACACCGCCCGCTCCCGCGCACCTGGTGGTGAGCGTGCCGCTGCGTACGGCGGACGCGGACCGCTGGTGCGAGAAGGTCACCGTCACCTTCACCAACACCGGCGGCAGGCCGGTCACCGCGGGCACCGTCACCTTCGGGACCCACATCATCGGCGGGCTCGGCATCGACTGGGCCACCATCGACACGGCGAAGCCGGTCCCGGTACCGCTGGCGGGCGGGGCGTCGCGCACCGCGTCCTGGGACCTGTGCGTGGACGCCTGGCGGGTACCGCTGGGCATGCACATCGAGACCAGGGACGTCACGCTCTCCTGAACCCGACTCCCGACCGCGGCTCCAGAGGCTCCCGAACGCGGCTCCCGAACCCGGCTCCGCGCCCGGTCCAGTGATCGGCCCGGTGATCGGCAGGCCCGGCCGTCAGCCGGTCACGCCGTACAAGAGTGATGCCCCCGTTGGCACTACCTCGTTGGCACTGTGTCTGTCAGGGCCCGTCACTTCATGGCGAGCGCGACCACTCCGACGATCACGACCAGCGCCACGATCACGCCGATCACCAGACCGGCCTTGCTGCGGCCCTGCGCCCGCTGCACCTGGGCGGCGGGCGGCTGCTCCTCGACGAAGGCGCGGAACATCTGAGTGCTGCCGGCCGGGTCGTAGTTGTTCTCAGGGTTCGACATGCCGCCTGACCCTAGCGCGTCCCCGTGGGAACGGAATACGCCGCACCCCCCACCGGTTACCACCGCACATGGCACGTATCGGCACATCGGACCTTGACGTATTCCCTCTCGCGCTCGGCGGCAACGTCTTCGGCTGGACCGCCGACGAGGCGCGGTCGTTCGCCGTCCTGGACGCGTACACGGCGGCGGGCGGTGACTTCGTCGACACCGCGGACGTCTACTCGGCGTGGGTGCCCGGCAACTCCGGCGGCGAGTCGGAGACGGTGCTCGGCCGCTGGCTGGCCGCGCGCGGCAATCGTGACGACGTCGTGGTGGCGACGAAGGTCGGCGGGCACCCCGACTTCAAGGGCCTGCGCGCCGAGACGATCAGGGCGGGCGCCGAGGCGTCGCTGCGCCGCCTGGGCACCGACCACATCGACCTCTACTACACGCACTTCGACGACCTCTCGACCCCCGTGGAGGAGATCGTCGGCACGCTGGACGCGCTGGTCAGGGAGGGCAAGGTGCGCACGCTCGGCGCCTCGAACCTGTCACCCGAGCGGCTGGCCGCCTCCCTGGACCTCGCCGAGCGCGAGGGCCTGGCCCGCTACGAGATCGTGCAGCCCCTCTACAACCTGGTGGAACGCGGGGCGTACGAGGGCGGGATGGCGGAGCTGGTGGCCGCGCGCGGGCTGTCGGCGGCGCCGTACTCCTCGCTGGCCGCCGGATTCCTCAGCGGCAAGTACCGGCCGGGCGGCGCGCGGGTGGAGAGCGCCCGGGCGGCCAAGGCGTACGGGTACCTGGAGGACGCCCGCGGCCCGCGGGTGCTGGCGGCGCTGGACGCGGTGGCCGCCGCGCACGGGGCGGAGGTCGGCACGGTGGCGCTGGCGTGGCTCGCCGCGCAGCCGACGGTGGTGGCGCCGATCGCCAGCGCCAGCCGGGTCGAGCAGGTGCCCGCGCTGGTCGCGGCCGCCGATCTGAAGCTGACCGGCGACGAGCTGGCGGCGCTGACGGCGGCCTCCGCCTAGCGGTCCCGTCCCTGCCCGCCTCCCCGTCCGGAGGCGGGCGGTTTTTTTGCCCGGATTTTACTGTCGGTCGCCGCAAATCATTTGCCTGATGCAACCAACTACCTCTACCGTTGCTTCAGGCAACCAGTGCATTTCCCACCTACTTCAGGTGCGTACGAGAGAGGGTGACCGGCCATGGCGGACCGCGAGCAGTGCGCGGAGCTCGCACACCAGCTCCGCGGCGCCTTCGCCGTGACCCGCGAGATCGCCCGCCGGATGCCGCCGCAGACGCCGCTCACCGCCGTCGCCGTGCTCAGCGCACTCGACCGGCACGGTGAGCTGCGCAGCAGCGACCTCACCGAACTGCTGGCCGTCGACCTCTCCGTCACCAGCCGCCATGTCGCCTACGGCGTCGAGCGCGGCTGGATCGAGCGGGCCCCCGACCCGTACGACGGGCGCTCCCGGCTGCTGCGGCTCACCGCGGCCGGCGGCGACGTCCTGCGCGCCTCGTCGACGCGCGCGGCGGAAGTGCTCGCCGACCACCTCGCCGACTGGCCCGACGACGACGTCGCCCAACTGTCGGCCCTGCTCGCCCGGCTGCGCGGCAGCTTCGGCGACCACACACCGCGTACCCCCCGAATATCCCGCGTCCACGCGGGCTGAGAAGGACTTCAGATGGCGACAACCACCCACACCGGCAAGCGAGAAGGGCACGGCGGCCACGGCCACCACGACGGATCCGACGCCGCCCCCATGTCGCACCGGCAGATCATGGAGGCGCTCTCCGGGCTGCTGCTCGGACTGTTCGTGGCGATCCTGTCGTCCACGATCGTCTCCAACGCGCTGCCCCGCATCCTCGCCGACATCGGCGGCGGGCAGAGCGCGTACACCTGGGTGGTCACCGCGTCGCTGCTCGCGGTCACCGCGACCACCCCGATCTGGGGCAAGCTCTCCGACCTCTTCAGCAAGAAGCTACTGATCCAACTCGCCCTGGTGATCTACGTCGTCGGCTCGATCGTCGCCGGCTTCTCCACCAGCCCCGGGATGCTGATCGCCTGCCGCCTGGTCCAGGGCGTCGGCGCGGGCGGCCTGTCCGCGCTCACCCAGGTCATCATGGCCGCGATGATCGCGCCCCGGCAGCGCGGCCGTTACAGCGGCTACCTCGGCGCGACCTTCGCCGTGGCCACGGTCGGCGGCCCGCTGGTCGGCGGCGTCATCGTGGACTCCGCGCTCGGCTGGCGCTGGTGCTTCTACGTGGGTGTGCCGTTCGCCGTCGTCGCGCTGATCGTGCTGCAGAAGACGCTGCACCTGCCGGTGGTCAGGCGGCGCGTGCGGATCGACTGGGCGGGCGCCTTCTTCATCACCGCGGCCGTCTCGCTGGTCATGGTCTGGGTCTCGCTCGGCGGCCAGAGCTACCCGTGGCTGTCGTGGCAGACGTACGCCATGGTGCCCGGCGCGCTCGTACTCGGCCTGATCTTCCTGTTCGTGGAGTCCCGGGCCGCCGAACCCATCGTGCCGCTGCGGCTGTTCCGCAACAGGACCATCGCCCTCACGTCCTTCGCCAGCCTCTTCGTGGGCGTGTCGATGTTCGCGGGCACCGTCTTCCTCAGCCAGTACTTCCAGCTCGCCCGGGGCGCGACGCCGACGATGTCCGGGATCATGACGATCCCGCTGATCGGCGGCCTCTTCCTCGCCTCGACCGCCTCCGGCCAGATCATCACCCGTACCGGCCGCTGGAAGGCGTTCCTGGTCTCCGGCGGCGTGCTGCTCACCGCGGGCTCGGCCACCCTCGGCCTGCTGCGCACCGGCACGCCGTACTGGGAAGCGGCCTGCTACATGGCCCTGTTGGGGCTCGGCGTCGGCATGATGATGCAGAACCTGGTGCTCGCCGTGCAGAACCAGGTCGCCGTGGAGGACCTCGGCTCCGCCAGCTCGCTGGTGACCTTCTTCCGCTCCCTCGGCGGCGCCGTCGGCGTCACCGCGCTCGGCGCGGTCCTCGGCAACCGCGTCACCCACTTCGTCGCCGACGGCCTGTCCGCCCACCACATCGCGGCGGCGCCCGGCGGAGGCGGCATCCCCGACCTCGGCCGACTGCCCGCGCCCGTACGGGGTGTCGTCGAGGGCGCCTACGGCCACGGCATCGGCGACGTCTTCCTCTACGCGGCGCCCTTCGCCCTGCTGTCCTTCCTGCTTGTGGTCTTCATCAAGGAGACGGCGCTGCGCACCCACAGCGGCCTCCAGCAGGCCGCGAGCAGCCCCGCGCGGGCGGCGGACGCCGTGCGGCAGCGCGACTAGAACTCCCGGCCGGCCGGACTGTTCCCACAGCGGAGAGGTCCAGTACGGCGGCCCGGGGAAGGGTCCTGGCGGACGGCCGAAGCAGGGGACGGCCGAGGCCGCCCCGCCAGGACCCACGTTCAGAGGGCGTCGCCACGGCAGGCCCTAGGCTTCCCCCATGGCTCCCAACATCGCCACGAACACGTCCGTCTCCCTCGCCGACCTGCTGGACTTCGTACGTCCGAGGCACCGGGCGATCCTCCTCACCACCCGCGCCGACGGGCGCCCCCAGGGCTCCCCGCTCACCTGCGGCGTCGACGACTCCGGGCGCATCGTCGTCTCCACCTACCCCGAGCGGGCCAAGACGCGGAATGCTCGGCGCGATCCCCGTGCCAGCGTCATCGTCCTGTCGGACGAGTGGGACGGGCCCTGGGTGCAGGTCGACGGCACCGTCGAGGTGATTGATTCTCCCGACTCCGTCGAGCCGCTCGTCGAGTACTTCCGCAACATCTCCGGTGAGCATCCCGACTGGGCGGAGTATCGCTCCGCCATGCTCCGCCAGGGCAAGTCCCTCATCCGCCTCACCCCGGAACGCTGGGGCCCCGTAGCCACCGGCGGCTTCCCCGCCCACCTCGCCTAACGGAGGACCTGTGCCCCGAAGGGGCGCGGGGAAGCGCGCTGCGCTTGCGGAGGGCCAGGCACCGGACGTGCCCCGAAGGGGCGCGGGGAACTGCGCGACCAGCCGTCGCGTGCCTGCAGGTCACCACCGGCCCCAGAGGGGCAGATCGGTTGTCTTCGGACCACCGGCCGGTGGGGGCTTGTCGCGCAGTTCCCCGCGCCCCTAAAAACGGGGCACCGTCCTCCGCAAGCGCAGCGCGCTTCCCCGCGCCCCTAAAAAACGGGGCGCCGACCTACTTGGGCGCCGTGAGGTCGTACACCGTGGCGGAGCCAACCGTCTGGGCGGTGAAGGTGGACTGCACCCAGGTGGTGATGGAGGCGGCGGTGCCGCCTCCGCCCATGCCACCGCCTTGGCCTCCGCCGAGGAAATAGTGGATGCGCCCCGAGGCGACGTACTGCTTGAACTGGGCGAGGGTCGGAGACGGGTCACTGCCGTTGAAGCCGCCGATGGACATCACCGGCTTGCCGGTGGCGAGTTGGTAGCTCGCCTGGTTCTGCGAGCCGACGGCGGCCGCGACCCAGGTGTACTTGTCGGCGTCGGCGAGCAGAAGGGACTTCATGGCGGCGCTGACCTGGGTGCCGTTGAGGAGGCCGCCCATCCCGCCGCCACCGCCACCGCCGGTACGGCCACCGGCACCGGTCGGAGCACCGCCGGGGAGACCGCCCGGAATACCGCCGGTGGGCGCACCGCCGGTGGGCGCACCGCCCGTGGGCGCCCCGCCGCCGAACATCCGCGGGGTGCCCCCGCCCTGGCCCTGCGGGAAGCCGCCGCGGCCGCCGCCCGGGCGGCCGCCAGTACCGCCCCCCTGGACCGTGGGGCCGGCCGTCACGATGGAGCCGGAGTGCCCGGTGTCGACGGTGTTGAGGCTGTAGGCGACGGGTCCGCCGAGTGCGGCGGCGAGGCCGACGACCGCGGCCACGACACCGGCCCGCGCGCCGAGCCGCGAGGCGACCCGTACACCCGGCAACGCCCCGAGCAGCAGTCCGGCCGCCGCCACGAAGCCGCCGATCAGGACGGCGGTCCGCAGCCAGGGCAGCCAGTCGGCGGAACGGTTCAGGAGGACGTACGACCAGACGCCGGTGCCCGCGACCGTGACGGCGAGGGTGGCCGCCGCGGCGAGGTGGGTGCGGCGCTCCCAGAGCAGGGCGGCGCCCATGCCGGTGAGCGCGGCGATGTAGGGGGCGAGGGCGATGTTGTAGTACTGGTGGAAGATCCCGGACATGAAGCTGAAGGTCGCGAAGGTGATCAGCAGAGCGCCGCCCCAGGCCAGGAACGCCGCCCGCCGCGCATCGGTCCGCCGGGCACGCCATGTCACCCACAGCCCGGCCGCCAGCAGTGCGAAGGCCGCGGGCAGCAGCCAGGCGATCTGGCCGCCCATGTCGGAGCTGAAGAGACGGCCGATGCCGGTCTGTCCCCACATGCCCCCGCCGCCACCGCCACCGCCACCGGGGCGTCCGCCGCCGCCGACGCTGCCGGTCTCGTTGCCGGTGATGCGGCCGAAGCCGTTGTAGCCGAAGGTCAGCGACAGGAAGCTGTTGTCCTGCGAGCCGCCGATGTACGGGCGGGACGACTTCGGCCACAGCTCGACGATCGTCACCCACCAGCCGCCGGACACCACCATCGCACCGCCCGCGGCGAGCAGTTGGAGCAGCCGCCTGCGCAGCGTGGTCGGCGCGCAGACCGCGTACACCACCGCGAGCGGCGGCACGATCAGCCATGCCTGGAGCGTCTTGGTGAGGAAGGCGAGACCGAAGGCCACACCCGCGAGCAGCAGCCACTTGGTGCGGGCGTCCTCGACGGCGCGCAGCACGCAGTACACGGCGGTGACCATGAGCAACGCCAGCAGCGCGTCGGGGTTGTTGAACCGGAACATCAGGGCGGCGACCGGCGTCAGCGCCAGCACCGCACCCGCCAGCAGCCCCGCTCCCGCGCTGAACCGGCGCCGTACGGCCGCGTAGAGCACGCCGACCGAGGCCACGCCCATCAGTGCCTCGGGCACCAGGATCTGCCATGAGCCGAGGCCGAACAGCCGTACCGACAGCGCCATCGGCCACAGCGCGGCGGGCGGCTTGTCGACGGTGATCGCGTTGGCCGCGTCGGAGGAGCCGAAGAAGAACGCCTTCCAGCTCTGGCTGCCCGCCTGCACGGCGGCCGAGTAGAAGGAGTTGGCGTACCCGGCGGAGTCCAGGTTCCACAGGTAGAGCACCAGCGTGCCCAGCAGCAGCGCCAGGAACGCGGGCCGCGCCCACCGGGGGTCCTCGGGCCGCCCGTACCAGAGGCGTTGGGGCAGCGGAGCCGCCTGCCGCGGGGTCTCCGTCTCCGGCGCGTCGGCCGCCGCGGGTCGCACGGTGTGCACCGTGTGCACGGGAGCGCCGAAGACGTCCGTCAGGGGCGGCGGCGCCGTCGGGGCCGTGTAGGCGCTGCCGGACGGCGAGTTGCTGGGTGCGGTCATCGCGCACTCCTCAGGTCGGGTTCGTGGGTGGCGGTCGGCGCGGCGGGCCGGTCGGGCCGGCGGTCGGGGAAGAGCCAGGCGCGGAAGAGCAGGAAGCGCAGGACCGTGGCCGCCAGGTTCGCGGCGATCAGGACGGCGAGTTCGCTGCTGTGCGACGGGTGGGCGGTGGCCGCGTGCAGTGCGGCGAGGGAGCCGCTGGTGAGGGCGAGGCCGATGGCGAAGACCACCAGCCCCTGCGCCTGGTGGCGTACGGCCTGCTCGCGGCCCCGTACGCCGAAGGTGAGGCGGCGGTTGGCGGCGGTGTTGCCGAGCGCCGAGAGCAACAGGGCCAGTGCGTTGGCGAGTTGGGAGCCGGTGCCGAGCCGCAGCAGGGAGAAGAGCGCCAGGTAGACCAGGGTGCTCAGGGCGCCGACGACGCAGAAGCCGACGAGCTGGCGGGCCAGCCCGACCGGCACGCCGGTCAGTTCGCGGTCCCGCGGATCGTCGCCGAAGGGCCGCCGCAGCCGGTCGAGCGCCAACTGCCCGGTAGCCAGGGCGCGTCCGATCCGCCACACTCCGCGCAGGTCGTCGGTGGCGGTGCGGACCAGGTCCACCTTGCTGTCGGGGTCGTCGACCCAGTCGACCGGCACCTCGTGGATGCGCAGCCCGGCCCGCTCGGCGAGCACCAGCATCTCGGTGTCGAAGAACCAGCCGGTGTCCTCGACCATCGGCAGCAGCCGCTGGGCGACATCTCCCCTGATGGCCTTGAAGCCGCACTGCGCGTCCGAGAAGCGCGCGGCCAGCGAGCCGCGCAGGATCAGGTTGTAGGCCCGCGAGATGAACTCCCGCTTCGCGCCGCGCACCACCCGCGAGGAGCGGGCCAGCCTGGACCCGATCGCCAGGTCGGAGTGGCCGGAGATGAGCGGCGCGACCAGCGGGAGCAGCGCGTTGAGGTCGGTGGACAAGTCCACGTCCATGTACGCCAGTACGGGCGCCTCCGACGCGGTCCAGACGGTGCGCAGGGCCCGCCCGCGCCCCTTCTGCTCCAGGCGGAAGGACTCGACCTCGGGCAGTTCGGAGGCCAGCATCTTGGCCACCGCGGGCGTGAGGTCCGTAGACGCGTTGTCCGCGACGGTGATCCGGAAGGGGTAGGGGAACGTGCCCGACAGGTGGGCGTGCAGGCGGCGGACGCAGGGCTCCAGGTCGTTCTCCTCGTTGTACACGGGGATCACGACATCGAGCACCGGAGTGCCGGGCTCGACCACGTGGTCAGGAGCTGCGGCCGCGGCCGGCAGGTGCTGCCGGGCGGGCAGGTCGCCGAGGTGGGTTCGCATGATCCGACCCTCGGCGGCCGCCCTGTCACGACGTTGTGGCGAACCTGAGCCGCGGCTGTGAGTGCGGATCGGTGAGGCGGACGGTGAAGACCGTACGGCCGGGGACGCTCTCGACGCCGACCGTGCCGCCGTGCGCGGCGACCACCGAGCGGACGATGGCGAGCCCGAGTCCCGTACTGCCGCCTCCTGTTCCGGGGGCCGAGCCGCTCTTCGCGGCACCCGGACCGCTGGCCGTGGCCCGGGTCCTGGAGGCGTCGCCGCGGGCGAACCGCTCGAAGACCTGGCGTTGCAGCGGCGGCGGGATACCGGGCCCGTCGTCCTCGACCTGCAGCAGGACGCCGCCGGGCTCGCGTACGACCCGGGCGGTGACGGTCGTGCCGGGCGGGGTGTGGGTGCGGGCGTTGGCCAGCAGATTGGTCAGCACCTGGTGCAGGCGCTGCGGGTCGCCCTGCACGGTCGCCGGGTCGTCGGGCAGGTCGAGCCGCCAGATGTGGCCGTGCCCGGCCGCGCGGGCGTCGCTGACCGCGTCCACGACCAGCGGGGAGAGATCGGTCTGCTCCAGGCTGAGCGGGCGGCCCGCGTCCAGCCGGGCGAGCAGCAGCAGGTCCTCCACGAGCGTGGTCATCCGCGCGGCCTCGGACTCGATCCGGCCCAGCGCGTGCCGGGTGTCGGGGCCGACCGACTCATGGCCACGGCGGGTGAGTTCGGCGTAGCCGCGGATCGACGCCAGCGGTGTGCGCAGCTCGTGGCTGGCGTCCGCGACGAACTGCCGTACCCGGGTCTCGCTCTCCTGCCGGGCGTTCAGCGCCGAACCGACGTGCCCCAGCATCCTGTTGAGCGCCGCGCCGACCTGGCCGACCTCGGTACGGGGATCGGTGTCGGAGGCGGGCACGCGTTCGAGCGGCGCCACTTCCCCGCTGTGCAGCGGGAGTTCGGAGACCCGGGTGGCGGTCGCGGCGACCCGGCGCAGCGGCTGCAGGGCGATCCGCATCAGCGCGGCGCCCGCGAGCCCGGCCGCGACCAGACCGGCCCCGGCGACCGAGAACTCCACCCACATCAGGGTGTCCAGCGTCTGTTCCACGCCCGACGTCGACAGTCCGACCAGCACCGTCGAACCGTCGGCCGCGGGCCGCGCGGACTCCACCCGGTACGTGCCCAGGCCCGGCACGTCCAGGGTGTGCGGCTTGCCGTCCCGCGGCACCGCCGCGAAGGCCGCGGTCTGGGACGCGGAGAGCGGGACGGGAATGAGCACGTTGCTGGTCGGGCTGGTCGCGCTGACGTCGGCCTTAGTGACCGTCCCGTTCGCGGCGACGGTGGCACCGACCGTCTCGCCGGGCTGGCCGCCGCCGCCCAGGAAGCCGAAGGGGTGGTTGTCCAGCAGGTCCTTGTCGATCGAGCGCCCACCGGGCGGCGCGCCGTCGCGCGGTCCTCCCGACGCGCGCATCGCGACGTCCTGCACCTTGCCGTCGAGCTGCCCGTACAGGTAGTCGTGCAGCGCGAAGATCGTCACCGCGCCGATCACGGCGCACACCACGGCGACCAGCGCCACGCAGGACGCCACCAGTCGTCGGCGCAGCGACCAGGGTCTGCGCAGCAGGTTCTTCATGGTCAGACGGGTTCCGCGGGCTTGATCAGGTAGCCCGCGCCGCGCCGGGTGTGGATCATCGGGCTGCGGCCCGCGTCGAGCTTGCGGCGCAGGTAGGAGATGTACAGCTCGACCACGTTGGCCTGGCCGCCGAAGTCGTACGACCACACGCGGTCGAGTATCTGCGCCTTGCTCAGCACGCGGCGCGGGTTGCGCATCAGGTACCGCAGCAGCTCGAACTCGGTCGCGGTGAGGTGGATGTTGTCGCCGCCGCGGCTCACTTCGTGGCTGTCCTCGTTCAGTACGAGGTCGCCGACGACCAGCAGTGACTCGTTGCGTACGGCGGCGGCTCCGGAGCGGCGCAGCAGCCCGCGCAGCCGGGCCACCACCTCCTCCAGGCTGAACGGCTTGGTGACGTAGTCGTCACCGCCCGCGGTCAGCCCGGCGATCCGGTCCTCGACCGCGTCCTTCGCGGTCAGGAACAGCACCGGCACGTCCGGGGTGTCGCGGCGCAGCTTCGCCAGCACCTCCAGGCCGTCCATGTCCGGCAGCATCACGTCGAGCACGACGGCGTCCGGCCGGGACTCGCGTGCCGCGCGCAGGGCGCCGGCGCCGTCGGCCTCGGTCCGCACCTGCCAGCCCTCGTAGCGCAGTGCCATGCCCAGCAGGTCGGCGAGCGGCGCCTCGTCGTCCACGACGAGCACGCGGACCGGCGAACCGTCCGGGCGCGCGAGGTCACCGAGGGGCGCGGTCGCGGGGCCGCCCGCGTGGGCGGCGTGGGTGGAGCCGTTGGCGGCCGCGGCGGCCGCTGTCATCGAGGTCGGAGGCATGGTGTCCACCCTGTGCGCGCGCTATGAAAGAAGTCTTGGCCGTTTCTGTGAATCGTCTGAGAATCCGGGCGGCGGGCGACCGGGGGAGCGGCTGCCGCCGGGCGGCGGGCGGGCCGGGTGGGGCGGTCAGGACCGGTACACGGATGACCACTTTGTGTCACGTACGGGCGAGATCCGATCGCCGCCCCTGTGCCGCGGGGTGGGCGGCGTACGTTCGGGCCATGGGAGGAGGCAGGACGCGAGTGGTCGCCGTCGACCTCATGGTCAGCGGCGACCATGCCTGCCTGCCCTTCGACAGCGACGACGAGCGGTGGGCGGTCCGCGCCGCCTTCACCACGCAGGGCCTGGCCCGCGGCGAACGCGTGATGCTCTTCACCGACCCGGGCACCTCCCCCACCGCCGCCGTGTCCGCGCTGTCCGAGTACGGCGTGCCCGCCGAACGCGCGGCGTCCACCGGTCAGTTGGAGGTCGTCGACGAGACGCCCGGCTACGATCCGGCCCGCGGCTTCGCGCCCGGCGCCCGCGTCGCCCTCTGGTCGGCGATCCGCGCCGACGCGCACGACCGCGGCTACACGGGGCTGCGCGCGGCCGGCGACATGGCCTGGGCCGCCCGGCCCGACGTGCCGCCCGAGGAGTTGGCGGCCTACGAGGCGGGCCTCACACGGCTGTTCCGGCGGATCGGCTTCACCGCGCTCTGCGAGTACGACCGCCGCGTCTTCCCCGCCGCCGTGCTCGCGGACCTCACCGCCGCCCACCCGCTGTCCGTCCTCACCCCCGTCGACGCCCTGCACATCACCCGCGACGGCCCCCTGCTCACCCTGGTGGGCAGCGCCGACCTGGCCACCCGCCCCGACTTCGACCGCGCCCTCCACACCGCGCTCACGCCCAGCCCGCCGCTCACCGCACTGCGCACCCTCGACCTCACCGGGCTCACCTTCCTCGACGCCCACTGCGCGGCGACGCTGCTGCGGCACCCGGCGCCCTCGCCCCGCCACCCGCCCCTGACCGTCCTCTGCACGGCCGCCCAGCTCCGCATGCTGCAGGTCTGCGGCGCTTCGGAGGCGGACGGCCTGAGTTTCTGGGTGCGGTGAGGGGGCGGGGTTCCGCAGGGGCTCCGGGTCACGCCCGCGGGTCGTACGGCAGCGCGCCGTGCTCCTTGGTCCACCCGTAGGCCAGCGGCATCAGGTCCTTGATCCCCACGCTTCTGACGCCCTCGGGCGTCGGCAGGACGACCCGGATCCCCGGGTGGTAGTCGAACAGCACCTGCCGGTCCCGGCCGCACGGCGCCACCGGCCCGCGCCCGCAGTTCCCGACGGCGACGATCGTCGCCAACTCCCGTGCCCCCGAGGCGCGTGCGTGCCCCAGCGCGACCAACTCGGCGCAGGGGCCGCCGGTGAAGTGGTAGACGTTGATCCCCCCGTACATCCGCCCGTCCACCCCCCGCACGGCCGCGCCCATCGTGTACGTACCGTCCTCGCCGTCGGTGTTCGCGTCGACGATCTCCCGCGCGAACTCGATCAGTTCGAGGTCGGCGGGGGTGAGTTCTCTGCTGGGAACGCTCATCTGCCGGATGCTACGCGGATCTGCGTAGTTCCCCCGATGGGCGCACTCCCGCGATCTGCGATGATGCGGCGATCAGTGAGCGTCGCGAGGTGGGGGAGTTCATGTCGTTGGCCGGGTTCCGCCGGGCGGCAGTGGCCGTCGTGGCCCTTTCCGCGCTGACCGCCGCGTGTTCCGGCGGCTCCGGGAGCACACAGCCCAGCGACCCGCCGTCGAGCACCAGTTCGTCCCCGACCGGGGCTCCGGCCCCGGCGCCGACCACACCCTCCGCCACCGGCACCCCCACCCCGGATCCGTCGATGACCGCCGAACTGGTCAGCGAATGGTTCGGCAACGGCGGCGAGCAGCAGCTCCGCGCGGTGAGCGCCGACGCCGCCGACCTCCAGGCCGAGCACCAACGGGGCGCCGCCATCATCGACTTCACCCAGTTCTTCTCCACCGTCCACACCGCCCAGCACTACGCACCCGTCCCGGACCGCGCCACCCAGTCCCTGTGGTCGACCGCCCTCAAGGACCTCAACGACGGCGCGGGCGACGTCTACGAGTCCGCCCCGCTCGGCTCCGGCGTGACCCCCGACGCCGCACACCGGAAGCGGGAGGCCAAGGGCTGGACGGAGTTCGAGGCCGGCGTCAAGGCCCTCAAGTCCGCGGAGGCCCGGCTCCATTACAGCTTCCACCTCGACCTCTCCTCCGACCCGTGGGAGAGCACGTCGTAAGCGACCGCGCCCGCCCCCTGCCTCGCGCGGCGCCTTCGTGCGTCCGCGGTTAGTGTGCGTACGAGGGGGCGTCCGCCACAGCACACGCGCGGGGTGAGGTGTTGAGCACCGTTCGACGGGTCGAGGCCGGTCAGGGCCGCAGCTCGCCCACCGGGCTGGTCTGGTACGCGTCGTACGGCTCCAACATGCACACCGAGCGGCTGCGCTGCTACCTCGAGGGCGGCCGCCCGCCGGGCGGATCGCGTACGTACCCCGGTGCCCGCGACCCGCGTATGCCCGTACGCTCGGCGCCCGTCGAACTCCCGGGCACCGTCTACTTCGCCACCGAGTCCCCCGTCTGGACCGGCGGCCGCGCCTTCTACGACCCCACCGCCCCCGGCACCGCCTGGGCCCGCGCCCACCTCGTCACCGCCGGGCAGTTCGCCGACATCGCGGCCCAGGAGATGTACGCGGTCCCCGGCGAGGACCGGGCGCTGGACCTCGGCCTCGGCCTTGACGCCGCCCTCGCCACCGGTACGGCCCGTCTCGGGCCCGGCCGCTACGAGACCCTGGTCTGCCCGGGCTCCCTCGACACCGTGCCCGTCCTCACCTTCACCGCCCCCTGGCGCGCCGCCGACGTCCCCTGGACCCGGCCGTCCGCCCCCTACCTGCGCCTCCTGGCCTCCGGCCTCCTCCAGACGGGCGCCTGGCCCCCGGCCGCGATCACCGCCTACCTCGCGGCCCGCCCGGGCGCCGCGGGCCACTGGACGCCCGCCGAGATCGGGCGGCTGGTGGGGGGTGAGGCGGGGGCGTGAGGCCGCCCGGTGGGGGCCGGGGCCTGGGGCCCGCGCGGTGCGGGCAGGAGCGTGAGGTCACCCAGTGGGGCGTGAGGTCACCCGGTGGGGGCGTGAGGCCACCCCGGTGGGAGCGGGAGCGGGAGGCCGCCCGGTGCCGGACAGCTGCCCGGTGCGGGATGTCCGCCCGGGCCGCCGGATACCGGCGGGGGGCCGCGTGACGCGGCCGTCCTCCCCCGCTCAGCGGTGCCGCTGACAGAATGCCGGGGTGGACTCGATCTTGCGTGCCGCAGGCAATCTGCTGGACGTCGAGTTGTCCGGACCGGTCGACCTCGGCGGCAGCTCGCGCAGCACCGTATTGCGTTGCACGACGCCCGGCGGCGGCACCGTGATCGTCAAGGCGTTCCGTCACGAGCCGGAGTCCCTGCGCGCCTTCACCGCCGAGGCCGCCGGGCTGTCCCTCGGGCTGGCCGGTCCCGAGGTTCTCGGCGTGGACCCCGAAGCCCCCCTGCTGGTCATGGCCGATCTCGGGAACGCGCCCACCCTGGCGGACGTCCTGCTGGGGACCGACCCCGAGGCCGCCGTATCCGGCCTGCTGGCCTGGGCCCGCGGCCTCGGACGGCTCGCCGCCGCGTCGGTACACCGCCGCGCCGAGCTCACCCGCCTGTGGTCCCGCTACGACAAGGGCATGCCGTCCTGGGAGGACGAGCCCAGGATCGCCCGCAACGCCGAAGCGCTGCTCACGCTGCTCGACGGCGCCGCAATCGCGGCCCCACCCGGCCTCGCCGACGAACTGGCCCGCATCGGCACAGCGGGCGGGGACACCTTCCCCGCCTTCACCCCGGGCGACACCTGCCCCGACAACAACCTCCTCACCCCGGACGGCTTGCGGCTGATCGACTTCGAGGCGGCCTGCTACCAGTCCGTGTTCCTTACCGCCGCCTACTGCCGCATGCCGTTCTCCAGTTGCTGGTGCGTCTTCACCCTGCCGGCCGAGCTGGCCGCGGAGATCGAGCACGCCTATCGCGCGGAGGTCGTCCCCGTGTACCCGGCCCTGGCCGACGACGCCGTCTGGCACGCCGGCATGCGGCAGGCCACGGCGGTCTGGACGGTGGACGCGACGGTCCGGCTCCTCCCCCGCGCCACCACGGAAGACGCCCCCCTCCACCGCACCCGCCGCCCGGCCCCCACGAGACGCCAAGTCCTCCGGCACCGCTGGGAAACGGCCACCACCCTGGACGAGTTCCCCGCCCTCACGGCCACCACGCGCTCCCTGCTCGACGCCGTCGCCACCCCCTGGACGGCGCCCCCACTCCCGGGCTACCCGGCTTTCGGGAACCACCGCGCGAGTCGACCGGTTGGCCACCGGGCCGCCACAACGTAGCGCGATACCCGCCTTCAGCCGGATGCCGCGGCCGACGGGGCCTGGCGTGTGCGTGGGCCCTGCCCGGGTGAGGGTGTGTCCGTGGAGCCGGGTCCGTGTGTGGTCAGCCGGTGGACGAGCAGGACCAGGGCGTCGCGGTCCGACGCGGGATGGGGGTTCGGGGTCGCGGCCATGAGCAGGCGGGCGACCTGGGGCAGCATGAACCACGCGTTGACGAGGGCGATCACCGCGTGCATCAGGCGAGCCGGATCCGTGTCCCGGGTCAGGGCGCCGACGCCCTGGGCGGCGGCGACCGCTTGGACCTTCTCCGCGTAGTGGGCGGTCCGTTCGGCCTCCGCGGCCAGGGGTCCGGTCGTCTCACTCGTGCCGTACTGCAGGGCCTCCCAGGTCAGCAGTCGAACAAAGTGCGGGTGGGCACGGTGGTAGTCGTAGACGCGGCCGGCGTAGTCCCCGAGGTCCTCGGCCTGCTCGGCCGAGAGCGACACGGCCGCGGCGAGCCTGGCCAGTTCGGAGGCGAGGACCGCGCCGAAGAGGTCGTCCTTGTTGCCGAAGTACTGGTAGATCCGCTCCTTGTTCACCCCCGCGCGCGTCGCGACGCGCGCGACTCGGGCGCCCTGGGGGCCGTGTTCGGCGAACTCCTCGACGGCTGCGTCGAGGAGGAGCTGTTTGGTGCGCGCGGTGTCCCAGGCCATGACCCCACGATACCGCAATGTCCAACCAAGCGGTTGGACATTGCGGCGGAGCCGTGCCAGACTCCAACCATTCGGTTGGAGATGAGGTCTCCGGCCGCACGCACACGAGCGGGAAGGACCCACCCCATGACCACGCTCACCGTCTCCGCCGCGCCCACAGCCACGACGACGACCGAGGAGTCCCCGGCGGCCGTGCCGTCCATGCCCTCCATACACCGCCGCGCCCTGCTCACCTGGCTGGCCGTCTACCCCGCCATCACCCTCACCTTCCTGCTCCTGGGCCCCTACACCGCCCATCTACCCCTGGCACTGCGCACACTGGCCATGACGGCGGTCGTCGTCCCGGCCGCCGTCTACGTCCTCATCCCGGCCCTGCTCAAGGCCGACCACAAGGCCACCACCGCACTCAACACCCGCCACAAGAACGCCGCGTGAGCCCCCCGACCGCCAGCCCCTCGCGTGCCCCCTCGCGGAGGTCCTCGACCGCGACACCGAAGCGGCCGGGCCGGTTCGGTGGAGGGTGACGTCCCGGACGCTGCGGCAATCCCTCCGGCTCCCAGGGTCTGGCCTCGGCTGAGCTCGGCGGCGTGCTCCGTCCGGAGCAATCCGGGTGGTTGCCCTTGGAGGTCCGCTCTAGCTTCGAGGTGAGCGCCCGAAGGAGCCCGCGATGGCAGAAGAGGACTGGCAGCACACGGGGGAACCTCCAGAGCGCCATCAATGTCCTCCCGCTGTCCCCGCTCCCGAGTACGGGCCTCGGCCGGAAGCGCCCCCTCCCCCTCCTGGGGCGGGCTCGACACAGGTCGGAGGCTCGCCGCCTCCCACATGGCGACGTCAGGGCGACGGAGGGGATGAGCTCGTTGATCTGGCGTACGAGGCGGCAGAAGCCAGACTGGCCAGTCAGACAAGTGCGTTCGAGAGTCTCAGGACCCGGGCGTCGGGAATCCTCAGCGTTGCCGCGCTCGTGACCTCCTTCTCGGCGGGCCTGGGACTGGTCAGCACGGACCCGGCGCACGGCAGGCTCCTGCCCGTCTGGGCGCCATGGGCTCTCTTCGGAGTGCTTCTGTCCCTGGGGGCCTGTTCGTTCGTCATCCTGTTGCCCACGCGGCAGTGGCGGCACGGCCCGTCGGCTCGGATCATCATGGAGATGTGGTCCGAGGGTTCGGACACGAAGGACGCGAAGGTGGACCTGACGGCCGCGATGGTGGACGCCCAACGCCGGAACAGCGCAGCGCTCGGCAGGCACTCGCTGGCCTACCGTGTGGCGGTACTACTTCTCTTGTGCCAGATCCTGATTCTCGTCGTGGCCATCGCCCAGTCCTCGACCGTCTAGAGCCGCTGCATGCAAAAGGCCCCCGGATGGATCCGGGGGCCTTTTGACTGCTGTGCACTCGGCAGGATTCGAACCTGCAACCTTCTGATCCGTAGCTTCGGGCGGCGGCCCGGTGGCAGGCCTGGTGGCCTACTGGAACGGGAGCGTACGCGGCCGATCGTCGGCGTGTGGGGCCGTTGCCGTCACTGTTGCCGTCAGGAAGGACCGACCCTCTTCCTCGGAAGTCGAGCCATCCTCACGGCTCAGGTAGATCCCCACATTGCACCGCGCCCCGTCTGATCACGTGCCGGGCGGGGCGTTTGGCTGTCGGGCGTCCTGTTGCCCCGATCCGAGCCGTCTAAGCCTGGTGCCGAAACACACCAGCGGGGTACCCGCTGACAGCGCGGGGTCTACTCGGCGGTCCGGCCTACCTCGCGTGCCGGATACCTCGCCAAAGCTTTCTTACCGAGCGCTTGGAAGTGAGGCCAAGGCTGTCGACCGTTCCCGCTGTTGGCACGCCGCTCCTCAATGACATGCCGCCCGTGGGAGTAGACCTCGGCGTAGAGCCAACCCCACTCCTCGAACACCCAGACCTTCTTGATGTAGCGCCTTTTCACGTACAAGCCGAGGATGTCGAACATGGCGATTGCGCTTACTGCCTTCCGGTACTCCTCTGTCCGCCACTCGCGCATGTTCTGCGCGTCATCGGGTTTGTTGATCTCTTCACGCAACAGGGTTCGACCACTCTGCAGTTCCGGATGCGTGAGCTTCTCGTGCAGTGCGAGGAAGAGGTCACGCTTCTGCCACCTCGTGCTCTGCGTCAGGGCGACGACGCTCACCGCAACCGATGTGCCAGCCGCGATAGCGGCACCAAGGGCTACACCATCACTCATGCATCCAGGTAAACCGCATGGCGTGGCCGGTGCCACAGATGCTGAGCCATGCGAGCGGCACGCACAGGCCGTCCGAGTACCTAAGGGGTGACCTGCTGGCGTAAGGGGCAGTTGGCACGGCGCGTGAAAGACGCCTAGGTCGGAATCTGGCCGTTTGGTATCCATCCCAGTTCCCTGTCCCATATCGTGCGAGCACGCGCCCTTGGGGAAGCAGCGCTCGTACATCGCGGGGTTTCGAATGGGAATTCGAATTTCCGGCGGGCTAGGGCCGCTTCGAGTGTCGGTGCCGTTGACGTCAGGCCGACGGAGGCACCGTTCGCGGTCCTCGGGCGCCGGGCTTGAACTGCTGATCAAACTGGTCTGGTGGATGCTCTATTACGGGGCCTACTGGCCGTGCCGCCTCATCTACTTCGACCTTCCGCGGGCTGGGTGGAGGGCGTGGCAGAGGCGACAGGCCCGACGCGCGCTCGCCGCGGGCGCACCCGACGTCGAGATGGTCGAACCAGATCAATCGGCCGGAAGGCTGATCACCAACAAGGGTGCCGTGCCAGAGCCGATCTCATAGTTGAGCTGGCCACCCTTGGCGGGGACGTCGAAGTACTCCGTGCCCGTGGCGTGCTGGCCGGGCTGCAGCGTGGTGTCCTCCTGACTCTGGTCCGGCGCCGCGCCTCCCAGGGTCGTACCAACATCTGGAACAACCTGGCCCGCTGGGGAGACCCAGACGAAGTTGGGCGCGTTGAAGGACCCCGCAAATTGCCCGGCGTTGGTCACCGTCAACGACATGACGATGTATACACCCCTCGTGGGCCTGAAGGGGCTACCCCCGGGGCCAGGGACTGATGTTGCGTACTTGATGCTGTTGACCGCCACCCTGAGCGTGGTCCCTTGCTCCCCGGTGAACTGACTGAAGAACTCGGCGGAGTGGCCGACGGTGAGTGGCGTTGAGGCTCCAGCGGGAGTCGTAGAGGCTGCTGGCCCGGCACCGGTACTGCCCGAAGTGGTTTGGTTGCCGTTGCCCGACGAGGAGCATCCGCTCGCGGCGGCAAGGCCCAAACCTGCGGCTGCAAGTGCGGCTGCCAGGTAGAGGCCCGTGCGGTATCTCGACCGTCCGCTCATGCGTTCAGACTGCACCCAGTCGTTCTTTACCGCGCGGCGAGCTGCGCGAGGGACGCGGTACATAGGCGGGTCAACAGGCCCAGCCGGTGGCGTCGGACGAGCCAGCGCCGGAACTTCTCGCCCGCTCCGTGGGCTGGTCGTCGCGGTCACCTCCGGTGTGCCAACACAATGCCATCGATGCCGAAAATGCAGGTCAAAGGCACAGAGCCACATCCCCTGTGTGGTTACAGGATCACCCCGGGCGGGCATCAGTGCGCCTGCTTCATCACGACTATGCAACTGTGGCCCCAACCCTCCGGGTCCGTCTGTGATGCTCCCGCTCTCTACACCCGATCCAAGGGGGGGTCATGTCGTACCAGGAACCCGGTGCAGGTTGGGGATCGCCACAGTCGATGAGGCAACCGGCTGATCAGATGGGGGTGCCACGCTGGGGGTACAGCGGGCAGCAGGCTGGAAGAGAGGCCGGGGGGCGGCGGCCGATGTTCTCGCGACCTTGGTGACGCTATGCCTGGGCGGCCGTGCCTGTCGTCACACTGTCCGTTCTCGCTTGCCTACCCTTCCTCGTCGCCTGGCGCCGCCAGGTCGTGACGTGGAAGGTCGCCCTCGCGTACACCGTGCCGAGCGCCACCGTGATGGGATGCGCCATCGCACAGCCCGACGTCGGAACGTGGTTCGCTGCCGTCGTGTGGGCATTCATCATCACGGCCGTGGTGCACGTTCTGCTGCTCGACCGACGGCCGCGTCCCGGCAAAGCGGCCGGGTGGGAGACGCCGTTCGGCAAGTAGCCCACTCCTCGGCAGTCACATTCGTGGGTGACTGCCACACGCCTGCCGGTCGCCGATGCGCCCGGTCACGATTCACTCTGAGGGCTGGGGTCCCATCCGTCCGGCCAACCTTGCGGCCTCTTCCGGGGTCACCAGCTCTACCTTCCGGCGAAACACCCCCTTGACGAAGAAGAAGCAAGAGAACTTCCCGTGAGGGCCGATATCCCTGCACTCGTAGAGGCCGGCGCCGAGAAGCGGCCATCCGTATGGCTTGCCAGCGCGGCGGAGGAAGGTACGTGCATACACGTACTTCTCGTTCGTCCCGCGGATCCTGGCCACCCAACCGACCGGGGAATCACAGACGACGCGCCGCGGGGTGATGGACACCTCCGGGAAGGGCGCTGCCGGGTCGGTGGCAGCAACGTCGAGCGGTACGTCCAGCACAGCTAGGGCTGCCGCTTTCTGCTCGGCCGTGGCATGGCGTGCGCAGACTCCCGGATGCGGGCCCGCGCCGTACCAGGGCATCAGCGGATTGCGACACGGGATGCCCTTCGCGGTCGTGCACCTGTTCACGTCGTTCCCTTACCCTGGTCGCCCTTGTCGAGCCGTTCGGCCACTCGATCCACAGCCGCTCTGCGGCGCCGAGGTCGATATTTGATCTGTCGCGCAACCTGGTCCGGGTCGTCGACCGTCCCCGGCGTCGCCTCACGCCCTTCCTGAAACAGCTGGGAAAGCACCGCGAGATCGGCGCCGTAGCAGCCGTGCTGGAGAAGGCAGCGGGCTGACGCCTACGGAGCTGTCTCGGGCTCGGTGTTCGCGGTTACCCAACGAAGGGACGCCTCCGATCCAGCCACAATGGGTACAGCCGATACCTCGGGGTTGTCCCACGGGTGGTGCTTCAAGAGGTGTTTTTCAAGAGGTCCGGGTACCGGTCAGTGCGGGTGGTCGGCAGCAGGCGCCATTCTTCGCCGGTTCCGAACTCCCCCAGGTGCCAGAACACGGAAGTCACGGGCCCGACGGTCTGCGCTCCGGCAGCCAAGCGCTCCTGCACCAGGGACTTCGCCAACTCGACTGCCTGTTCCCGGGTCTCAGTGGCGGTGGACACCTGCACGAAGTCAGCCATGTGGGGAGCCTAACCGGCGTGGCGTCCCTACCGTAGAGCGCATTTGCGGCGTCTCGCACCCCGGGGGTCAGGCTGCATTCGCGTCGGCTCGTCCGAACCGACAAGCCGTGCGGACGAGTGCGTGACGGCGCTCCGTGGACAGCGAGCCGCGCAATCTGATCCGATCCTTCGACGCTCTGTGCGTTCGGGCCGACGTCCGCAAGGTCCGCTCTTACAGATCTGCGCCTCGCTCCTCCACGAGCAGGGTTCCGCCTGCAGAATCACGGCCCAGACTCGCCGTCGCATCGGCCGCAGCGCGGGCTCGGGCTGATCGAGGCGGTTGCCGTACGAGTTACGGACGAGGTCCCCGGGCTATCTCCGGGGGCCTCGGCCGTGCGTCGAGGGGGATGTCACAGCGGTGGGTACTCCTCCGGGAGAGGATCGCGGACAAACTCCATACGCCGCTCGTCGCTGGCGCCCAACCGCGCGAAGTTGCGGCGGGCCTCGGTCAGGCTCAACCCGCGGTTGGGTCCGCCCCGCACCTCGTCCGCGTCGTGGTCGTCCTGGCCGTCGTCCTCCCAGTAGCAAACGGGGCAGATCTCGTGATAGCTGCGCTGGGTGAGCGTGATGTACGAGCAGCACGGGCACTTGTAGGGGCCGTCTTCCGGTCCGCCTCGAACGTTGATGAAGGTCACCCCGGCATCATGTGCGGGCCACGGGGGCGGGGCGACTGTTTTCGAGGTCGGGCGTCCGAGGGGATCAAGGCTGTTGCTGTGCTTCGCTGCTGTACGGCACGGGAAAGGCCCCCGGGGAAGAATCCCTGGGGGCCTTTGAGCTGTGTGCACTCGGCAGGATTCGAACCTGCAACCTTCTGATCCGTAGTCAGATGCTCTATCCGTTGAGCTACGAGTGCTGGCGCTTCGCGGGGTTTTGGGCCGGTCGGCGTTGCGGGAACAACATTACATGACCGGTGGCGGGAGGTGAAATCCATTGCTGGGGGGTGGGGTGACCTGCGGAAACGGGGTTGGAGGGGGTGTCGGGGGAGAGCGGGGGGAGGGTGAGGGGAGAACGCGCGGAGCCCCGCCGTCGGGGACGGGCGGGGCTCCGGGGTGGGTGGCGGAGGCGGAGGGATTTGAACCCTCGATGGACGGTAAAGCCCAAACCGCATTAGCAGTGCGGCGCCATAGACCGGACTAGGCGACGCCTCCTGGTGCCCGGGTGAGCGGGCGCGTGTGCAGATGATGGCACAGCCGTGTGGCTGGGACCAATCGCAGACTACGGTACAAGGCCGCTGGCGGGCAGGGCAAAGGGGTAGCGGTGGGGCGCGCCCACGATGGGGTGGATTGCGGGGGTGGCGGGGCGCGGCGGAGTAGGAGGGGCGCATGCGAATTCCCTGGCTCTGCCGGTCCTCCCGCCGCGACCTCAGCGGCCGCCCCGGTACCTCCCGAGCACTCGATGGACCGGGCGCGTCCCGTGCCCTGCCCGCGGCCCTCGGCGCCGCCGCCAGCCTCCTCGTCCTCGCCGCCGCGCCCGCCGGAGCGATCGGGTTGCCGTGGCCGGGGACGGGGCCCGGGCCGGACGTCATGCCGCCGGCGGGGATGAACCGGCTGACCGTCACGTACGACAGCGGGGACGGCCGGGCGCGGACGTACACGCTGCGGTGCGGGCCCGGGGGGATGCGGGCGCAGGCGACGCCGCAGGAGCCGCCAGCCCGGACCGGCGAGGTCGACGCGGGGGCGGCGTGCGGCCGGCTGGCGGAGCTCGGCGGGCCGGTCGGGCCCGTGGCGGCCGGGCAGATGTGCCCGATGATCTACGGGGGCCCACAGACCGCCCACGTCACCGGGGTGTGGGACGGGGAGCGGGTACGGGAGGAGTACCGGCGGACGGACGGCTGCGAGGTCGCCCGCTGGGGACGGATGGTGCCCGTACTGCCCAGCCCGGCCGCCGCCCCGACCACCGCCTCGGCCCCGCACGCCCCCGACGCCGCGACGCCCGGCCCCGCCGCCTGACCGAAGCCGAAGCCGACGCCCACGCCCGGGCGCCCCCAGCCCCGCCACCCAGGCGAAGTCGCGTCCGAACGGAAGATCCAACACCCCGGCCGGAGGCCACCACGACACCCCGTCCCACCTCCCGTGACGCACGCCACACCCCCCGCGGCGGGCGCCGCGGGGACCGCTGAACCGGCAGCGCCCAGGCGGCACATGGGCATCCGGCGCCGCAGCGGGAGCGCCGACACGTACACTCGCTCTAGTGACATGTCCCGGGGGTGGCGGCAAGATGGGCCGCCCGTGACAGCCGACCGCGCCGACGAAAGACGACGCATGGAGCGCGCGGGGCAACCCCGGCGGACAATGCGGTACGTGCGGTACGTGCGGTAACAGGGAGGACGCGTCTCGTGAGCAGCAGGCCATCCAGAGGCGCTGCTCGCCTCGCCTCAATACTCGATGCCCTGCCGGACGCGCTGCTGCTGGTCGATGTCAACGGCACGGTCGTCAACGCCAACGCGATCGCGATCGAGACGTTCGAGTCGCCGGGCACGGCGCTGGTGGGGCGGGGCCTGCTCGACCTGCTGCCGTCCTTCGACTCGAAGCGGATCCCCGGGTCGATGCGCAGCCCGCGCGAGGCGGCGGAGGACACCCGGACGAAGCCGACCCGGATGGTGGCGCGGCGCACCGACGGGACGGAGTTCCCGGTCGAGGTGACCAGCGCGAACCTGGAGGACCCGCGGACGCCGTACGCGGACTTCGGGGAGCCGCAGCCGTCGCACTACACCGGCGACGAGCTGCTGATGCTGGTGGTCCGCGATCTGACCGGCACCCTCGACACCGAGGCCGAACTCGCCCGCCAGCAGCGCCAGACGGAGATGATCCTGCGGGCCGCCGCCGAGGGCGTGGTGGGCGTGGACACCGAGGGCAAGGTGGTGCTGGTCAACCCGTCGGCCGCGCAGATCCTCGGCCACCGGGCGACCGACCTGGGCGGCAAGGAGCTGCACCCGCTGGTGCACCACTCGCGGGCGGACGGCACGCCGCTGCCGTACGAGGAGACGCCGCTCGCCGACACGCTGCGGTCGGGGCGCAAGCACCGGGTACGCGGCCAGGTGCTGTGGCGCAAGGACGGCCGCGCGGTGCCGGTCGACCTGACGACGGCGCCGGTACGGGACGGTGACCAGCTCGTCGGCGCGGTGATGACGTTCACCGACCGCACGGCGTACGACGCGCTCGCCGCGCGCACCGGCCAGCTCCGGGCGCTGCTGGACATCTCGCTGCGCGGGCCGCTGGCCGAACTGCGCGGTGAGCTGACCGGGCTGGCGGCGGACCCGGCCGGGCAGCTGTGGCCCGAGGCCAACCAGATACTGCACCACCTCGCCGCCGGGTACGCCCGGATCACCACCCTCATCGACAACGTCCTGGCGTTCCAGCGGCTCGACCGCGGCGAGGACAAGCTGCGGCGCGAGCCGATCGGGCTCGACAAGGTGGTGTCCGCCGCCGTCGAGGGCGCGGTCGAGCTGATCGGCCCCGGACGGGCGCAGTACGCGGTGCACGCGCCGCCCATCGAGGCGTCGCTGGACGCCGAGCGCATGGCGCAGGCCCTCGCCCACCTCATAAGCGACGTCGCGGGCGTCGACTCGGCCGGAAACGCCATCGCGTACACCGGCGACTCGACGATCGTGGTCGCGGCGGCGCAGCGCGGCGACGTCATACGGATCGACGTCCGCGGTCCGCACGCGGGCGGCGACCCGGTCCATCTGCCGCTGGCCCGGGGCATCGTGGAGCGCCACGGCGGCGTCCTCCAGACGCACGAGGTGCCGGGGCAGGGCAGCGCGTACGTCCTCGAAGTGCCGGTCGGAGTGGCCGCGGGCTCGGGCGGCGGTACGGGCAGGCGCGCGGCGGGCGGCGGCGCGAAGGGTGACTCCTCCGGGGACGGCGGCTCGGCGCACGCGTCCTCCGGGGCGTCGAACGGCGCGGGCGCCCACTCCAGTGCCGGTTCCGCCGGGGACGACCGGCCCCGCGAGTCCGACACGACCGTGATGCCGGTGCCGACCCAGCCGATGCGCGGCACGACCGGCACGGCAGGCGCCGCTTCCGGTACGGCCACGGGCCCGGGCGGCGCCGCACAGGGGCGTCGCGGGAACCAGGCCGGTGACGGCAACGGCGCTGCCGCGGTCACCCCTTGGACGATCCCGGCCGCCGCCGACCAGGACGTGGCCCCCACCGGGCGCCGCCGCGCGCTGCGCAGGCCGGGCGAGGGTACGGACGGCGCCGGGCAGCGCGAGGGCGGCGAAGCGGCCGCGCAGGGCCACGGCGGTACGGCGCAGGACGGCGGACCGCAGCCGACCGGTCGCCGGGCGCGCCGGGCGCGGGCCGCGGACGACCAGGAGGCCGACCACGGCGACGGCGGGCCCGCGCAGGAGCGCGCCGAACTCCCCGCCGCGCCGATCCCGCACGCCCTTCCCCCGGCCGGACCGTCGGAGCAGGGCGAGCGGGCCGGGCAGGCGTCCGGCCGCAACCCGCTCCAGGACCCGCGCCGCAACCAGCCGCAGGCACCGGGGCAGTCGCCGGGACCGGCCGTGGACCAGCGGCAGGCCCCGGCTCCCGGTCAGGGCGGCCACCCGGGTCAGGGTCAGGCGCCCGCCCAGGGGCACGCGCCCGCCCAGGGCCAGGCACCGGAAGGCGGCACCGGACGGCGCGCCCGCCGCGCCATCGAACCGCCGAATCCGGAAGGCGGCGCCGTACCCCCGCAGGGCGGCGCGCCCGTCGCGCCCCAGTGGCCGGACGCGGGCTCCCCGCAGGCCGCGGGCGCGCCCGTACCGCCGCAGGGCAGGCGCCCGGGTGACGACGCGCGGGGCAACGAGCCGGGCCCGGCCGGGCTCTCCCCGGCGCAGTCCTGGCCGTCGAGCCCCCAGGGCGGCCGGCCGGACCAGGGCAACGGCCACGGCGGCCAGGGCACTCCGGGCCAGCCCCAGGGCCCCCACGCCCACGCCCCCTCGCACGGCGGCGGGAACCTCCCCGCCCTGCCGTCCGCCCCGTCGCAGCCTTCCTGGCCCGCCCCGCAGGGGCCGGGCGGGGAGACGCAGCCGCAGGGCGGCCACAGCCGTGCCATAAGCGTGCGCACCCTCGGCCAGGGCGTGCCGTTCGCCCAGCAGGCGGGCGACCCGCAGACCCAGACGCAGGCCGTGCAGGCGCAGACCCCGCAGGGCCTGCCCGCACAGGTCACGGCCAGCGGTTCCGGCCGCCGCCGCAGGCTCAACCCGCCGCAGGGCCAGGGGCAGGGCCAGGGCAACCAGATGCCGGGCCAGATCCCGGGCCAGGCGCAGGAGCACGGCCCCGGCGGGGAGACGCAGGCCCGCCAGCACCCGCAGGCGGACCCGGACAGCGGGCAGTTGCCCGTACGCCGTCCCGACGCCCCGCAGGGCCAAAGCCAGGGCCAGGGCCAGCCGCAGACCGACGACCGCGAGACCGCGCTGCTGCGGCCCGTGCCGTCCGGTCCGGCGGGCCCGGTCCACGAGGGCGGCCGCGCGTACGCCATAGGGGCGCCCGCCGAGGGCGCCGACGAGGGCCCCGAGCCGCTGGACGGTCCGAACGGCGCGGTCGACGTCACCGATGTGGCCGGGCCGCACGACCCCCGGGAGGCCGCCGACGACCACATGGAGGAGCCGCTCGACGAGCCGCGCCGCCTGCTGGTCTGGCCGGAGCCCGATGTGTCGACCCGTCAGGCGCTGACCGACCGCGGCTACCGACCGGTGATAGTGCGCTCGCGCGAGGAGGTCGACGCGCAGGTCGCCGAGCCGCCCGCCGCGCTCTTCGTGGACCCGCTGACCGGGCCGATCACCCGGACCGCGCTGCAGTCGCTGCGGCAGGCGGCGGCCGCCGCCGACGTGCCCGTCCTGGTGACCGCGGGCCTCGGCCAGGCCACCCGCGAGGCCGCGTACGGCGCGGACCCGGCCGTACTGCTCAAGGCGCTGGCGCCGCGGGACAGTGAGCAGCATCCGCCGCGGGTGCTGCTGGTGGAGGGGCACGAGCCGATCGCGCAGGCTTTCGCGGCGACGCTGGAGCGGCGCGGGATGCAGGTCACGCACGCCGACTCGGAGTCGGACGCGATGACCAAGGCGGCGCAGATCCACCCGAACCTGGTGGTGATGGACCTGATGCTGATCCGGCGCCGCCGGCAGGGCATCGTGGACTGGCTGCGCGGCCACGCCCGGCTGAACAACACGCCGCTGGTCGTCTACACCTCCGCCGACATCGACCCGGGCGAGCTGCCCCGGCTGGCCTCCGGCGAGACGGTGCTCTTCCTCGCCGAGCGGTCGACGAGCACGGACGTGCAGTCCCGGATCGTCGACCTGCTCGGCAAGATCGGCACCTGAGGCGTATCGGGCACCTGCCGCAAGGTCACTGCCGCTGGT
This sequence comes from Streptomyces sp. NPDC051976, assembly GCF_040680795.1. Classification (NCBI taxonomy): domain Bacteria; kingdom Bacillati; phylum Actinomycetota; class Actinomycetes; order Kitasatosporales; family Streptomycetaceae; genus Streptomyces; species Streptomyces sp. NPDC051976. The sequence continues at coordinate 33,385 of NZ_JBFAXL010000002.1, forward strand.
CGGTGCCCGGCACCTTGCGGCTGGTCAGCGCGATCCGGTTCCAGGTGTTGATGGTGAGGATCAGGCCGAGGAGCTGGGCGAGTTCGGCGTCGTCGAAGTGCTCGGCGGCGCGGGCGTAGACGTCGTCCGGGACGCCGTCGTGCGAGATGAGCGTGACGGCCTCGGTGAGCGCGAGGGCGGCCTGCTCCTTCGCGGTGTAGAAGTGCGCGGCCTCGCGCCAGGTGGCGAGCAGGTAGAGCCGCTCCTCGCTCTCGCCGCGCTTACGGGCGTCCTTGGTGTGCATGAAGAGGCAGTACGCGCAGCCGTTGATCTGCGAGGCGCGGGTCTGGACGAGTTCCACCAGGATCGGGTCGAGTCCGGCGCGGCTGGCGACGTCGAACCCGATGAGCGCCTTGAAGACCTTGGGGGCGGCCGAGGCGAGGTCGAGGCGGTGGACGGTCGCGTGCTGCTCGGCGGTCGCGTCGTGGGCGGGGTGCGTCGTGTGCGTCGTGTTCGTCGTCATGGCAGTAACTCTATGAGGCCGGGCGACCTGGCGTAGAGTGCAATTTCGTGACGGATTCATGGGTCAATTCCGCTGAGGGTCTGGGTCGTGACCTGCATCTTGAGGTGTCGGGGCAGGGCGGTCGGCGGGCCGCGCTCACCGGGGCGCTGCGGGAGGCGGTGCGGGGCGGGCGGCTGGCGCCCGGCACCCGGCTGCCGCCGTACCGCTCGCTGGCGGCGGACCTCGGGATGGCGCGGAACACGGTCGCCGACGCCTACGCCGAGCTGGTCGCCGAAGGATGGCTGACGGCCCGCCAGGGCTCCGGGACGCGGGTCGCCGACCGGACGCCGTCGGCGCCGCCGCCCGCCCCCGCGGCCACGCCCGCCGCGCCGCCGCCCGCGTACGACCTGCGGCAGGGGCAGCCGCACACCGGCTCGTTCCCGCGCGCCGCCTGGGTGGCCGCCGCCCGCCGCGCGCTCACCGCCGCGCCCAACGACGCCTTCGGGCCCGGCGATCCGCAGGGCCGGATCGAGCTGCGCCGGGCGCTGGCCGGGTATCTGGCCAGGGCCCGCGGGGTGCGCACCTCGCCCGAACGCATCGTCGTCTGCTCGGGTTTCGCGGGCGGGCTGCGGCTGCTGAGCACCCTGCACGCGGTGCGCCGCGCACCACTGGCGGTGGAGTCGTACGGGCTGCCGTTCCACCGCGCGCTGCTCGACCGGGCGGGGCTGCGCACCCTCCCGCTGTCCGTCGACGCGCGCGGGGCCGACACCTCGGGTCTGGCGGCGACCCGGGCTCGTACCGTACTGCTCACCCCCGCCCACCAGTTCCCGACCGGCGTGCCGCTGTCGCCCGAGCGGCGGGCGGCCGTGGTGAGCTGGGCGCGGTCGGTGGGCGGGCTGGTCCTGGAGGACGACTACGACGGGGAGTTCCGGTACGACCGGCAGCCGATCGGCGCGGTGCAGGGGCTCGATCCCGAGCGGGTGGCCTATCTCGGCTCGGCCAGCAAGAGCCTGACGCCCGCGCTGCGGCTGGGCTGGATGGCACTGCCCGCGCACCTGGTGGGCGCGGTGGTGGCGGCCAAGGGCGAGCGCGAGCCGACCGCCAGCGCGCTCGAACAGCTCACCCTGGCGGAGTTCATCGAGTCCGGCGCGTACGACCGGCACCTGCGCGGGATGCGACAGCGCTACCGGCGCCGCCGCGACCAGCTCACCGCGGCGCTCGCCCTACACGCCCCGCACGTCGCCGCCACCGGCATCGCGGCCGGGCTCCACGCCGTACTGCGGCTGCCCCCGGGCACCGAACGCTCCGCCACCCGGGCCGCCGCCTTCCAGTCCCTGGCCCTGGACCCGCTCTCCGACTTCCTCCACCCGGCCGCCCCGGCCCCCGCCACCCCCCAGGACGGCCTGGTGGTCGGCTACGCGGCCGCCCCCGACCACACCTTCACCGCCGCCCTGGAAGCCCTCTGCCGGGCCCTTCCTCCGCCGCCCGGGGACTAACCCAGCCGCGTCACGTCCAGGTCGCCGTCCGCGTAGTTCTTGCGAAGCACCTTCTTGTCGAACTTGCCGACGCTCGTCTTGGGGACGGCGGGGATGATCGCCCAGCGCTCGGGGATCTGCCAGCGGGCGATGCGGGTGGCGAGGAAGTCGCGCAGGGTCTCGTAGGAGGTGTCGGCGCCCTCGCGGAGGACGACGGTGGCCAGCGGGCGCTCGCCCCAGCGCTCGTCGGGGACGGCGACGACGGCGGCCTCGGCGACGTCGGGGTGGCCCATGAGGTGGTTCTCCAGCTCGACGGAGGAGATCCACTCGCCGCCGGACTTGATGACGTCCTTGGCCCGGTCGGTGAGGGTCAGGAAGCCGTTGTCGGAGATCACGCCGACGTCACCGGTGCGCAGCCACCCGTCGGGGCTGAACTTGTCCTCGGGCCGCAGCGGTTCCTCGCCGACACCGCCGTAGTACGCGCCGGTGATCCACGGCCCGCGCACCTCCAGCTCGCCGGTGGACTCGCCGTCCCACGGCATCACCGAGCCGTCGGGGCCGATCAGCCGGGCCTCGACGGACGCGGGGAAGCGCCCCTGAGTGATCCGGTACGCCCACTCCTCCTCGCCGGTCGCCCCGGCCGGCGGGTGCGCGACGGTGCCCAGCGGCGAGGTCTCCGTCATGCCCCACGCCTGGCACAGGCGGACGTTCAGCTGCTCGTCGAACGCCTTCATCAGCGCGGGCGGGCACGCGGAACCGCCGATGGTGACCGACTTCATGCAGGAGACGTCCCGCGGCTTGGCGGTCAGCTCGGCGAGCAGGCCCTGCCAGATGGTGGGGACGGCGGCGGCGTGCGTCGGACGCTCGCTCTCGATCATCTCGGCGAGCGGGCCGGGCTGGAGGAAGCGGTCCGGCATCAGCATGTTGATGCCCGACATGAAGGCCGCGTGCGGCAGCCCCCACGCGTTGACGTGGAACATCGGCACCACGGGCAGCGAGGTGTCGTGGCTGGTGAGGCCCATCGACTCGGCGGAGTTGACCTGCAGCGAGTGCAGGTACACCGAGCGGTGCGAGTAGACGACGCCCTTGGGGTCGCCCGTCGTCCCGGAGGTGTAGCACATGGCCGCGGCCGTCCGCTCGTCCAGCTCGGGCCAGTCGTAGGTGCTGGGCCGCCCGTCGAGCAGCTCCTCGTAGTCGTGCACGGTCGCGTGGCAGCCCTCCAGCGGCGAGCGGTCGCCGGGGCCGACGACCACCAGGTGCTCGACCACTTCGAGGCGCGGGAGCAGCGGGGCGAGCAGCGGGATCAGCGAGCCGTTGACCAGGATCACGCGGTCGGCGGCGTGGTTGACGATCCAGACGAGCTGGTCGGCGGGGAGGCGCAGGTTCAGGGTGTGCAGGACCGAGCCCATGGAGGGGATCGCCAGGTACGCCTCGAGGTGTTCGGCGTTGTTCCACATGAGGGTGGCCACCCGGTCGCCCTGGTTCACCCCCAGGCCGTCCCGCAGGCCGTTCGCCAGCCGTACCGCGCGGGCGCCGATCTCGCGGAAGGAGCGCCGCTGCGGCTCCGACTCCCCCGTCCACGTGGTGACCTGGGAGTTTCCATGGATCTGTGCGCCATGGACAAGGATCCGCGTGACGGTCAGCGGTACATCCTGCATCGTGCTCAGCACGGTGGCCTCCGGCAGCTTCGCGGGACAGTGGTGTCCGCGATTCTGCTGGCATACCAAGCGGTATGTCACTACCCCGCGCCCGATTCGCGGGCGAGAGCGGGGTCACGGATGCGTCACGCCACGCACAGCTCCAGTTCCGGATCGTCACGGAGCTTGCCGAGGGCGCGCGAGACCGCGCTCTTGACGGTGCCGACGGAGACGCCCAGCGCCTCGGCGGTCTGCACCTCGCTCATGTCCTCGTAATACCTGAGGACGACCATGGCGCGCTGCCGCGGAGGCAGCCTGCCGACGGCCCGCAGCAGGGCGTCACGCTGCGCCTGCTGCTCCACCAGGTCGGGTCCCGAGGTGCCGGCGGGCTCCGGCACCTCGTCGGTGGTGAACTCGTCCACCTTGCGCTTGCGCCACTGGGACGTGCGCGTGTTGACCAGGGTGCGGCGGACGTAGCCGTCCACGGCACGGTGGTCCTCTATCCGGTCCCACGCCAGGTACGTCTTGGTCAGCGCGGTCTGCAGCAGATCCTCTGCGTCGGAGGGGTTGGGGGTCAGGGAACGCGCGGTCCTCAGCAGCGTCGGGCCCTTGGTGCGTACGTAGGCCGTGAACTGCGTCGAATCGGCGCTGGTGCACACAGGCGTGGTCATGGCTCCACGCTAGGAGCCGAGGTACCCCGTGCGGATCGGCCGGAGGTGCCGAAACGGGATCACTCTCAGGTCGTAGGACGGGGGCTGTCCCCACCCCCCGAGGGGGGATCCGGGGGTAGGGGACCCCCAAGGGATCCACCCGATGGCGCCGGGGTTCAGACCTGGCCCACGGGTGCGTCGAGCAGGTCGCGGTCGATGGTCAGGCGGTAGCCGCCGTACGACTCGGTGACGCTGCCCGTGTACTGGTGGATCCGCGCGTGCGGGGTCCACGCGGACGAGGCCAGCGACGGCTCGTCGGTGAGGTTCGCGGCCACGCCCCAGCGCGCGTACCAGACGGCCTCCGGCAGATCGGGCGTACCGGCCCTGCGGGCCTGTTCCATGTGCGTGACCCCGGAATCGGCGCTGCTGTAGAAGGCGGGCACATAGCCCAGCGCCCGCACCTGGCGGTCCCAGCCCCGCACATAGCTCAGGGTCGCGGCGGCGCAGCTCGCGTTCGTGTAGTCGTACGCCTCCATGTCGAGGTAGAGCGCGCTGCCCGCGGTGAGGCCGACGGCGGCCGCGGTCTGCACGGCGTCGCTGCCCTCGGAGGTGCCCTGCGCCGCGGGGCGGCTGGTGTCGATGCGGTAGGGGTTCTTGTTCGACCCGTTCACGCAGGGGCTCTGCGATCCGACGTAGATGGGCAGCATGTTCCAGCCCGCGGCGCTGTTCTGCTGGACCCAGTCCTTGTTCAGATTGGTCTGCGAGGAGCAGGCGCGCGCCCGGCCGCCGAAGTAGATGCCGACCGCGCGATACGGGGAGCTCGCCCGCCAGGCGCGCATGGCGGCCAGGGAGGGTGCCTGGCAGGCGTCAAAGCCCTTGCCCTGGAAGATCCGGGGAACCCCGTCGCGGCCGCGGCCATGGCCGTAGCCGTGACCGTGCCGGTGGCCGTGGCTGTGCCGGTGGCCGTGGCCGTGGCCGTGGCCGTGCCGGTGGCCCTCGGTGTACGCGGCGGCGGCGGACGCCTCGGGGAGCAGCAGGCCGGTGAGCGTCAAGACAGCGATAACGGCATAACGGATAAACCTATTTCTTTGGCGCATTTCGTGAGTTAACGCGGGCGGCAGCCCGGGGCGACGGAGACACGCCGCTGATCGACCGTACGGATCAGCCGTGCGCGGGCACCGTCTCCGACGTTGCGGATCAGCCGTCGGCGGACAGGATCAGGCCGGAGGTGGGGACGCCGGTTCCGGCGGTGACGAGGACGTGGGCGGCGGACGGCACCTGGTTGACGCTGGTGCCGCGCACCTGGCGGACCGCCTCCGCGATGCCGTTCATGCCATGCACATATGCCTCCCCGAGTTGGCCGCCGTGGGTGTTCACCGGGAGGCGGCCGCCCAGTTCGAGGCCGCCGTCGGCGGCGAAGTCGGCCGCCTCGCCGCGGCCGCAGAAGCCGAACTCCTCCAGCTGCATCAGCACGAACGGCGTGAAGTGGTCGTAGAGCACCGCCGTGTCGACCGCGTCCGGCCGGAGCCCGCTGGTCCGCCACAACTGCCGTGCCACCACCGCCATCTCGGGCAGCCCGGCCAGGTCGTCCGCGCCGCGGTAGTAGCTGGTCATCTGCTCCTGCGCCCGCCCCGCCCCCTGCGCGGCCGCGGTGATCACCGCAGGGCGGCGCCGCAGGTCGCGTGCCCGCTCCACCGAGGTCACCACGACCGCCTGGCCGCCGTCGGTCTCCTGGCAGCAGTCGAGCAGCCGCAGCGGCTCCACGATCCAGCGCGAGGCGGCGTGGTCGGCCAGGGTGATCGGGCGGCCGTGGAAGTACGCGGCCGGGTTGTTCGCCGCGTGGCGGCGGTCGGCGACCGCGACATGGCCGAAAACCGTCGCATCCTTCCCATAAACCGACAGATAGCGCTGGGCGGCCATCGCCACCCAGGACGCCGGGGTGAGCAGCCCCGACGGCAGGTTCACGCCCAGCGCCGCGCCCTCGGCCGACGGCTCGCGCCGCACCACCCCGGAGCCGAACCTGCGCCCCGAGCGCTCGTTGAAGGCCCGGTAGCAGACCACCACCTCCGCGATCCCGGTCGCGACCGCCATCGCCGCCTGCTGCACGGTCGCGCAGGCCGCGCCGCCCCCGTAGTGGACGCGGGAGAAGAACGACAGCTCGCCGATGCCCGCCGCCTGCGCCACCGTGATCTCCGGGCTGGTGTCCATCGTGAACGTCACCATCCCGTCCACGTCCGCCGGCGTCAGCCCCGCGTCGTCCAGCGCCGCCCGCACCGCCTCGACGGCCAGCTTCAACTCGCTGCGCCCGGAGTCCTTGGAGAACTCGGTCGCCCCGATCCCCGCGACGGCCGCCCGGCCGCCGAGCACGTCACGGCTGCGCACGCTCATCGGGCTGCCCCCTCGGGGAGTTCCGGGGCGGACTCCGCCGGGAGTTCCACCGTGACGGTGCCGGTGACATGGTTTCCGAGCGCGTTGGCGCCGGTGACCGCGACGGTCGCGGTCCGGCCCGCGAGCGCCGTGACCGTACCCGTCAACTCCATGGTGTCGCCGGGGTAGTTGGGCGCTCCCAGCCGGATACGGACGGCCGTGATCACCGCGTGCGGGCCGAAGTGGGCCGACACATAGCCGCCCACCAGGCCGTTGGTGGTGAGGATGTTCATGAAGATGTCGGGCGAGCCCTTGGCGTGGGCGAGTTCCTGGTCGTGGTGGACGTCCTGGAAGTCGCGGGTGGCCAGCGCGCCGGAGACCACCAGCGTGCGGGTCACCGGGACGCTGCGCGGCGGCAGCGTGTCGCCGACGGCGGTCATCCGGCCGCCTCCGTCCCGGCGGCGCGGAAGACCGGCACGGTCAGGTCGCCGTCCACCACCTGGAAGTCCAGCACGACGGGCGCGCCGACCCGCACCTTGTCGCACGGGACGCCGACCACATTGCCCAGCAGCCTTACGCCTTCGGCCAGTTCGACCAACGCGACCGCGTAGGGCGGGTCGAAGGCGGGGAACGGCGGGTGGTGCATCACGACGTACGAGAAGACGGTGCCGGGCCCCGCGGCCGGGAGCGTGTCCCACTCGGGGGAGCCGCAGGCGTTGCAGCCGGGGAGCCAGGGCAGGCGCAGGGTGCCGCAGCCGGTGCAGCGCTGGATGAGGAGTCGGCGGTCCCGCTCGATCGCCTGCCAGTAACCGGCGTTGTCCCGGTTGACGACCGGGCGCGGGCGGCGGGGGGCCTCGGCGGGTGGCGGCGTCGCGGGCGAGGGGCGCTTGGCCGCCGGGGCGTACTTGAGGACCCGGAAGCGGTGGGTGCCGGCGAGCACGCCGTCCGCACGGATGTCCGTGCGGGTGGTGAGGAAGTAGCCGGTGCCGAGCGCGGTCGTCTTGCGCGGCGAGACCGCCTCGACGACCCCGTTGTAGCTGATCAGTTGGCCGGGACGCAGCGGCGCCAGATACTCCTGCTCGCAGTCGGTCGCGACGATGGAGCGGTAGCCGGCCGCGTCGAGCAGGCCGAAGAGGTCGTCGTAGGTGGAGGTGCGGCCCGCACCCGGAGCGTGGCCGGACAGGCCGCCCATGATCCACACCTGCAGCATGGTGGCGGGCGCGCTGCCGTCCGGCGGTACGGGGTGGCCCATCGCCTCGCACCAGTGCCGGATCATGGGGGTGTTGACGGGGTCCTTGCCGGTGCCGTGCTCGACCATGGTGCGGCCCTCGTAGGCCCGCAGTTCCTCGTAGAGCGGGTCCCGCTCGCCGCTGGCATCCGGCATCGCCGACCGACCCCCTTCCCGTGCACCATTTCTGACTGACCGTCAGATTCGGCCTCAGGGGCGGGCTCTGTCAATGCCCGGGTCCGTCGCCAAAAGTTTTCCACAGGCTGTGGACGAAAGTTGCGCACCGCTTTCCTGTACGGCCGCGGCGCCCGCCCGCACCGCCCAGCGGGCCGCCGCGACCAGCCCGTCCCCCTCCGCCAACCGCCAGGCCAGCGCCCCGGTGAAGGCGTCCCCGGCCCCGGTGGTGTCCACGACCCGCACGCGTACGGCCGCCAGCCGTGTCGTACGGCTCCCCTCCGCCGTCCGCTCGACCACGACCGCTCCGACGCCGCCCAGGGTGACGACGGCGGACCGCACACCGAGCCGCAACAGGTCCTCCGGCTCGGCCTCGCCGCCCTCGCCCGCACCGCCGAGCAGCACCCGCATCTCGTGCTGGTTGACCACCAACGGGTCCGCGGCGGCGAGGAGTTCGCCCGCCCGGTGGGAGTCGGCGCTGAGCGCCTCGGGCGGTGACGGGTTGAGCACCAGCCGGGCGCCGGTCCGCTCCGCCGCGCGGGCCGCCGCCCGTACCGCCGCGATCGGCACCTCGCACTGCGCGGACACCACGCGGACGCCCTTGCGCACCGCCCGTTCGACCTCGGCCTCCGTCAGCGCCGCGTTGGCGCCCGCGGCCACCACGATGGTGTTCTCGCCGTCGGCCGCCACGGTGATCAGCGCGAGGCCGGTCGGCGCCTCAGGAGCCACCCCGAGGGCCGAGGTGTCCACCCCCGCGGCCCGCAGCCCGGCGGTCAGCCGCTCGCCGTGGGCGTCCGCCCCGACCAGCCCGCACAGGCCGACCCGGGCGCCCAACCGGCCCGCCGCGACCGCCTGGTTGGCGCCCTTCCCGCCCGGGTGCGTCTCGGGGCCCGCCGTGCCCAGCACGGTCTCACCGGGCGCCGGATGGCGTGCCACCCGCACCACGAGATCGGCGTTGACCGACCCGACCACCAGCAGCGCCACGTCGCCGTCCACGTCGCCGTCCACGTCCCCGTCCGCTTCCCCGCCCGCGTGCCCGTTCACCCACCCATCCTCCCGCGGGACACGATCGCGCGGCGGCACATGACGTGCCGCCGCGCGTTCGGCTCACCGGCCGGACGGCATCGCGCTCCCCCAGGCGCGCACGCCGCCCTCACCTCACCAGAGCTGCGCGAAGTGGATGTTGACGTTGTCCTGGTCGATGGCGGTGAAACCGGAACCGGCCACGCTCGCCGTGTTGTTCTGGTTCGACGCACCCGCGCCCGTCGCCGCCTGCTGGGTCGTCGTCACATTGCCGAAGTTGGCCCCGTTCACATTGCCGCCGGAATTGCTCACCACCGTCGCGTTCGAGTGGCCACCCGCGAAAGCGCCGTCGTCAGCCGCGGCGCTTCCGGCGAACAGCACCGCCGCGAGCGGCAGTGCGGCGACGGCGGCCAGGACACGGACGGTACGGATGCTTGCCATGGTGTTCCCTCCAGGGGAATCGAGCTGAGCTGAACTGGATCGGGCTGAACTGTCGTGCTGAGCAGTGCGGTTGGCCGACCGCGCCGCCGTTTCGTTCGTACGGCGTCGCCGAGTCCAGAGTTGCCCAGGCCATCCCCGCGGAACGCACCCGGTTCGTCGTTTTCCCCCGCAAGCGTGACGATCTGTCGACAAACCCGTTAACTGACCGTTTTGCCCTCTCTTCACCCCTCGGCCGACCCATGACCGCGGCACAGCCCTTGTCCCGCCTACGCATAAACGTTCCGGCAGATTTTCGGCCAAAACCAGCCAGCGCCCACACCCGGGGCATGGGTGTGGGCGCTGGCCGACGCGGACCTCGGCAGGGAGGCTGCCGTCAGTTACCGCCGATCAGTTGCCGGTCAGTTGAGGCCGGTCTTTCGAAGCCGGTCTGTCGAAGCCGGTCAGTTGAGGCAGAGGAAGAGCAGGCACACCTGCGTCGGCGAGGTGCTCGCGGTCGACGGCGGCGTCTGGGCCGTGCTGGTGGGCGCGCTCGCGCCCGTGGTGCTGCTCGGCGCCGGGGCCTGCGTCGTCGTGGTCGGCGCGGGGGTCTGGGCCTGGGCGCTGCCCGTGGCGTGCTGCACCTGGGTGTGCGTGCCCGCGGCGGAGCGGGTCGTCGTGGTGTGCTGCCGCACCGGGGCCGACGGTGTCATCGGGTACGTGGCGGTGTTGTTCGGCCGCGGGCTCGACGTCGCCGCCGGGTGGACGGTGACCGTGGTGTGCTGCTGCGCGGCGGCCGGCTTCGACGAGTGCGCGGCCATGTGCTGCGACGCGTCGGCCTCCGGCTGCACGCCGGTCGAGTCGGTGCTGGTGCTCGTCAGCGACGACACCGGGGTCCCGTCGTCCGACGAGGAGGCCGTGGTGGACTGGCCCTTGGAGGAGTTGTCCGGCAGCGCGGCGGCGGTCAGCGCGCCACCGACGATCGCCACGGCCGTGGCGGCCACGGCACGGCGCTTGTTCTTCCTCCACTGCTCCAGCTGCCTGCGGCGGTCCGCCCGTCCCCGCCCGCGCCGGGATATCGGGGGCAGCGCGTACGCGTCGTCGGAGGACCCGGCGACCGGCGCCTCGGCCTCCTCCATCGCCGCGCCGTCGCTCTCCACGCTCTCCAGCCCCACGCCGCTCAGCTCCGGGCCACCGAAGACCGAGCTGTCCCCGTCGTGCAGGGGCCCCGCGTGCATGCCCGAATACGCCGGACCCGCGTGCGCCGGGCCTGCGTACGCCGAACCCGCGTGTGCCGGACCCGCCTCAGGGAACTGCTCGCCGCCGTAGCTTCCCCACGGCCCGGGAACGCTCGCCAGCGGGTCGGACATCGGGGCGGGAGCCATCACAGAGGTGACCGGACTCATCGTGGCGGGCTGTGCGACCGCCGGGCTCTCGAAGCGGTAGGCAGGCGGAGCGATGTCCGGGGCATAGGCACCGCACCCCGGGCACACCAGGGCCCCATTGAGGTTCCTGCGGCACGAGTAGCAGTAGTCCATGGGAATCTCTCTGTGCTGACGGTGCCGTCAGGGTCGCTGACGGCCGGTTCACGTAAGTGCACGATCAGGCGCCGAAAAACTAACAGCCCGGACGGAAGAGGCTGCGAGGTAGTTGTGATGCTTTCGCAAAGATCGCCTACCGGTTGTGCGTCAGCCCGGCGGAACCCCCCGCGATGGGGGAGTTGCCCTGATCTGGTGCCGTACCCCGTCGTCAGAGGAGGTGCAGTTGGTATGTCCTGCTGTGCCCCGGCCGGTGGCTCAGCACCCCTTTGCGCTCCATTGCCCGTAGATGGTGGACCACCGACGAAGGACTGCTGAGCCCGACGGCGGCGGCTATCTCCCGCACGGTCGGCGGATAGCCGTAGTCGTCCATCCAGTCCCGCATCACCTTCACGATGGCCTCCTGCCTGGCCGTCAGGAACTCCGACCCCGCCCCGTCCATGGCCGCGCCCCTTCTTCGTCCACACCCGCCCTGCCCACCACCGCGGGCCCGCCCGCGCTCACACCCCGCCCCTCTCCTCCGCCCGCACCACCTCCCGCAACGCCATCCGCGCCTCCGGCGCCCGCCCCGCATACGTCGCCCAGTGCGGATGCGTCGACACCCGCACCGACAACCGCTGCAACCGCCGCCGCAGCACCGTGCTCTGCGCGGCGGAGCATGACCTGTCCGCCAACAGTCCGCACACGACATACCAGTCCCGCTGAGCCTCCAGCAGGTCCTGAGGGAAGGAGTACGCCATGCCCCAGATTCAAGCACGTGTTCGAATTAATGCGCAGCACACGAACGGGTGAACCCCGCCACCTGATCGTCCGGGCGGCGGGGCAGGCGGCGGGGCAGGGGCTCGGGCGAGGCGCTACGACCAGGGCAGCTGGGACCTGTGCGTCCAGTAGTCGTCCGGGGTCTCGGCGAGGGTGGCGAGCCGGGTGAGGTGCTCGGTGCTCAGGTGGACCTCGGTGGCGCGCAGGTTGGCCGCGAGCTGGGCGGTGGTCACCGCGCCGGACAGCACGACGTCGGCCCAGGGCCTGCGGAGCGCGGCGGCCAGGGCGACGGCGTCGCAGGACGCGTAGGTGGCCGCGGCGATCGCGACGAGCTCCGGATGGGGCCGGGGCCCGGTCAGGGACTGGGCGAGGCGGCCGTTGGCGAGAGCCTCCTTGACCACGACCGTCCGGCCCGCCGCGTGGGCCTCGGCCAGCGCGGGCTCCGCCGAGGTCTCGAGCAGGTTCCAGGTGGACTGCACGGTACGGAAGAGGGGTTCGCCGTCCACGCTCACCTCCAGCGCGGCGCGGATCGCGTCGGCCTGCCGCGGACCGCTGGTGGTCAACCCCACCCTGACGCCCCCGGCGGCGAGTTCCGCGAGGCGGCGGTGCAGGACGGGATCGGTCAGCGCGGTGCTGTCCGGGGTGACCGAGTGGACCTGGTAGACGTCGAGCCGGTCGCCCAGGAGCGCGCGGGTCTCGGCGATCTGCCGGTCGTAGGTCGCGGCGCCGTGGTCCTTGACCTCGTGCGCCTCGGCGTGGACGCGCCAGTCGGCGGTGTAGGTGTAGCCCCACTTGCTGGCGACGGTGAGGTCCTGGAGCTCGCCGCCACCGCGCAGCCAGTCGCCGAGGAACTCCTCCCCGCGGCCGTACGAGCGGGCGGTGTCGACGTAGCGGACGCCGCGCGCGTACGCGAAGTCCAGGAGTTCGTACGTGCGTTGGCGCAGCGCGGCGACGGTGCGGCCGGCCTCCGGGGGCAGGTCGTCCGCGCGGCCGGTGGTGATGTAGCCGGGGCGGCCGACGGCGGCCAGGCCCAGCCCGATCCTGCTCGTCGGCCCGTGCGACGGCTCACGTTCCGTGATCATGGTCGGCGGCTCTTTCGTGACGGCGGCGGGTGGGCGGGGAGCCAGGCTATTCGGCGGTGGCGAGGATCTCCGCCAGCGCCGCGGCGGCCGCTTCCGCGCCGGGGCCCTGCGCCCGTACCGTCACGGTGCTCCCTGCCGTGGCGCCCAGCGCCATCACGGCGAGGACGCCGGTCGGGTCGACCGTACGGGCGCCGAACTCGAGTTGTACGGCGCAGTCCAGGCCGGCGGCGGCGCGGGCGAGGCGGCCCGCGGGCCGGGCGTGCAGGTTCGCGGGCAGCACCACGCTGATCTCGTGCCGCGCGAGCGCCGGGTCGTCGTGCGGCGACGCGGGCGCGGTGGACTCGGCACTCGGGGACTCAGAGCTTGGGGACATTGCGGGCCTCCTCGGCGGCTTTGACGACGGTCTCCAGGTCGGCGCCGGACGCGGCGGTCACCACGGCGGCGACGGCTCCCTCGACGAAGGGCGCGTCGACGATCACGACATCGGTACGGGGGTGGTCCTCCAGCACGGTCAGCGCGGTGAGGACCGAGCTGCCGAGGTCGGGGAGGACGACGACACCCCCACCGCGGTCGGCCTGCTGGATCGCGGCGAGGACCAGGTCGTAGCTGGTGCCGATGCGGCCGTCGTCGGTCCCTCCCGCGGTCGCGAGGGAGACGTCGTCGGAGCCGATCTGCGCCACCAGACCGCGCAGTCCGGCGACGAGTTCGGCGCTGTGGGATACGAGTACGATTCCGACAGGTGCTCTCATGAACGCCTACCGTAGATCTCGGAACGCTGTTCAGCAATAGTGAATCAGGGGTTACTTCATGGTGCAGGCGGTACAGCGCGCGGTCCAGATCCTCCGGGAGCTCGCGTCGACGGGCCCCCGGCTGGGTGTGACCGAGCTGGCCGACCGCCTCGGCGTGGCCAAGCCGACCGTCCACGCACTGCTGCGCACGCTGGAGACCGAGGGCCTGGTGGTCCAGGACCGGGACAGCTCCAAGTACCAGCTCGGCCCCGACCTCGTACTGCTCGGCAACGCCTATCTGGACACCCAGGAACTGCGCACCCGCTCGCTGACCTGGGCGGATCAGCTGGCCACCCGGGCGGGCGAGGCGGTGTGGGTGGCCGTGCTCAACGGCGACCACGTGCTCGTGGTGCACCACGCCTTCCGCCCGGAGGGGGCGGTGCAGATCCTCGAGGTCGGCGCCAGCATCCCGTGGAGCACCTGCGCGCTGGGCAAGGCCGTGGTCGCCTTCGCCCCCGCCGCCGAGCGCGAGCGCCTGCTCGCGGCCGAACCCGCGGTCCTGACCGGCGCCAGCATCACCGACCGGGCGGCGCTGGAACGCCAGCTCGACGAGGTGCTCGCGACGGGGTACGCACTGGAGGACCAGGAGTCCGCGATCGGTGACGCGGGGATCGCCGCGCCCGTCTTCGACCGCTCGGGCGAGGTGGTCGGCGCCATCGGCATCGTCGGTCCCGTCGAGCGCCTGCTCGCGGAAACCGCACGTCAGGAGCTTGCCGTGACGGTACGGGAGACCGCGCGCAGCCTCTCGCGCGACCTGGGCGCGCCCCGCGGGACCGCCCGCCGCGCCACCGCCTGACCGGCCGCCCGCCCCGCGACCCGCCCGGCGACCCACCCCGCCGCCCGCCTCCCCGGGCCCCCTTTCCGCCATCGGCCCCACGGTCGTCACCGTGGGGCCGATGCGCACATCTCGGACAACTCTCCGCTCCGGACCCCTTGACACCCGTGAAACGCGGGCTTAACTTCCGAACATCGTTCAGTAATGATGAACGTCACTCGCGGAAGCGAAATATTCCTCAGTGCGGAGGAGGTGAGCGCCCGAGCCGCCGCTCGGCCGGGCGCCGTCATGGAAGAGAACACGTACCCTCAGAAGCTTCTCGCCGAATTGCTGGGCACCGCGATGCTGGTGTTCATCGGCGTCGGATCGGTCCCCGCCACGCTGATAATCGGCGGCACAGCCCCGTTCACCATGGCGGAACTGGGCATGATCTCCCTCGCGTTCGCCACCGTGGTGGTCGCCATGGTCTACGCGATCGGCCACATCTCCGGCTGCCAGATCAACCCGGCGATCACCCTGGCCCTGGCCGCCACCGGGAAGATGCCCTGGCGGGACGTCCCCGGCTACATCGCCGCCCAGGTGACCGGTGCGCTGGTGGGAGCCCTCGCGATCATCGGCGTCCTGGGCCACAAAGCGGCGGACGTCGGCCTCGGCATCGCCTCGTACGGGCCGCAGACCAGTGTCGGCCACGCGTTCTTCGCCGAGGCCGTCGGCACCTTCATCCTGGCCTTCGTCGTCTTCGGGGCCATCGACCGGCGGGCGGCCGGCGGTTTCGCCGGACTGGCCATCGGCCTGGCCGTCTTCGCCATCATCATCCCGGTCGCCCCGGCCACCGGCGCCTCCATCAACATGGCCAGGACCCTCGGGCCCATGGTCATCGGCCAGTTCTTCGGCTCCACGGTCCACTGGAACCAGTTGCCGGTCTACCTGGCCGCCGAGGCCGTGGGCGCGGTCGCCGCCGGAGTCCTCTACGCCGCCCTCAACGCCCGCCGCCTGCCCGCCGGTTCGGCCGGGGAGCCGTCCCCGCAGGTGGCGCCCCGCGAAGGAGTCCTGTCATGAAGAAACTCATCAACAGCCCCGAGACGGTCCTCGACGACGCCCTCGCCGGGATCGCCGCCGCGCACCCCGAACTGAGCGTCGACCGCGCGAACAAGGTGATCTCCCGCGGCGCGGGCGGCGGCAGACCGGGCAAGGTCGCCCTTGTCTCCGGTGGCGGCTCCGGCCATGAGCCCCTGCACGGCGGCTTCGTCGGCCCCGGCATGCTCGATGCCGCCTGCGCGGGCGAGGTGTTCACCTCGCCGGTGCCCGGGCAGATGCTCGCCGCCGCGAAGGCCGTCGACACCGGCGCCGGTGTGGTCTTCATCGTGAAGAACTACACAGGTGACGTACTGAACTTCGAGATGGCCGCCGAACTCGCCGTGGAGGAAGGCGTCAGCGTCGAGACGGTCCTGGTCGACGACGACGTGGCCGTCCAGGACTCCACCTGGACCGCGGGCCGGCGCGGCACCGGGGCCACCGTCTTCGTCGAGAAGATCGCCGGGGCCCTCGCCGAACAGGGCGCCGACCTCGCGACCGTGGTGAAGGCCGCCCGCGACGTCAACGCCGCCTCCCGGTCCTTCGCCGTCGCCCTGACCGCCTGCACCACACCCGCGGCGGGCAAGCCCGGCTTCGACCTGCCGGAGGACGAGATCGAGATCGGCGTCGGCATCCACGGCGAGCCGGGCCGCCGCCGCGACAAGCTCCGTACCGCCAAGGAGATCGTGGCCACCGCCCTGGACGCGATCCTCGCCGACCAGCCGCTCGCCGCGGGCGACCGCACGATCGTCATGGTCAACGGCCTGGGCGCCACACCCCTGCTGGAGTTGTACGTGGTCTTTCACGAGGTCGCCGCCGCGTTCGCGGAGCGGGGCATCGTGATCGCGCGCAGTCTGGTCGGGAACTACGTCACCAGCCTGGACATGGCGGGTGTTTCGGTCACCGTGTGCCGGGCGGACAGCGACATGCTGTCCCTGTGGGACGCGCCCGTGGACACCCCCGGCCTGCGCTGGGGAGCCTGAGGGGAACACGGCGGGGCCCGGGTTTCCCTGCCACCCGGGCCCCGGCCCCGTCCCCCGTCCCCATCGCCCCATCCCCTCCCCCCGCCGACCCCCTGAGAACGGAGACCCCGTGGACATCGACCGCGCCCGCGCCTGGGTGCAGGCCATCGCCGCCGCCGTAGCGAAGAACAAGGACCTGCTCACCCAGCTCGACTCGGCCATCGGCGACGCCGACCACGGCACCAACATGGACCGCGGCTTCTCCGCCGCCACCGCCGCCCTGGCCGACTCCGCACCCGAGACCGTCGGGGCCGTGCTGGTCACGACGGGTACGACGCTGATCTCCGTGGTCGGCGGCGCCTCGGGACCGCTGTACGGCAGCGCCTTCCGCGCCCTCGGCAAGGCGCTGGACACCCCGGTCGCCGACACCGAGCAGTTCGCCGTGGCGCTCGCCGCCGGTCTGCAGAGCGTGCAGAAGCTCGGCGCGGCGACGCCCGGGGACAAGACCATGATCGACGCCTTCACCCCCGCGCTGGCCGCCTTCCGGCTCGCGGCCGACTCCGGCGGCGACTTCGCCGCGGCGGCCCACGCCGCGGCCGACGCCGCCGAGGAGGGCATGCGGGCGACCACGCCCATGCAGGCCCGCAAGGGCCGCGCCTCCTACCTCGGCGCCCGCAGTGTCGGCCACCAGGACCCGGGCGCCACGTCCACCGCCCTCATCTTCCGCGCCCTCGCCGACACGGTGGCGCCCTGATGCCCGCCCGCCGAGACGGTCGCGCCCGGATGGCCCCCGCCACGACGCCCCGCCAGGACGGCCGCACCCCGACGACCCCCGCGACGACGCCCCGCCGACCGGGCGGCGCCCTGACGGCCCCTGCCACGGCGCCCCGCCAGGACGGCCGCAGTCGCGCTCGTACGGTGGCCGCCTCATGACCCGGCACGCCTACCCCGGCCACCCCGCGTCGCCCGGTACGGCGCTGGGCGTCCTGCACCGCACCGACCGGCCGCGTACGCACAGCGCGCTGCCGCGCCGTACCGCGGGCGATCCCGCCGCGCAGGTCACCGAGGCATTCGACGCCGTCGCCGCCCGGCTGCAGGATCTGTCGGCGGCGCTGCGCGAGCAGGGCAAGGACGAGCAGGCCGACATCATGGAGGTCAACGGCTACATCGCGCTCGACGGCGACCTGCGCGGGCAGGCGGTCGCCCGGGCCCGCGAGGGCCAGCCGGTGGCGGTGGCCATCCGGCAGGCCGTCGACAGCTACGCCGGACTCATCGGCGCCCTCGACGACCCGACGCTGGCCGAACGCGCCGCCGACGTACGGCAGGTGGGCCGCCAGGCGCTGGCCTGGCTGCACGGCGACACGGGCCCCGCGCCCGACCAGCCGCTGGTGCTGGTCGCGCACGAGGTCGGCGCGGCCGATCTGCTGGAACCCGGCCGCACGGTGATCGCCGCCGCGTCGGTGACCGGCGGCCCCAACTCGCACGCCGCCATCGTGGCGCGCTCGCTGGGCATACCCCTGCTGCTGGCGGTGGACCCCCAGCTCCTCGATCTGCCGGACGGGCAGGAGATCCTGCTCGACGCCGAGCGCGTCACCGCCGTCATCCACCCCGACCCCGAGGAACGCGCCGCCGCGCTGCACGCGATGGACGCCGCCCGCACCCGGCGGCTCGCCCTCGCCGGGGAACGCCATCTGCCCGCCGAGACGCTCGACGGCCACCGGGTCGTGCTCAGGGCGAACGTGGCCACACCCGCCGAGGCGCGCGCCGCCCTGGCCGCCGACGCCGAGGGGGTGGGCCTGCTCCGTACCGAACTGCCCTTCCTCCAGGCGGCCGACTGGCCCACCGAGAGTCGGCACGCGGCAGCCCTCGTACCGGTGCTGCGCGCGCTGACCGGTCAGCCGGTGACCGTCCGCACCCTGGACTTCGCCGACGACAAGCTGCCGCCGTTCCTGTCGAAGGGGCGCGAGGGCCAACGCCTGGGCCGCGGGCTGCCGTTGATGCTCGCGCGGCCCGACGCCTTCGCCGACCAGTTCCGCAGCCTGCTGCGGGCGGGCGCCGAGACGGACCTGCGGATCATGATCCCGATGGTCGCCGACGTGGGCGAACTCCGCGCCTGCCGTGCCCTCCTCGACCGGGTGGCCGCCGAACTGGGCGTCACCGCACCGCCGTTGGGCATCATGGTGGAGCTGCCCGAGGCCGTCGCCGCGGCCGACGCCCTGGCCCGCGAGTCGGCCTTCTTCTCGATCGGCAGCAACGACCTCACCAGCCAGATCCTCGGCCTGGACCGACGCGACCCGGCGGCGACACCGGCGCTGGCCGCGCACCCCGCCGTACTGCGCGCCATCGCCACGGTCGTCGAAGCCGCCCACCGGTACGGCCGCCAGGTCTCCGTGTGCGGGGACGCCGCCGCCCATCCCCTGGTCACCCCGCTGCTCCTCGGCCTCGGCTGCGACAGCCTGTCCGCCGCTCCGGCCGCGCTCGACGAGGTGCGCGCCCGTATCCGCCGCCTGCGCCACGACACCTGCGCCTCGGTGGCCGCCACCGCCCTCAGCTGCCCGTCCGCCGAGGACGTCTGGGATCTCGTCCGGCGGGACTGCCAACCGGCGCTGCCCTGACCGGAGTTGATCCATCTGGCGAGAGCGGGCGGCGCCCGGGACCTTTGGGGAGGTCCCGGGCGCCACTCGTGTGCGGTCTCAACTCGCGTTCGCGGCGCTCGTCTCGCGCGCCGGCTGGGCCCGTTCCTCCGGCGGCGGTGTGCCGCGCTCCGGCCGGAAGCCGATGAGCAGCGCCGCCGTGCCGAGCAGTGCGAATCCCGTCGTCCACACGGCGGCGACATGCATGGCGTGCAGGAACGCGGAGTCGGCGGCGCGGGCGAGGTGGGGGTCGTGCCGGGCGGCCGCGACATGGCGGGCGAACTCGGCCGAGACCCGGGCCTGTCGCTGCTCCGGAACCGGAAGTCCGGTCAGCGAGCCGTCGATCGAGCGCCGGTAGACGATCGCGGTGATCGTGCCGCCCGCCGCGATGCCCAGCACGCTGCCGGTCTGCCGCAGCGCGCTGTTGACCGCGCTGCCCGCCCCTGCCTGCTCCCTGGGCAGCGAGCCCAGCACCGCGCCCGTGACCGGGGCGATCACCATGCCGATCGCCGTGCCCTGGACGAGCATGGCCACGGAGTACCAGGCGATCGGGGTGGTCGCGCCGAACTGGGTGAGCGAGCCCATCGCCAGCGCGGAGACGGTCAGCGCGAGCGAGCAGACCAGCAGCACGGACGTCCGGCGGGTCAGGCGTACGGCGACGGGCGCGCCGACGACCACGCCGAGCGCCGCGGGCAGCGAGAGGAACGAGGCGTGCAGCGCCGAGTAGTGGCGGGCGCCCTGCAGATAGAACGCCTGGTAGAAGGAGCCCGCCGTGAGCGCGACGAACACCATCATCAGGGCGGCGTTGCCCGCGGCGAACCGCCGCTGGGTCAGCAGCCGGGGGTCGAAACTCCGGTGGGAGATGCGTAGTTCGACGACCACGAAGACCGCGATCAGCGCCAGCCCCGCCGCGACGCACCCCCACACCGGCGGCTTCCCGAAGGACGCGTCCTGACCGGCGCGGATCAGACCGTACGCGAGCAGCCCCAGGCCGCCGGTCGACAGCACCATCCCGGCCGGGTCCAGCCGACGGGCCTGCGGACTGCGGGAGTTGGGCACGTACCGCGCGATGAAGACGAGGCCGACGAGGACCACCGGCACGTTGACGAGGAACACCGACCCCCACCAGAACCGGGCCAGCAGCGCCCCGGCCAGGATCGGCCCCGCGGCGATCCCGACCCCGGCGAAGGACGACAACGTGCCGAAGGCGGCGGGTCGTTGGGCGGGCTCGAAGGTCCAGCTCACCACTGCCATGGTGGCCGGAACGAGCAGGGCGGCCCCGACGCCCATCACCGTACGTGCGGCGATGAGCTGGCCGGGGGTGGAAGAGTACGCGGCCAGCGCCGAGGCGGCGCCGAACAGCGACATGCCCGCCAGCAGCGTGTTGCGGTGCCCGAACCGGTCGCCGAGCGCGCCGCCGGTGAACATCAGCCCCGCGAAGGCCAGCGTGTAGGCGCCCGTCGCCCACTGCAGCTGGCCGGGCGTGGCGCCCAGGCCGCGAACCGGGTCGGCCAGCGTCTCGAAGGCGGTGGACAGGATGGTGCCGTCGAGCCAGATGAGTACCTGGGCGAAGACGAGGACGCCGAGGATGATCCGCTGCCGGGACGGCGGCGGGGTCGAGGACGAGCCCGCCGGCGCGGCCGCCGGCGGTGGCGTGGTGGGTGGCATACGTGATGACCTTCGGTCGAAAGCGGTGGCGCGCGGCCGCGCGCTAGGATCGACAGGTACCTGACGTTCTGACCATCGTGGCGAATCGTAAGGTTCCTGTCAATCATGAATGTGGAGGACGTCACATGGGCACGGGCATCGGCACGGGCGCCGACACGGGCGAGGAGCGCCGCGACTGGGTACTGAGCTTCCTGGTCCGCCACACCTGGCTCAGCATGCGCGCGGCGATCGGCGCCGAACTCGAGGAGTTCGGCCTCACCGTCCCGCAGTTCGCCACGCTGATGACGGTACGGATGCACCCCGGCACGTCGATCGCCCAGTTGGCCCGAGCGGTCGGCAGCACCCGTCAGGCCGCCAACGAGATGCTGGCCGGGCTGGAACGCGACGGCCTGATCACCCGCTCCCCGCACCCCACCGACCGCCGCACTCACCAGCTCCACATCACCCCCCTCGGCACCACCCGCTACGAAGCCGCGCTCCCCGCCGTCCAGCGCCGCGAGGCCGAACTGGAGGCGGGCCTCCCCCCGGAACAGCGCGACACCGTCATCGCCTGGATGACCTCGGTCGCCCTCGCCTGCGGCGAACCGGCCTCGGGGTCGGGGTCAGGACCGGGGTCAGCGTCGGGGCCGGGGTCGGGGTCGGCTCCGGAGAGCTGAGACCGGAGCCGGGGGTGGGGCCGGAGGCGGGGTCGGCCCCGGCCGTTCGTGCCCCCGACTGGCGTACCGCCGTTTGCCGCGGCTGACCGGCGCGCGGACGATCGAGATCGGACCCGAGGGGGCGCCGATGACCACGATCGCCCGTGCCAGGCTGCTCGCGCGGGTCGCGCTGCTCTGTGCGGTGGCGGCCATCGCGGTGCTGCTGGCGTTCGCCGGGACGCGCACCGCGCTCGTGGTGCTGGCCGGGCTCGCCGGACTGGCGCTGGCGGCGGCGGGGATCTGGTGGGCACTGGCCCGGCGCGGCCTCATCCGCGTGCTGGGCTCCCTGCTGGCGCTCGCGGCACCCGCGGCCGTCCTGGTGCTGTACGCGAGTACGAACCTGCTGCTCACCGCGACCGCCTCGGTGGCGCTGTGGGCGGTCGCCGCGGGCTGCGCCCAACTCGCGCTGCGCGTCGACCGGCCGCGGCACCGGATGCCCGCGGTGCGCGGCGAACCCCCGCGACGGCCGGTGCTGATCATGAACCCGCGCTCCGGCGGCGGCAAGGTGGAGAAGTTCGGCCTCGCCGACAAGGCGCGGGCGCTCGGCGCCCAGGTGGTGCTGCTCGACACCACGACGCACCAGGACGTGGCGGCGCTCGCCCGCCAGGCGCTGGCCGAGGGCGCCGACCTGCTCGGAGTCGCGGGCGGAGACGGTACGCAGGCGCTGGTCGCGGCCGTCGCCGCCGAGCACGACATCCCCTTCCTCGTCATCTCGGCCGGTACCCGCAACCACTTCGCCATGGACCTCGGCCTGGACCGCAACGACCCCGCGGCCTGCCTGGACGCCCTCACCGACGGCGAGGAACTCAAGGTCGACCTCGGTACGGTCGCCGGACGCGCCTTCGTCAACACCGTCTCCTTCGGCACCTACGCCGAGATCGTGCAGAGCCCGGCGTACCGCGACGCCAAGGCGACCACCGCGCTCGACGCCCTGCCCGACCTGCTCGACACCCGCTCGGGCAAGGGGCTGCGCGTGGAGATCGACGGCGCTCGCCCGGAGACCCCGCAGGCGCTGCTGGTGAGCAACAACCCTTACGGCGCCGCCGAACCCGTCACCGCCGGGCGCCGTCCCCGGCTCGACACCGGCACCCTGGGCGTCCTCGGGCTGCGGGTGACCAGCGCCGCCCAGGCCGCCGACCTGGCCCTTCGCGGCCAGCGCGCGACCGGGATCAGCGTGACCACCGCCCACACACTCGTCGTGTCGGCGGCGGAGCCCACCATTCCGGTCGCCGTGGACGGCGAGGCGCTCACCCTGCCCGTCCCCGTCCACTGCGCCATCCGGCCGGGCGCCCTGCGGGTACGGGTCCCCCGGCACCGCCCCGGTGTCCCCGCCGCCGCCCACCCCCTGCGGTGGCGGCGCGTACGTCAACTCGCCTTCGGGCACGGCGAGGAGGACTCCCGTGAGCAGTAGCAGCCGTCCGAACGGCCGTAGCGCGGTCCATCGGCTGGGCCGGCGCCTGGGCCGTGGCCGCCTGAGCCGGAGCCGCAGCCGTCTGGCGCGCAGCCCCCTGCTCACCGACCTGTCGATGCTCGACCAGGCGCTCTACGCGGCCGTCGCCGCCACTCCCACCCCGACGCTGGACACGAACCTGCGGCGGCTCAGCTCCGCCGCGGACCACTCGAAGCTCTCCTTCGCCGTCGCCGCCGCGCTGGCGCTACGACCCGGGCGGCCGCGCGACGCCGCGCTCCTGGGCGTCGCCGCCATCGGGGTGGCCTCGGCGAGCGCCAACCTGCTGGGCAAGACCCTGGTCCGCCGCCCCCGCCCGGACCCGGTGAACGTCCCCCTCGGCCGCCATGTCCCCATGCCCATCTCCGCCTCCTTCCCCTCCGGCCACACCGCCTCCGCCTTCGCCTTCGCCGCCGCGGTCGGGTCCCGCTACCCCTGGTCCGCTGCGCCCCTGGGCATGCTGGCCACCGCCGTCGGCTACTCCCGTGTCCACACGGGCGTCCACTACCCCGGTGACGTCATCGCGGGCGCGCTGCTGGGCGTGGCCAGCGCGGCGACGGCCACCATCCTGGCCCCGGGGCTCGGGCTCGACCCGCCCTGCTGAGCCGCCCCGTTCACCTCGTCCGCCGGGCCCGGGAAAATGGCGCGCGGCGGCGAGGCGGGGTGTGAAGACTGAGGGGATGGAGTTCCTCTGCTACCACCGCGACCGGCCCGACTCCCTGGCACTGCGCGAAGAGCTGCTGGAAGCGCACTGGTCCTACATGGACCAGTACGCCAAGGAGATGATCGCCCGCGGACCGACCATGGCCGACGACTGGGACACGCCCACCGGCAGCGTGCACATCCTCGACCTCCCGGACGCCGCCGCGGCCCGTGCCTTCGCCTTCGACGAGCCCGGCTACCAGGCGGGCATGTACCGCGACGTGATGCTGCGCCGCTGGCGCAACACCCTGGGCCGCACCATGTGGGACTTCCCCGGCGGCCGCACCGGCGGCACCCGCTACCTCGTCCTCGGCCTCGGACCGGGCACCGGCGAGCCCGCCGACCTCGAACTCCCCGACGACCGGGACGAACTCATCGCCTACGGCCCCCTGCTCGCCGACGACGGCACCACCTGGCTCGGCACCGCCGTCCTCCTGCGCGCCCCCGACCCGGCCACCGCCCGCGCCGTCCTCACCGAGGACCGCTACGCCGCCATCGAGGTCCACAACTGGCAGTTCGGCGGCCGCCCCTGAGGCGCGTCCGCAGTCCGTGCCCTCGGCCTCCAGGCGGCAACTCCCCGGCTACGGGCGCGGATCGGCGTCGTGGGTGAGAAGGGCGAGCTGGACGCGGTTGTCCAGGTCGAGTTTGGCCAGGGCGCTGGAGAGATGGGCCTTGACCGTGCCGACGGAGAGGTGGAGGCGGGCGCCGATCTCGTTGTTGGACAGCCCGTCGGCGACCGCCACCGCTACGTCGCGCTCCCGCTCGCTGAGCAACGCCAGACGTAGGCGGGCCTGTTCCGCCCGGTCGCCGGAACCGGTGGCCGCGTGCGCTATCAGCGCGCGTGCCGCAGGCGCCGACAGGGTGGGCTCGCCGAGCGCGGCACGCCGTACCGCCTCGACAATCTCCTCCGGTGCCGCGTGCTTGACCAGGTAACCAGCCGCGCCCGCACGCATCGCCTCCAGGACCAGGGAGTGCTCGTCGAACGTGGTCAGCACGATCACCCGCGGCGCCTGGTCACCGCGCGCGGTGAGTTCGCGGGTGGCGGCGAGGCCGTCCATGACCGGCATCCGGATGTCCATCAGCACCACGTCGGGTGTGTGGGCGCGGACCGCGGCGGCCGCCTCCACGCCGTTCGCCGCCTCCCCGACGACGTCGATGCCGTCTGCCCCGCGCAGCATCAGCCGCAACCCCGTCCGTACCAAGGGGTCGTCGTCTGCCAGCAGTACCCGGATCACGGCCTCACCTCTCGGGCCACGGTAGCCGGGCGCACAGCGTGAACGTGCCGTCCACCGCGGCATGGTCGAGAGTGCCGCCCTCCAGGTGGACGCGTTCGGCGAGGCCGGTCAGCCCGGCGCCCGCACCCGGGATCGCCGCACCGCGGCCCGAGCCCGGCCCCGTACCCGAGCCCGAACCCGTACGTGTGGGCAGTTCGTTGCTGACCTCCACCGTCAGATCGCGGCCGGGCCCGCCACTCAGCCGCACGCTGACACGCGCGCCCGGCGCGTGCTTGCGGGCGTTGGTCAGCCCCTCCTGGGCCACGCGGTACGCGGTCCTGTGCACCTGCGGCCGCAGGTCGCCGACGGCATGAACGGCCAGGTCGGCGCGGTAGTCCACCGGCTGCCCGGTCGCCCGCGCGTCCGCCACCAGCCCGCCGATGTCCCCGATCCGCGGCAGCAGCGATGCCGGCTCGCCGCCGTCGTCCTCCGCCCGCAGCAGATACAGCACCTCCTGCAGCTCCTCCAGCGCCTGATGCGCGTTGCCCCGGATCACCTCGGCGCTCTCCGCGACCTCCACGCCGCTGAGTGCGGGCCCGACCGCCGCCTCCGCCTGCCGGGTCCGGTAGGCCAGCGCCCCCGCGTGCACCGAGACCAAGGAGATACGGTGCGCCAGCACGTCGTGCATCTCCCGGGCGATGGCCTGTCGCTCGCTACGACGGGCGTCGGCCATCCGCCGCCGGTGCTCGGCCCGGGCCCGCTCCGCGTCCTCCCGCAACCGCTCCACCAGCAGCCGCCGCGAGTGCAGCGCGTGGCCGCCCGCGAAGGCCGCCAGCAGATACGCCAGCGACAGCGCCCCGCTGATCCACAGCTCGTCCCCCGTATCGGAGATCAGCAGCCCTGACGGCACCACGCACACCACGTACGCCCCCAGCGTCCACAGCGCCCGCCGCCAGGGCACCCGCAACGCCAGATTCGCCACGATCACCGCCCCCGCGGGCAGCGCACTCGTCGCCAGCGCCACTGCGGGCAGCCCGATCAGCGCCACGGCGAACGGCCAGCGCCGCCGCCACCACAGCGCCAGGCACGCCACCAGCCCCAGGAACGGGTCCAGGTCGATCGCCCACCCGGCCACGGACCCCTGCTCCTTGACCACCCCGAGCACGACCAGCCCCAGGAAGACGGCCGCGGCGAAGACGAGCGTGTCCACGAGCCAGTCCCGGGCCGACCGGGAGCGCCTGGCACGCGGGGCGGCCGCGCTCTTGGCGGAGAGCGCGGACCCAGCGCGGTCGAGCCCGTCACCCGTGGCCGGACCGGCGCCCTCGGCAGCTGCGGGATCGGGACCGTTCGTCATGACACGAGCGTAGGCGGGCGGGCAGCGACGGCGCCTCGGCCGAATGGCCACTCTCTTCCGTCGATCGGCCAGCTCCTTTCCGCCGGTCGGCCAGCCATTTCGTGGACATTCGGCGAATGGTGCCCGCCGCCGGGTTCCCGCAGGCTGCTGACATCGGGTACCGGCGGGCACGGCCGCCGGGAGACGGGTCGCCGGTGCACGGCGGCCCGACGCCACGGCACGGACGGGGAGAGACGACATGGGTGCGAGGCAGCTCAGCAGGGCGCGGTTCCTGGGGATCGCGGGGGCCGTCGCGGTCGGGGCGGCGACGGTGGCCGCCGGGCAGGCGGTCGCGACGGGACGAGGGCGCGGCGGCACGCCGCATACGACGGCCACCGGGCAGCGGCCCGCGCCGAAGCCCTCGGCGCCCGGCGGGGTGCGGTATCGGGGGGTCGTGTACGAGGTGGGGGAGGGTGAGACGCCCGCGACGGCGTGGAGCCCGACCCGTACCCAGGCCGACATGCGGGCCATCCGCCGCGACCTGCACGCCGACACCGTCAAGATCACCGGCGACGGTGTCGAGCGCCTCACCCGCAGCGCGGCCGAGGCGGCCGAACGCGGCCTGCACATATGGCTGGAGCCGACCCTCGGCGACGTGCCCGCCGCCGACATCCTCGCCCACCTCGCCGAGACCGGCCGCTACGCCGAACGCCTGCGCCGCCAAGGCGTCCGGGTGCATCTGAACGTGGGCTGCGAGTTCCTGCTCTACGTCCCCGGCATCGTGCCCGGCGCCACGGCGCAGGAACGCATCAAGAACCTGCTCAAGGGCGCCTACGACCCGGTGAAGACGGCGAGGCTGCTGCGCGAGTTCACCGCGCGGGCCGCCGCCGTCGGCCGTTCCGTCTTCCACGGGCCGCTGTCGTACGGCGCCGCGCAGGATGAGGACGTCGACTGGAAGCTGTTCGACCTGGTGTGCGTCGACTACTACGGCTACTACCCCGACCGCGCCGGCCACCTCGCCGAACTGCGCAAGTATCTCCGCCCCGGAAAGCCGCTGGCCATCACCGAGTTCGGGTCCTGCACTTTCAAGGGCGCCCCGAAGCTGGGCGGCATGGCCTGGGACGTCGTCGACTACGACACGACGCCGCCGCAGATAAAGAAGGGCCTGGTACGCAGCGAGCACACCCAGGCCGCCTACCTGACCGAAGTCTTCGGCGCCTTCACCGAGCTGAACCTCTACGGCGCCATGGCCTACACCTTCGTCACCCCGGACGCCCCGCATCGCACCAACCCACGGCTCGACCTCGACATGGCCGGCTACAGCCTGGTGAAGGTCATACGCGACCACCCGGCCGACCCCAACTCCCCCTGGCACTGGGAACCGAAGGAGTCCTTCCACGCACTGGCAGGAGCGTATGCGCGCCGCTGAGGCCGTGGCGGCCTACCGCGTACCTACAGGGCGGGTGCACGCCCGACGCGCCCGGGGGGCGGGCCCGGACCGGCCGGCCTGACCGTGTCCGGATGTGACAGAAAGCCGTCATTGCGGACGTCGGGGGTCGCGGCGACGATGGACGCATGCCCACCACCACCCGCCTCGTCGTCATCGCGGTCTTCCCCGATGTCGACCTGCTCGACGTCACCGGACCGGCCGAGGTCTTCGCGCTGGCCAACCGGGAGGCGGCGCGGGTCGGGGGCCGGGCGGCGGGGTACGAGGTGCGGCTGGCGGGGCGTACCCGGGGCGAGGTCACCACCTCCGCCGGGGTGCGGCTGGTCGCCGACTGCGCGTTCGCGGAAGTCGGCGGGGTGCTGGACACACTGCTCGTGCCCGGGGCGGTGGAGATGTTGCCCGCTGGGCCGGTCGCCCGGATCGACCAGGACATCGTGGAGTGGATCAAGCAGATCGCCCCGCAGGCCCGCCGGGTGGCGTCGGTCTGCGTGGGCGCCCATCTGCTGGCCGCGGCCGGGCTGCTGGACGGCAGGACGGCCACCACGCACTGGTCGACGGCCGCGCAGTTGGCTGCCGAGAATCCCGCGGTGACGGTCGACCCGGACCCGATCTTCGTACGGTCGGGGAAGGTGTGGACCGGCGCCGGGATCAGCGCCTGCATGGACCTGGCGCTGGCGCTGGTGGCCGAGGACCTCGGCGAGGAGATCGCGCTCGCGGTGGCCCGGCAGTTGGTGATGTACCTCAAACGGCAGGGCGGGCAGAGCCAGTTCTCGGTCCCGCTCAGCCAACCCCCCGCCGCCCGACGGGACATCGACGAGCTGCGGGTCTTCATCACCGACCACCTCGACGGTGATCTGTCCGCGGCCGCGCTGGCCGGGCGGATGTGCCTGAGCGAACGGCACTTCGCCCGGGTCTTCCGCCAGGAGACCGGCACCAGCGCGGCCACCTACGTCGAAGCCGCCCGGGTGGAGGCGGCCCGCCGCCTGTTGGAGAGCACCGACCAGCCCCTGGACCAGGTCGCCACCGGCTGCGGATTCGGCTCCATCGAAACCCTCCACCGGGCACTGCGCAAACAGATCGGCACCACCCCGGCGGCCTACCGCCGCCGCTTCCGCACCACCAACTGACCTCCTCGCTCAACGAATTCGCTCCACGGATCAGCCCCACGTATCCGCTCCACCAAAGGCCAGGCAACCGGCCCTCCGGACACGGCGCCCACGGCGCGGCTTCGCCCTGCCCTCAGCCCGTGTGCGACCCCACTTGTCCCCCTTGACCTGCGATGAAAGGACCACGAGAACCATGACCGCTTCCCCGACCCTGCGTGACGTGTTCGGCCTCGGCGACCCGTTGCCTCGCCTGGCCGACGCCACCCTGATCATGATCGACTTCCAGAACACGTACACCACCGGCGTCATGGCGCTGGAGGGCGCCGATGAGGCCCTCGCGGCGGCCGCCCGTCTGCTGTCGGCCGCCCGCGCCGCCGGGACACCGGTGATCCACGTCGTCAACGACGGCGGCGAGAACACCCCGTACGACATCCGCGCCGAGATCGGCGCCATCTGCGCCCAGGTCGCCCCGGTCGACGGGGAGCCCGTCGTCGTCAAGCAGGTCCCCAACTCCTTCCACAACACCGACCTGGAGAAGACGCTGCGCGCTCTGGACGCCGGACCCGAACTCGTCCTGGCGGGCTTCATGACCCATATGTGCGTCACCTTCACCGCCCAGGGCGCGTTCAACCTCGGCTACCACCCCACCGTCGTCGCCGAAGCCACCGCCACCCGCGCCCTCGCCGCCCCCGACGGCACCACCGTCCCCGCGGCCGCCCTCCACACCTCGGCCCTGACCACCATCGGCGACCTCTTCGGCACGATCGCCCCCACCCTGGCCGACCTCCCCATATGACGGACCCGCCGCGGTCGGCCCCCGCCACCCCGCTCAGGCGCCCCGCTCAGGCGATGCGCAGGATGCTCTTGCCGTGGGTGGCGCCCGCGGCGAGTCGCTCCACGGCGGTGGCGAGGTCCGCCATCTCGTACTCGGCGGTGATGTCCACACGTACCCGGCCGTCGGCGACGAGGCGGAGGGCGCGGGCGGCGCTGTCGGCGAGGCGTTCCGGGTGGGTCCGCTGGAGCAGGCTGCTGTTGTAGGTGACGAGTGAAGTGCCGTGGGTGAGGAGGTCGTTGGCACTGGCCAGTACGGGTTCGTAGGTGTCGAGGTTGCCGAAGGCGACGAGGCGGCCGTGCGGGGCGAGGTGTTCGAGGCCGACCCGCCGGGTCTGTCCGCCCACCGGGTCGAAGATCACATCGAACCCCTCGTCACCGAGCGCTCCCGCCGAGAACTCCTCGCGCAGCACGACCTGGTCGTAGCCGAACCGGGATGCGTACGCGGCCCGTTCACCGCTGCCGACCACACCGACGATCCGTCCGGCCCCGGCCAGCCGGGCGAACTGCACGGCCAGGGTTCCTACTCCGCCGGCGGCGGCGTGGATCAGCACGCTGTCGCCGCTACGGACGCGGGCGGCGGTGTTGACCAGGTCGTAGGCGGTCGGCCCGGCCCACCCGAGACCGGCGGCGGTACGGAGCGGGAGGGAGCCTTGGCCGTCGCGGAGATCGCCGAGGTCGCCGAGGTCGCCCAGGTGCAGTGCCAGCTCCGCGGGCGCCACCACCACCTCGGCGTACGCGCCCGCCGAGGTGAGTGCGGCGACCGGCTCGCCGACCCGATCCGCGTCGACGCCGGGTCCGGCCGCGGCCACGTGACCGACCGCCTCGAAGCCGGGCACGAAGGGGCGCGGCACAGGGAAGTGGCCGTCCCTGACCATCGTGTCGCCCCACTGGATCCCGGCGTAGGCGACCCGAATCGCCACCTCGCCGGGGCCAGGGACGGGCTCGTCGAGCTCGGCGATCTCGTAGCGGTCCTCGGCGTCGAGAACAACAGCCTTCACGATTACAGCCCTCTGTGTTGACTCAGTATCCTTACATTCGAGGACTCTAGGTATGTAAGAACCCTGAGTCAACACATGAACCTGTTATAGGTGGCTGAGAGAGCGGAGAGCGTCGTGCGGACACCCGTCGGAGATGACCCCGGAGACGAGGTCGGAGAGGAGGTCGGGGAGGAGGTCGGGGAGGACCTCTGCACCCGGATCAGGCGGTCGGAGCAGGCCCTGATGGCGCATCACGAAGCGGTGCTGCGCGGCTACGGACTGACCATGACGCAGTACACCGTGCTGCTGCTCCTGACCCGCGAAGGCGGCCTGTCCGGTGCTCAGTTGGCCCGCCACTGCGGAGTGACGCAGCAGAGCATGAGCAGTGTGCTGAGCACCTTGGAGTCCAAGGGCCTCATCCGCCGTGAGCCGTCACCCGTGCACGCCAAGGTGCAGATCACCAGCCTGACGGACGACGGCCGGACCGTACTCGACCGCGCCTACCAGGAGGTGAACGTCCTGGAGCGCGCCCTCGCCGAAGCGTTCACGTCCGCCGAGTACACCGCTCTGTGCACGCTCCTGGAACGCGCCACCGCCGTACTGGTCCAGCAGACCGGCACGGCATCGGCTGCCCCACCCGG
The DNA here is from genome assembly GCF_040680795.1 of Streptomyces sp. NPDC051976. NCBI lineage: Bacteria > Bacillati > Actinomycetota > Actinomycetes > Kitasatosporales > Streptomycetaceae > Streptomyces > Streptomyces sp. NPDC051976. The sequence goes on from NZ_JBFAXL010000002.1 coordinate 64,512, forward strand.
CGGAAAGTGACCCAACGACCAGCGGGGTCCCGGCTGTCAGGTCTCGCCCCGGTCCATGTGATGCTGGCGCGATGACGGATCAACGCGAGGTCGCGGTCGTCCGCTGGCAGGGGCAGGAGCAGGAGCCGTCCGGCCGGCCGGGGCTGTCCGCGCTGCTCGCGGCCTACCACCTCCGTACGCAGGCCGAGAAGGGCGAGCCCGTCGCCGACGCGGCTCTCCTGCCGGACCGCTACCGGTCGGAAGTCCTGGACCCGCGCGCCGCGTTCGCCGGGGACACGGTGCTGGTGGCGTCGGGCGCGGACACGGACGCCCTCGTCGGCTGTCTGGTGGTCACCGCTCCCGTCGACGGCCGGTGCGAGATCAAACGCCTGTGGACAACCCCGGCCTCCCGAGGCCGGGGCATCGCGTCCGCCCTCGTCAACGCCGCCCTCGCCCACGCGGCGGCCGACGGCGTCCGTACCGTACGGCTGTCCGTCTGGCAGTGGCGCACGGACGCCATCGGCCTCTATGAACGGCTCGGCTTCACGGTCGTCGCGCCGTGGGACGAGCGGGACCGACTGGTGTGCATGGAAAGGGCGGTGTAGGAGATCACCGCGTGCCGGGAGCTTCCCGGCGGTGCTGCTCCTGGGCGGCCAGGACCTCGTCGGCGTGGTCGATCGCCCACTGGCCGAGCGCGGCCAGCGGACCGTCCGCGAGACCGCGTCCCAGCGCGGAGAGTTCGTACGCCACCGAGCGGTCTACCGGTGAAGTGACCCGGGTGGTCAGGCCGTTGGCGTGCAGACGGCGCAACGACTGGGTCAGCACCTTGTCGCTGACACCCGCGATGGCTTCGAGAAGGTCGATCCGGCGCCTCCTGCCCGCCCGCAGCGCCATGAGCACCACCGGATCCCAGGTGTGTGCGATCAGTTCGGCGGCGAGACGCACCGCGCAGTCGGCGGCGAAGGGCGCGCAGTCGTCGTTCACATCCCACTTCCTACCGGGCCCGGGCCTACCGATCGGTAGGCCCGGCGTTCCTAGCGTAACGAGGGACGAACAACGAACCGGGCGACTTTCGGAGTGGGGAGAGCGGCGTGCGTATCGGAATTCTGGGCACCGGGGGGATGGCTTCCGCGCTGGCGGAGGCATGGGCGCGCGGCGGGCACGACGTCCTCGTCGGGGGCCGTTCCCTCGACAAGGCGCGAGTGATCGCCGACCGGCTCGGCGATGCCGTGGAGGCGGCGACTCCGGCGCGGGTGGCTGGCGCGTGCGAGGCCGCGGTCGTGGCGCTGGCGTGGGAGGGGATCGGCCCCGTGCTCGCGCTGGCGGGGGCGGGTGAGGGGTCGTTGGCGGGCAAACCCGTGATCGACTGCACCAACGCCGTCGACTTCGCCACCGGTCTGCTGAAGCCGCCGACCGGGTCCGCGGTGCAGTACGTCGCCGAGCGGGCCGTGGGCAGCCGACCGGTCAAAGCGCTGCACCTCTTCGCGGGGACGAGCTGGTTGACGCGGCCGGCGGCGGGGCAACCACCGCGGACGGTCGCCATGTGCGGCGACGACGCCGCGGCACTCGCCACCGCCGCGACCCTGATCCGCGACCTGGGCGGCGTACCCGCCGTGATCGGCGGCCTTGATCACGCACGCCAACTCGAAGGCGTGGCGGGCGTCGTCATGCGGCTGGTCGCCGAGGGCCACAACCCCGTCACCGCCGTGCCCGACGTCGCTCCTTCACAACGCTGAAGGGGAGGGTCGGGAGCGGATCGGGAGAGATCGGGAGCGGATCGGGAGCTGGGGGCCGGTTGTCAGTGGGGTCCCCTAGCATCTCCGCTCAACGGGGGTCGGTTTCGCCGCACAGGGGGACGTCGTGAGTTTTGATCTTGGCGTGTGGTGCGCGGAGGCGCGCCCTTCGCGTGCGGCGGCGGAGGAGACGTACCGGCGGCTGTGCGAGGGCGAGACCGCGGTGGTGCCGCCTTCCGCGGCGGTACGGGACTTCCACGCGGCACTGATCGCCGAGTTCCCCGAGCCGGCGGACGGGGCGTACACGGCGGACGGGGCGGACGCGGCAGGCGGGGCGGACGGCTCGGACGGGTCGGGCGGCTGGGACGAGTCGTCGCCGTGGTCGGTGGGCCTGGACGTCGGGGACGGCTTCGTACTGATGCCGATGCGGTGGAGCCGGGCGGCCGAAGTGGCGCCCCGCGTCATCACGTTGGCGGCGGAGCACGGCCTGGTCTGCTTCGACCCGCAAGCCGAGGTCGTCCACGTACCGCCCGCGCTACGGGCCGCGGGTGCCTTGGAGTTGCGGTCCTGCGTCGGTCTGCCGGTCAGTGATCCGGACCCGGAGACAGTGGAGCGAGCGGTGCGCCGGTTGTCCGCGGACAACTGGTTCATGATCCTCGAAGGTCCGGCCGGACACTTCGTCCAGGTCGGGACCGGCGATCAGGCGGGCGTCGCCGCGGGCACCCACGCGCTCGAGTACCGCGACGGCGCTCCGGAACGGCACTACCGCTGCGCCCTCCCCGACCGCGACCAGGTCATATCCGTCTTCGCGGACTTCCTCCGGGACCCGTCGACCCGTCCGACGGGCGTCGCGTGGGAGAGCCTGTGGCTGTGAGCGTCGGCCTGACGGCCCGCCCTTCAAGGGCCTGCGGGACCGCGGCGCCACCGGCCCCACACCTGCCGCACACCGCACTGTGACGGGTGACGGGTGACGGGTGCTGCCAACGCGTCCCCTGATACTCCTGTGAACCCCCCGCCCCGTCTGTACCATCGACACGCATGACAGCAGAGTCACCGGTCCAGACCGTGCAGCGCCTGTTCCCCCTGCTCGCGGAGGGCAAGGCCGCCGAGGCCGCGACCCTCTTCGCCGACTCGGTCTCCTTCTCCATCCCCCACCCGCCCGGCATCCCCTGGGTACCGGAAGTCAGCTCCGCCGACGACATGCGCACCTTCTTCGAACTGCTCCAAACCCACGTCCAGGCCAAGCAGTTCGACCTCCACCAGATCATCGCCGCCGACGAGGACGTCGTCCTCACCGGCCGCATGGTCTCCCAGGTCAAGAAGACCGGCCGCGACATCGACACCGCCTTCGCCCTCCACACCACCGTCCACGACGGCAAGATCACCCGCTACCACCTCTACGAGGACACGTACGCGGTCGCGCGGGCCTACTTCGACTCCTAACCGGCCGGGGGCCTGACCAGCCGGGGGGGCCAATCGTCGATCAGCCGCCGACCCGACGGCTACCGTGACCGAGTGGCGGCGGGGCCCGGCGGCACCGACCACTGAGCTTTCAGGTCTCGGAGTCAGGAAGCCGCCAGTCGAAGGGCATCAGATCCCGCTCCCAGCCGAGTGACGCGTCCAGTGTGTCGACGGCCTCGGGCGGACGCAGGAGACAGCGGTGGCGCAGCAGTTCGCGTCGCTCGGCCGGAGTCAGAAGTCGCTCCTCGGGGCTGAGGTTCTCCGGATGGTCGAGGGGGAGGTCGGACCGGCCGTCGATGGGGAGGTCGCCTCGCACGTTGAGCCGGTCGCCGGTCGGGGTCCGGTAGTCGAGGCGGAAGTCGGTGCGCCACTGGGAGTTGCTGCCCCAGCCCAGGGACAGATCGACCGTCGGCCGATGGCGGCGCCGGAAGGTCCAGTACAGGGTGGAGCGGTCCGCGACGCCGCGCTGCGCGTGCTCGACCCCGGCGCGGATCCGCACCCCGGCCCGGCTGAAGAGCAGTTGGCCCAGCATCAGGCCGGGCCAGATCACCTCGGCGATCTCGATCGGCGCCCGCGGGTCGTCGGCCTGTTCGACCTCGGCGATCTCGTGGAGGAACGGGTCGAAAGCGTCTCCGTCCTCGAACGGCGTCAAGCCGAGCGAGGTGAACACGTCGAGGTACTCGCGCGCCGACAGCAAGCGATCCGGATCCGGCTCCGGATCCGGCTCCGGATCCGGCTCCGGCTCCGGCGAACCGGGCTTGCCGGAACGCGGCTGAAAGGCGAGCGCCAGCACGTCACCGACCCGGTGCAGGGCGTACAGCTCCCACACGAGTTCCCGCCCGACCAGCCCCGAACCCCGCACCTCCCACCAGGAGTTGTCCTCGCCCGCCGTGGCCAGCCAACCGCGGTAGCCGCCCTGGGCCCGATCCACCCACGGCGCGACAACCGCCTCGTACAGCTCGGCCCCCTCGTACCACGCCACGGCCTCGTACAGCTCCCGCGCGTCCGTCCCGTACGACATGCCCGGAGCCTACGGGGCTTCCTCGATCACCCCGGCCCGGGTTCGCCCTCGTCGAGGGTGGCGACGAGCGCCTCCAGGATTCCGATGAACTCCGCCGTCGGGATCTCCACGACAAAGACCTCGCCCGCGTGGTGCGGGTGGTTGACCAGGAGCTCACTGCGCCAGAACTGCAGCGTGATCACCAGCCGATCCCCGTAGTGGAAGAGGTGGGCCGACACGTTGTCGGTCGTGGGCCCCCAGTCCAGGATCCGCACCCGGCCGCGCAGGTCGAACTCCGCACCGGTCTCGTCCTCGCCCTCCGCGCGGAGCCTGAGACGCCGGTGCGCGTCCTCCGGCGACAGCCCGTCGAACGGCGCCGGCCCCCCGTACCCGGAGCGCAGCCGATCGACCGTATCCAGGACGTCACGACGGAACTGACCGACGAACGCCATATTGTCGTCGCAGGTCAGCCACTTCCCCCCAGCCCACAGGTCCACACGGCACAACCCGCCCTCCCGCTCCCCCACCTCGGCGGCGAACCTCTGCTTGTCTCCCAGCACCACACTCACGCCCGGACCCTCCCAGTCCCCCCACCTCCACCGCAAGCAGAGCCGCCAGAACCCCGACCACCCCTAGGCGCGGCCTGGCTCAGTCTCTCCTCCGCTCCGCCGGGCGATCCGGATTACTGCGGCAAGCACGTGGTGAGTGCTGGCGGTCTCCAGGTTGTGGCCCCAGCTGGCCAGCGGGGATCCGCTCGTGAAGGGTGCCGTCCCTCCCCGAGCCGGATGTGGCACACTGCCCGGGACCGCAGGGGAGCGGTCTCGGGCAGGGGCGTATGCGCCTGGCCCAATCCATGGCTGAGCGGTGCCTGCAGGGCGGTATGTGTGCCGAGCCCGCAGGCGCCGGACGAGCCGCGCACGGAGGGGACTCCAGGACAGGCATCTGCCCGGCGCCGTTATCGGCGGTCGTGCGCGGTGCCTGCGCGTGGCGACGCGTCCGGTCCAGCCGTACAGGACAACGCATGGGCCCCGAGGGACCGTGGGCCAAAGGAGGGGACGCGTCATGAAGAGGAAGCGCTCGCTTGAGCGAGCCCGGCGTCTTGCCGTCGCAAGCACAGCAGGCTTCGCCCTGCTCACCGCACTCGTGGGCTCCGGGGGAACGGCGGCAGCCGACCCGGCACCCGCGACGCACCACGCCTCGACGCCCGGCTGGAAGGCGGCGCTGTCCGGCAAGACCGCCGCGGAGTCGCTGACGTCGGTGACCTCGGTAGCTGCCGACCGAGCGTGGGCGGCCGGGCGGGGAACCGACGACCACGGCATTCTCATGCGCTGGGACGGGCGGATCTGGTCGCCGATCACGGACCCCGCGCTCCCCGAGGTGGACGAGTGGTCGGCCGTCAGCGCGTCTTCGGCCGACGACGTATGGGCCTACGGCACCACCGCGACCCTCACCGGCGGGACGCAGTTCCTGGCCCACTACGACGGGAAGCAGTGGGCGGTCGTCCCAGCGGCAGGCGCGCTGGACCGGACCTGGATCGAGGTGCCGATCAAGGCGGTTCCGGGCAGGCTTTTCGAGGGCGGCGACGCCCTGTACACCTACAGCAACGGCGCCTGGAAGACCTTCGCCCTGCCCGACCACGTAGACATCCGCGGCATCGACGCCGTTTCGGCGAACGACGCCTACGCGACGGGCATGCGGTTCCCCGTGGACGGCGGCCACCCGGTGGCGTACCACTGGGACGGGACGACCTGGACGCTGATGGCCCAGCCGCCGGCGCCCGCGGGTGTCACCATGGCCGAGGTCGCGGCGGTGTCTCCGGACGACGTCTACATGGCGGGCTGGGGCTATCCCGCATCAGCCGGACCGGCCGTTCCACACGTCGAACACTGGGACGGCTCTGCGTGGCACGACGTCACCGGAGGCTTGTCCGAGTTCCTCGTCGGCTCCATCCGGCCGGACGGGCACGGCGGGCTGTGGGCGGCCGGCGCGGACGACTCGTCCATGGGCGCCACGCCGGTCTTCTGGCACTACGACGGCACCACCTGGACGAAGCAGTCCGGGGCCACCGTTCCCGCCGCCGCGTCCCCGTCCTACACGTTCAGCGACATCGCCCCTGTCGACGGCGCCGGTGACGACCGGTTCCTTGCCGTCGGCGACTATCAGGGGCCGACGAACAACCCCTCCGACCCCACAATCCCGAGCGGCCTGATCGAGCAGACGCAGAGCTTCCTCGACGTGACCACCACGGACCTCGCGGCGTCGTCGACAGCCACGCACACCGTGCACGTCCACGCCGAGAGCCCCGGCCGCCTCACCGTGGCGTTCCGCCCCGCGGACGGCCAGCCCGACTGGACCAAGAGCGCTGTCGACATCAAGGTCACCTCGGTGGGCGGCGGGCCACAGGGCGCCTGCGACCACGCGACGGGACCGGTCAACGGCACGGCCGAGGCTGTGTCCTGCGACCTGCCGGCCGGTGACCACACCCTCACCTACACCCTGGCGGCCGGCGCAACGGTCGACGCCTGGCAGGTCGTGGCGGACGTCCGCTTCCAGGCGTCCGGCGTGGGCGCCGCCAGCCCGGAGGCGACGGTCGGCTTCGCCGTCGACAGCCCGCATCCCGTCCCGGTCGGCAGCCGCTTCCTCACCCGTGACACGCAGGGGACGCTGTGGCGTTACGACGGCACGGGCAACGCCACAGCGCCGTACCGGCCACGCGTGGAGGTCGGCGGCGGTTGGCAGCAGTACAACTCGATCACAGCGCTGTCGAAGCTGACCGCCGACGGCTCGGGCGATGTCGTCGCCCGTGACGGCAGCGGTGTCCTCTGGTACTACCGCGGTGGCGGAGCCACGAAGGTCTTCGCGCCCCGCACCAGGGTCGGTGGCGGCTGGGGTGTTTACAACAACCTCGTCGGTACGGGCGATGTGACGGGTGACGGCCGGGCGGACCTGCTGGCGCGTGACGCATCGGGAGTCCTGTGGCTGTACCAGGGAACCGGGAACCCGACCGCGCCCTTCGCCGCCCGCACCAAGGTAGGTGGCGGCTGGGCCGTGTACAGCGCCCTCGTCGGTGCGGGTGATCTGACCGGTGACGGTCGCGCCGATCTGCTGGCGCGTGACACATCAGGCACCCTGTGGCTGTACCAGGGCACAGGCAAGGCCGCGGCCCCCTACACCGCCCGCACCAAGGTCGGCACCGGCTGGACCATCTACAACGCCCTCCTCGTTCCCGGCGACCTGACCGGCGACGGCCGGGCCGACATCCTCGGCCGTGACGCGTCCGGTGCCCTGTGGCTGTACCAGGGCACAGGCAAGGCCGCCGCCCCCTACACCGCCCGCACCAAGATCGGCACCGGCTGGACCATCTACAACAGCCTGATCTGACCCGCCACTTGCCATCGGGCCCCACGAACCCGTCCGTCCCAGCTGCCGACCCTCCGGCACAGAGGCGGACGGGTTCGTCCGTAGGCAGGGCGACACTACGGAATCCACTGGCACACGGCCGGGACGCACAACAGGTGGGGGCGGCTCCCGGTTCAATCGGGAGCCGCCCCCACCTGCGTGTTCACGTACTACGCGGAGGCTGTGGGATTTGAACCCACGGTGACATCGCTGCCACGACGGTTTTCAAGACCGTTCCCTTAGGCCGCTCGGGCAAGCCTCCCCGCGTCGCCCGGGGGTGGTGGGGTGGGCGGCGCGGGGGTCAGCTTAACGGTTAGCTGTCGCCGACGCGGGAGCCGAGGGTGACGGTGGTGGTGTGGGTCTTGCCGCCGCGGTCGTAGGTGATGGTGGCCTTGTCGCCGGGGGAGTGCTGCCAGATCTCGCCGATCAGGGTCTGGCCGCTGTCGATCTGGGTGTCGTCGAACTTGGTGATGACGTCGCCGGGCTGGAGGCCGGCCGCAGCGCCGGGGCCGTTGGGGGTGATGGCGCCGGAGGCGGTGCTGATCTTGGCGCCGTCGCCCTGGAACTGGGTGTCGAGGCTGACACCGATCAGCGGGTAGACGGGCTTGCCGGTCTGGATGAGCTGGTCGGCGACGCGCTTGGCCTGGTTGATCGGGATGGCGAAGCCGAGGCCGACGCTGCCGGCCTGGCCGCCGGAGGGGTCGTTGTTGGTGGCGGACTGGATGGCGGAGTTGATGCCGATCACGGCGCCGTTGGCGTTGAGGAGGGGGCCGCCGGAGTTGCCGGGGTTGATCGAGGCGTCGGTCTGGATGGCGCTCATGTAGGAGGCGCTGGAGCCCTGGCCGTCGCTGGAGGCGACGGGGCGGTGGACGGCGCTGACGATGCCGGTGGTGACGGTGCCCGAGAGGCCGAACGGGGCGCCGATGGCGATGGTGGCGTCGCCGACCGCGGCGTTGTCGGAGTTTCCGAGCGGCAGCGGCGTGAGCTTGACGCCGTCGGGGTTCTTCAGCTTGACCACGGCCACGTCGTAGCCCTGGGCGCGGCCGACGACCTGGGCGTCGTACGTCTTGCCGTTGGAGAAGGTGACGGTGAGCTTGCCGCCGTCGGCCGCCGGGGCGACCACGTGGTTGTTGGTGAGGATGTGGCCCTGGGTGTCGTAGACGAAGCCGGTGCCAGTGCCGCTCTCCTGGCTGCCGCTGGCCTTGATCGTGACGACGCTGGGCAGCGCCTTGTTGGCGATACCGGCGACGGAGGTCGGCGACCGGTTGAACGCCTTCTGGCTGCCGCCGTCGGAGACGGTGGTGGAGGAGACGGGGCTGTCGCTGTGGTGGCGGTCGCCCGCCCAGTAGCCGACGCCGCCGCCCACGCCACCGCCGACGAGGGCAGCCACCAGGACGGTGGCCAGCAGGCCGCCGACACCGCGGCGCTTGGGGGAGTTCGGCGGGTGCGGCACCTGCGTGCCCCACATCGGCGCGGCCGGTCCGCCGGGACCGCCGGGGCCCGGCTGCGCGTGCGGCCCGGCGTACGGCGGCGGCACCGGGGAGCCGAAGGGGTCGGAACCCATGCCCGAGCCCGAACCGTGCCCCGCGTGCGGCGGCTCCGCCCCGAAGGCGGCGCTCGGCGGTGTGTCGTACGGCGAAGGCGTCGAGCCCGGCGGGGGCGGCGGCGGCGCGTACGGCGAAGGGGCGGGGGCCGGAGCAGGCGCCGCGTACGGATCCTGTGCGGACACCTCCGGCAGGATCTCGGTCCGCTCCTCTCCCCGGGCGGAGTCCGCGGGGGAGACGGGAGGGGCGGGCGGGACAGAAGGTGCAGGAGATGCGTGCGGTACGGAAGGGGCGGGGGTCTGGGCCGCCTGTGCACCGTCGGTCGCGGGCGCTGCCGGCTCCGCAGCCGGGCCGGAGCCGGCTTCGTTCTCGGTGCTCACAGCGATTCTCCTCAGGGTCATGACGGGTTTGGTGGGCCGAACACAGCATTTCCCACGGCGTGTCGGACCGCCGTAAGGCGGAGCTGTGCGTATCCGCGCCCGGTTGTACGGGGCCTGATCGCGTGACCGCCGGTGGAGCGGTGGCACCATGGCCCGGTGACATTTGCGCGCGCGGTCCCGGAGGCAAGCCAGGACGGGCGACCTGTCCAGGTCGTCGCCCATCGAGGCGCTTCCGAGGATGTACCAGAACATACGCTCGCCGCGTACCGGAAAGCCATCGAGGACGGGGCGGATGCCCTGGAATGCGACGTACGTCTGACCGCGGACGGCGAACTCGTCTGCGTCCACGACTGGCGGGTGAACCGTACGTCGAACGGCCGCGGCGCCGTCTCCTCGCTCGAGCTGGCCGATCTGGCCGCCCTGGACTTCGGTTCCTGGAAGGGCCAGCACACCGATCCGGAGGCGCCGGAGCGGTACGAGGGCACGCGGGGGGACGAGGGCACACAAGGGGACGAGAACGCGCACGAGCGCAGCCGGGTCCTGACCCTCCAGCGGCTGCTGGAGCTGGTCGTCGAGACCGACCGGCGGGTGGAGCTGGCGATCGAGACGAAGCACCCGACGCGATGGGCGGGCCAGGTGGAGGAGCGGCTGCTGGAACTGCTGCGCCGCTTCGACCTCGACCGGCCGCCGGCCGGGCAGCCCTCGCAGGTACGGGTGATGAGCTTCTCGTCACGCTCACTGCGCCGGGTCCGGCTGGGGGCGCCGGAACTGCCGACCGTCTACCTCATGCAGTACGTCTCGCCGCGGCACCGCGACGGGCGGCTGCCCGCGGGGGTGGGCATCGCCGGGCCGAGCATGCGGATCCTGCGGGCCAACCCGGGGTACGTGGCGCGATTGCATCGGGCTGGGCACCAGGTTCACGTCTGGACAGTGGACGAACCGGTCGATGTCGACCTCTGCGTACGGCTCGGCGTTGAGGCGATCATCACAAACAGGCCACGCCAGGTACTTGCCCAACTGGGCCGCTGAGGTTCACAGTGATGTGCGCCACACACCCGACTCACGCCGCACACACGTACGACGCATGCCAGACGACTCCGTATTGCCAATTTTCCCGGCATTACGGGCACTGAGAGCGCTCCATCGACCCTGATTCAGCCATGCCCGTCACAGGGCGTGCTCCGGCGCGTTCGTATCGTGTTCGGACGGCGCGCGAAAGTGCGGAATGCGTCCGGAGTGCCTCGTTAGAACGCGGTTGGCTTGTTTCCGGTCGAGTTCCAGGGGGCATCCATCCCGTGGCGTGGGGTGAAGGAGGTCTCGGGGGTGTCGTTGATGGTGGCGCAGGAGGTGCCGACGTCCTCGACCATGGCCCTTCCCCATGGTCCGACGGGTGTCGCGGAAGCACGGCGGAAACTGCGCGGGGAGCTGTGCGCGCGGGACGTGCCGGAGCCGGTGATCGACGACGCGGTCCTCATCCTCTCGGAACTGCTGAGCAATTCGTGTCGGCACGCCCGCCCGCTGGACGGCTGCGACGACGGCCCCGCGGGGGCGCACTGCGGCATACGCGCCGCCTGGATGATCGGTGACGACGGACTGCTCGCGGTCGAGGTCACCGACGGCGGCGGCCCGACGCGGCCCCGCCCCGCCAGCCCCTCGCTGACCGCGCACGGCGGTCGCGGTCTGGGCATCGTCGGCAGCCTGGCGCTGCGGTGGGGCGTACGGGACGACGCGCCCGGCGAGGTCACCGTCTGGGCGCTGCTTCCGGTACGCGGCCGGCACGCCCGGCGGGACGATCGGGTCGGCTCCACCGTGGGAGCGGGGATGGGCTCGGGCCGGGGCGGCCTGCCGATGGGCATACCCCTCGATCTTCCGCTGGACCTCGCCGAGTCGCTCGACGACCTCGGCTGAAGGAGCGCGCTCCAAGCACGCGTGCGGCGCGGGCAGGACGGTGACGCCGTCGCCCTCCCCCGGTCCACCCCCGTGACGCGCCGCTGACGCGCCGCCCCTGCGGCCGGGCTCGGCATGGTCCGGCGCGGGGCCGGTGAGCGCTAGGCTCGCGGCCGGAACACCGCCGTTACGGGAGAGACCGAGCCATGGCCAAGAAGCGTGCGACCGCGACGAAGACGAAGGCCCCGACCAAGGGTCACGGAGCGAGCGGGGGTACGGCGGGCGAAGCGGTTCCCGTGGTCGGCGCGCGCGAGCCCTGCCCCTGTGGTTCCGGCCGCCGCTACAAGGCGTGCCACGGCCGGGAGGCGGCGCACGCGGTGACCGAGCTGGTACGGCGCCCGTTCGAGGGGCTGCCCGGGGAGTGCGACTGGGTCGCGCTGCGCGAACTCGTACCGGCCGCGACGGTGCCGCTGACGCTCAAGGACCCGCTGCCCGAGGGCGTGCCGTCGGTGACGCTGGGCACCGTGCTGCCGATGGCGTGGCCCGGGCTGCGCCGTGACACCGGCGCCGTACTGCTCGGCCTGCAGAACGACGCGGCGTCCGGTGACATCAGCCGCGACCTCGCCGACACCCTGCTGCGGGCGCTCGCCGCCGAGCCGGGCAACCCGGTGGAGGGCCGGCGGCCCGCGCAGGACGGGCGGCGGCTGCAGGACCTGCTCGACCTCGACGCGCCCTTCGTGCCGGAGGTGCACAGCGGGTTCGAGTTCTGGCTGGAGGACGCGGACGCGGCGACCGGTGAGGTGGCGGCGTCGCTGGAGCGCGCCAACCAGGCCGCGATCCCGACCGTACGGCTGACCGGGGTCGACGCCGCGTACTGGTGCGAGACGCCCGAGAAGAACCACCTGCGGTGGGTCATGCCGCATCCCGAGGAGCAGCTCCTCGACGCGCTCGCGCGCCTCCACGCGGCCGGGGTCTCGTCGCTCGGCGACGGTACGCGGCTGGTCGGCTCCTTCCGCGCGCACGGGCTGGTCGTGCCCGTCTGGGACCTGCCGGTCGGCATGGGTGCCGACGAGGTCGAGAAGCCGGCTGCCGCCTTCGGTGAGCGGCTCTCCGAGACGCTGGCCCGTACCGAGCCGCTCACCGCTGAGGAGCGGCGCGCCCGCAGCGGCTTCACCAACCGCCAGATCACCCTCTCCTAGCCGCCCGGAGGGCGGCGCCCCGTTTAGGGGCGCGGGGAAGCGCGCGGCGCTTGCGGTGGGCCAGGCACCGGACGTGCCCCGTAGGGGCGCGGGGAACTGCGCGGCCCGCCCCCACCGGGCCGGTGGTCGGGAAACAACGCGTCTGCCCCATTGGGGCCGGTGGTGACGTGCAGCTCGTCGACGGCTGGTCGCGCAGTTCCCCGCGCCCCTTCGGGGCGAACCCTCTTCCGGAAGCGCAGCCGTGGGCGAGAACCGGTCCCGCGTAGGGGGGCTTCGGGGGTCCTGGGGCGCCCGGGGAGGGGGGTGGGTGGGGGGTGGGCGGCTGGAAATAGTCGAACGGTGTTGCGAACGCGACCGCGCAGGGAAATCTCATGGCGGACTCACAGAAAGTCCGCGACATCGCGCCTACTGAGCGGTCGGTCAGTGATTCCCGTCACATGGACCACGGAATGGCGCGGAATAGCCGGTCGGCCCCGATCAGGGAATTTGCGATCGGCGGAACTCTTGTTACCGTTTGGACAGCCCGGTCGCTGGTGCATCCCCCGTCGCCAGCGACCGGGCGTTTCCATGCCCGGACGCGGCAGGGCCGCGAGGCCGGAGGGCCTCAGCTGGCGCCGTCGGAGCGCGGCAGCGCGGTGAGCGGGCCGTAGCCGTTGGCGGAGGTCGTGCGGGCGTGCGGCGGGCGCTGGGCCGCACGCTGGCCGGAGTGGTTGGGAGCCGCGTGGTCGTGCGGGCCGTTGGTGGCCGCGGCCAGCGGCAGGACCACGGCGAGGGCGGCGACACTCGCGAGGGCGACCATCCGCAGACCCGAAGCCTGCTCATCCATCGAACGGTCGTGTGGGCTGGCAGGTTGCTGTGACACCACGGACTCACCTGACCTCGACGGTTGCGGTCCGTTCGAAATCTAGCGGGCCGACCCAGGCAACCGGGTCCGCCGAGCGCCGTTCAGAGGACGCCGTCGGCGTCCGCTACCCGAACGGGTGACCCGGCGGCCCGGACCACGCAGGCCTCAGAACGTCAGCCGGTCGCTGTCCGGCGCGGTACGGCCCGCGCGGACCAGGGCGTCCACCAGGTCGGCGATCTGCGGGAGCCAGGGCGCGCTCGCACCCGGCTCGACGACCGGCGGCCGCACCCAGCGCAGCTGCCCCGCGCTGCTGCTCGACGGCGGCAGCGCCACATATCCGCCGTCACCGTGGTAGCGCAGCGACGTCGGCACCCAGTCCTGGCTGTCCAGGAGTTCGCCCAGTTCGGCGAGCGAGTAGGGCGCCACGAGGATCACGTACCGGGTGGGCGTGGCGAGCACCGGGCCGAGGCGTACGCCCAGCCGCTCGATCGCGTCCAGCGCCCGCGCGCCCGCCACCGCGGGCAGGCTCGCGGCCGACACCCGGTCGCCGGTGGCCAGGACGACCGGCGCGTCCGGCCTGCGGGTCCACCACCAGCGCACCATGCGCGGGTCGTGGGTGGCCGCCAGTAGCCCGGGCTCATGCGGATGGGCACCGGGCACCGGGCAGTTGGGCCGCGCGCAGGCGCACGGCTGCGCACCGGCCGCCCGCCAGGTGCCGCCTCGCTTGTCGTATCCGACACCGGGGAGCACGCGCCAACGCCACTGTTCGGCGTACATGAGCGCCGCGTTGAGCAACGCGGTGCGCCCCTTTCGCTGCAGTGAGAGCTTGCGTCGCCTTCCGAGGATCTCGCGCATCAGCGCTCGTTCCTTTCCGTTAACGCCCAGGGATCTGCCCATTACACGTGGAACTGTCGAGCACACCGCTTACGAGGCAGCGCATCACGCCGCCGGCCGAGCGTGGAACGTGGCGATGGGTGGCGTGCGCATGGCGCTTGCTCACCTGCCCCGGTCGTGAACCACTGCTCGTGGATCCCGCCGGGCGCAGCTCCCGTCGCCACTCGGGGTGGGGTCGGCTGTCAACTGCTTACGTACTACGACGCTTGAGCCGGACTACGGGTTCCTACCCATCACCCGTGAAAATGACGCGCTGTTGGCTGGGATCAGTCGACAGCGCGCATGAGACGGGGGTGGCTGTTTCCGGCCAACGTCCGGCCACGGTCCGGACGAGGAGCGATCGTGGTCTGTGACCCCGACACCATTCGTGGTACCAGGACAATCCTGGACATGCCCGTGATGCTGCGTGTAGAAGTGGGTTCCTTGGTAGCGGCGCAGCACGACATGGGGGTTTGCGATGCTATTCATGCAGATGCTCCGCGCATTGCGGACGAAAAGCGTTGATTGCCCCATTCGTCGGCCGCTGGCCGGAAGTCCCCGGCCATGAGCCCCGCCCACGCCAGAAAAGTGGCTGGAACCGAGCCACCTCGTCCCGGCACGGCGCAGAATGCCGCCCCATCGGTCCCTTCGGCGACCACCACAGCCACCACGTCCACCTCCCCCGCCACACCAGCCGCGGCGCACAAACTGCCGGAACGGCCGGAAACCGCAGGTCCGCTTGCGGATGGCGGTATGGACGGCGGTATCGGTACCAGCCACGACACCGGGCTCGACACCACGCCCGGCTCCGGTCACGACGCCGACCACGACGCCACGGCCGTCCGTCACACCCGTCACAGCGGACCCGGCGCCGTCGAGCGCTCCCTCGCCGTACAGGACCGGCTGGCGTCCTGGGTGTGCGACCTCTCCCTGGTGCACGAGCTGACCGAGCGGCTCGCCCGCAGGGCCGACCTCGACGACGCGCTGCACGAGGTGCTGCGGGCCGGGGCGACCCTGCTCGGCGCCCGCCGCGGCCTGATCGCGCTGGAACCGGCCGACGGCCTCGGCCCCGACATCACCGTGGGACTCGGTCTCGGCCACGCCGACCTCGGCACCATCGAGACCGTGCCCCGCCCCGCCGCCCACGCCGCCGGCCGCCCGCGCCCACCCGACCCGGGCGAGGCGACCGGCGACGGCGCCCCCGCGGACCTCCCTGACGGCGCCCCGGCGGCCACCACCGCCGTCGCCCCTGAAGGCACCGACCCGGACACCGTCCCCGACGAACGCCTGCACCCCGACCTCCTGCACGAGCCCGGCCTCGACCCGCGCCACCGCGAGGTCGCCCAGCAGCTCGGCCTCGCCGCCAGCTACTCGCTGCAGCTCGTCACCGGCCTCACGAGCCCCCTCGACGCCACCGCGGCCGACCCGGCCGCCGCCCCGAGTGCGACCCTCACCACACCCGCCGCGGCACTCGCCCACGGCGGCACCGCCCCCCGCCCCACCGGCCGCCTCGGTACCGCCGTCTGGTTCTACGACGAGCCCGCCCAGCCGATCCAGCGCCAGCGCCGCCTGATGGGCCTCTACCTGCGCTTCGCCGCCGAACACCTGGCCCGTGTGCTGGACCTCGTCCGCGCCCGCGAGACCGCCGCCGCACTCGCCGCCGAGCTGCTGCCCGCCCGGCTGCCGCGCGTTCCCGGCGTACGGATGGCCGTACGCCACAGCACGGGGCCGCGCGGCGGCGGCGACTGGTTCGACGCGCTGCCGCTGCCCGAAGGCGCGCTCGGCCTGGCCGTCGGCGGGGTCACCGGAGCCGGGCCCAGCGCGGTCGCCGCCATGGGACGGCTGCGCGCGTCGCTGCGGGCCTACGCGGTGATAGAGGGCGAGGACCCGGTCGCGGTGCTCTCCGACCTCGAACTGCTGATGCGGCTGACCGAGCCCGCCCGGTCCGCGACCGCGCTGTTCACGTACGTGGAGGCGGCGCCCACCGGACGGACCGGCGGGCGCAAGCTGATCCTCGCGGGCGCCGGGCACTGCCCGCCGCTGGTGGTCGGCGACCGCCGCTGCGAGTACGTGGAGACCTCCCTGTCGGCCCCGCTGAACATGCTGAGCTGCTGGGAGGCGCCCAGCGTGGAGCTGCGGGTCCAGCAGGGCGAGAGCCTGCTGCTCTACACCGACGGCCTGCTGCACCGCACCGGGGAACCCGCCGACCGGGCCTTCGCACGGCTGCACACCGCCGCCCAGAGCGCCCCGCGCCCGGTCCGCGAGGACCCCGAGCAGCTCGCCGACCATGTGCTGCACGCCCTGCTGCCCGACGGCCTCGACCGGACGGCCGCCGACAGCGTCGAGGACGTCGTCCTGCTCGCCGTCCACTTCGACTGAGGACCCCCGCACCCGCCGCCCGGCACCCCGCCGGCCGCCCCCGCCCGCACCACCCGCGCGGGGCCCCTTGCCTGCGCACTTACGATGGCCGGAGGTCTATCGCGAGGAGGCAGGACGTGGCCGACGCCCAGGACAAGCTGGTCGACCAGGAGACCCCTGAGACACCCGAGAGCCAGGACGCACCCATCAAGGAGCGGAAGAACCGGCTCTACCCGGCGGTTTCCGACGAGTTGGCGGCCTCGATGAAGTCCGACTGGGCCGACACCGAGCTGTCGGGTCTCGAGCCGATCCCGCAGGCCGGATACGCCGCCGCCCGCCGCGCGGCGCTCTCGGCGCGCTTCCCCGGCGAGCGGATCGTGGTCCCCGCCGGCAATCTGCGCCCCCGGTCCAACGACACCGACTACCCGTTCAGGCCCGCGACCGAGTACGTGCACCTGACCGGCGACCAGACGCAGGACGCCGTCCTCGTACTGGAGCCGACGGCGGAGTCGGGGCACGAGGCGGCGGTGTACCTGCTGCCGCGCTCGGCACGGGACAACGGCGAGTTCTGGCTGGACGGCCAGGGCGAGCTGTGGGTCGGCCGCCGCAACAGCCTGACGGAGGCCGAGACGCTGCTCGGGCTCCCCTGCAAGGACCTCCGCACGGCCGCCGACACCCTGCGCGAGGCGACCGGACCGGTCCGCGTGGTCCGCGGCCACGACGCCGGTATCGAGGCCGCGCTCACCGACAAGGTGACCGCGGAGCGGGACGCCGAGCTGACCGTGTTCCTGTCGGAACTGCGACTGGTCAAGGACGAGTTCGAGATCGCCGAGCTGCAGCAGGCGTGCGACTCGACCACTCGCGGCTTCGAGGACGTCGTCCGCACCTTGGACAAGGCCGAGGCGACCTCCGAGCGCTGGATCGAGGGCACGTTCTTCCTGCGCGCCCGGGTCGAGGGCAACGACGTCGGCTACGGCTCCATCTGCGCCGCGGGCCCGCACGCCACCACCCTGCACTGGGTGCGCAACGACGGCGCGGTCCGCTCCGGCGAACTGCTGCTGCTCGACGCGGGCGTGGAGACCCGGTCCCTCTACACCGCGGACGTCACCCGCACCCTGCCGATCAACGGCCGCTTCACCCCGCTCCAGCGCAAGATCTACGACGCGGTGTACGAGTCGCAGCAGGCGGGTATCGACGCGGTCAAGCCGGGCGCCGCCTACCGCGACTTCCACGAGGCGTCGCAGCGCGTGCTGGCCGAGAAGCTGGTCGAGTGGGGGCTGGTAGAGGGCCCGGCCGAGCGGGTGCTGGAACTGGCCCTGCAGCGCCGCTGGACCCTGCACGGCACCGGCCACATGCTCGGCCTCGACGTGCACGACTGCGCCCACGCGCGGACCGAGTCCTACGTGGACTGCACCCTGGAGCCCGGCATGGTGCTGACCGTGGAGCCCGGACTGTACTTCCAGGCGGACGACCTGTCGGTGCCGGAGGAGTACCGCGGCATCGGCGTCCGGATCGAGGACGACATCCTCGTCACCGCCGACGGCAACCGGAACCTGTCGGCCGCGCTGCCGCGCCGCTCCGACAAGGTCGAGGCGTGGATGGCGGCGCTCAGGGCCTGACCCCTGGGAGTCGACCGGACCGGCTACGACGCTTTCAGCAGAGCGCCGTCACGCCATTTGAGTACCTTGTCGAACGAGACGACCGTGCCGTGGCCCGGCCGGTTCTGGAAGTGGACATGGTCCACGAGGGCTTCGATGAGGATGAGTCCGCGCCCGTGCTCGGACTGCTGACCCCGATGGGTCAGCGGCCGGGCCGGGTGACGGAAGCGGTCGCGGGGGAAACCCGGCCCGGCGTCGGCCACCTCGATCCTGCAGCGGTCACCCTCGATCCTGGCGGTGACGCTGTACTCCGTGGCTGATCCGGCGTGTTCCACGGCGTTCGCGCAAGCCTCGGTGAGCGCCACCGAGAGGTCGAAGGAGATGTCGGGGTCCACCCCGGCGGTCTCCATCGTCCCCAGCAGCAGCCGTCTGGCCAGCGGAACGCTCGCGGCCTCGCGCCGCAAATGGAGAGACCACCAGATGCTCATGCTCCAGCCTCCTGGCTGCGGCTCGACATAAGGTTACGTATTGCCACGAAGGGCGTCCCGTAAGCGTGGTGTTGACGTGATACCGCTCATTCGGCGGATGTGGACCCCCGGCGTACGGGTGTAAGGGGACGACCGGCGCACACCCCCGCGAGCCGGGCACCCGCCTTACCGGCGCCGTGCGCGCGGTGAGAGGATGACCGCCGACATGACTGCCTCCGGGGGCGCCGCCTCCTCCGTGCGCGCGGGCGCCGGAATGCGACTGCTGAGGGCCGCGGTGTTCACCGCGGTCTGCGTCGTGCTGGCCGCGGCAGGCCACACGGCGGCCTCGGGTCGTACGGTCCCGGTGTGGTCACTGGTCTTCGGCTGGCTCGCGGTCTTCGCGGTGGTGGCCCCGCTGGCCGGGCGGGAACGCTCCCTGCCGGGCATCGCCGCCGCCCTGGCCGCCGGACAACTCGCGCTGCACACCGTCTTCGGCGCGGGCCAGGCGTGTGCCACCCTGCCGTCCTCGCCCGGCGCCTCCGGGACCACCGGGACCGGCACAGGCTCCGACTCCCTGATGGCGGTCGCCGCCCGGCTGCTCTGCCACAGCCAGGCGCTGCCCCTCACCCCGGGCAGGGCCGCCTCGATAGTGCGCGGCGCGGGACTCGACCCCGCCGCGCTCAGCACGCACCCGGCCGGGACCGCGGGCATGGACGGCATGCACGGCATGGGCGGCGGCACCACCCCGTGGGGCGGCGTCGCGCACACCCTGAGTGCGCTGCCGCTGTGCTCGTCGCGGATGGTCCTCGCCCACCTGCTCGCCGCCGTGGTGGCGGGCTGGATACTGCGCCGCGGTGAGGCCGCGCTGTGGCGGCTGATACGGCTGTCGGTGCGCGGCGCGGCCGAGTTGGCGGTGCTCTCACCCGCCGTACTGCACCGGGCGCACGCCCTGCTGTCGGCGCTCGCCGCGCAGGCGGCCGGGACGGCGGCCGCACGGCTGCGGACCCGCTGCACCTCAGGGGCGACGGCGGCCAGGCACCGTACGGTGTGGCTGCTGCGGCACGCGATGGCCAGGCGCGGCCCGCCGATGGCCTTCGGCGCGGCCTGACGCGACGCCTCGTTCTCCGCACGTGCCACGCTCCCGACGGGAGCGGCGGCCGGGGATGAGCCGACGGCGCGCGGGCCCGCCCGTACGCGTCCACGCCCACCTCACTTCCTCTGTGGAGAACCCCTGCCATGAGCAGCTCACGTATCCGCGGCCGCGCCGCGACCGTCGCCGCGTTCGCCGGAGCCACCGTCCTGCTGGCGGCCGTGCCCGCCTTCGCCCATGTCACCGTGCAGCCCGCCAGCGCCGCCAAGGGCAGCTACAGCACCGTCGCCTTCAAGGTCCCCAACGAGCAGGACAGCGCGTCCACGATCAAGATCGAGGTCAATCTGCCCGCCGACCACCCGATCGCGTCGGTCTCCCTCCAGCCCGTCCCCGGCTGGACCGCGAAGGTCACCACGGCGAAGCTCACCACGCCGCTGAAGACGGACGACGGCACGGTCAACGAGGCGGTCACGAAGATCGTCTGGTCGGGCGGGAAGATCGCCCCGGGGCAGTTCCAGCAGTTCCCCGTCTCGCTCGGCCCGCTGCCCGACAACGCCGACTCGCTGGTGTTCAAGACGCTGCAGACATACGACAACGGCCAGGTCGTCCGCTGGATCGAGGTGCCGCAGGCGGGCGCCGCGGAGCCGGAGAACCCGGCGCCCAAGCTGACGCTGACGGCCGCCTCGTCCAGCGGCGGCTCGACCACCCCGGGCACGGCGGCTCCCGGTTCCGCGGCCGACACCAAGGCGTCGGGGAAGCAGGACACCGCGTCCGGTGACAGCGGCGGCGGCAGTGACGACACCGCCCGGGTGCTGGGCGTCGTCGGCATCCTCGTGGGCGCGGTAGGTGTCGCGTTCGGCGTGTTCGCCGGGCGCCGCCGCACCCCGTCCGCCTGATCCGGCTTCAGGTCCGACGTCAGGTCGGGCTTCAGGTCCGGGATCAGGTCCGGGGCCCGACCCCTGACCCGTCCCGCCGGGCGGCCGACCGCGTCACCGCGCGCGGCCGCCCGGCACACCGACACCGCACTCTGGGGACCACTGTCATGCGTACCACCCGCACCACCCGCACCACCTCCGCCTCCCGCACGCGCCGTACCGCCTTCAGGACCGGGTCGGTCGCGCTCGCCGCGGCGGGCGCCCTCGCGCTGACCGGCTGCGGCTCGTCCAGCGGCTCGTCCGGCAACGCCGGCAGCGGCGCCGACGCCGATGTGGCGGCCGTGTCCAACGGCACGCAGAAGGCCGGCACGCTGCTCGACACGCCGTTCACCAAGCCCGCCCTCGTGCTCACCGACAACCACGGCAAGCCGTTCGACCTGGTGAAGCAGACCGCGGGCCACCCCACGCTGATCTTCTTCGGCTACACGCACTGCCCCGACGTCTGCCCCACCACCATGAGCGACCTGGCGCTGGCCAAGGCCAAGCTGTCCCAGGCCGACCAGGCCGCGCTGCGGATCGTCTTCGTCAGCACCGACCCCGACCGCGACACTCCCGCCCGGCTCACCCAGTGGCTGGGCGCGATGGACAAGTCGTTCATCGGGCTGACCGGCAAGTTCGAGACCATCCAGAACGCCGCGCGCTCGCTCGGCATCGGGATCGACAAGCCGGTCAAGGAGAAGGACGGCAGCATCACCGTCACCCACGGCGCCGAGGTCCTGGCGTTCTGGCCCAAGGACGACAAGGGGCACGTGCTCTACATGTCGGGCACCACCGCCGAGCAGTACGCGGCGGACCTGCCCAAGATCATCAGGAGCGAGGCCCCGTGACCCGGCGCCGCAAGCTCACCGGCGCCGTCGTCGGGGCGGTCGCGGGCGGCGCGGCCGTCGCGGTCGCCGCGGTGGTGGGGCTCGGCAGCGCGTCCTCCTCGGCCGCCGGGTCGGGGTCGGGCGGCGGGTCGCCCGCGCGGCTCGCGGTGTCCGACGGCTACATACCGCAGCCGCTGCTCACCGACATGGCCGCCGCGTACCTCACGGTCCGCAACACCGGTGGCGGCGCCGCGGAACTGACGTCGGTGACCACGCCGCTGGCCGCGCACGTCACCCTGCACACCACCGTCGGCACCACCATGCGCCAGGTCATGTCGCTGCCCGTCCCGGCCGGGGGCAGCCTCGCGCTCGGCCTGGGCGCCGACCATCTGATGCTGGAGAACCTCACCCGCAGACCCGCCGTGGGTGACAAGGTGACGCTCACTCTCCACTTCACCCACGCCACACCTGCCACGGTGACGGTCACCGTGCCCGTGCGCCCGACGACATACCGACCCGGGGGCTGATGCACCGATGAACACACGGTCGTACGTACCCACTCCCCGCGCTCCGCGGGGCGCCGTCCGGCGGCTCGCCGCGCTGGCGGTCGCCCTCGGCGCGCTGGCCGCCCTGGTGCTGGGCACCGCCACGCCCGCGTCCGCGCACGCCGCGCTGATCCGTACCGACCCCGTAGGGGGCTCGGTGGTGCAGACGGCGCCGCAGCGGGTGCTGCTCACCTTCTCCGAAGGGGTGCTGCTCTCCGCCGACTCGCTGCGGGTGCTCGACCCGCGCGGCGCCGATGTGGCCAGTGACCAGGCGCAGCACGCCAGTGGCCAGGACTCCGGCTCCACGGCCACCGTCACGCTGCGCCCGGGGCTGGGGAACGGCACGTACACCGTGGCCTGGAAGGCGGTGTCGCAGGACAGCCACCCGGTCGCCGGGGCGTTCACCTTCTCGGTGGGCGCGCCCTCGAAGACGACCGTCGACCTGTCGAGCGAGGCCGCCGTCGGCGGCGGAGTGGCGGGCACGCTCTACGGCGTCGCCCGCTACTTCGCCTACGCCGGGTTCGCGCTGCTGATCGGCAGCTGCGTCTTCCTGTCCGTGTGCTGGCCGCGCGGCGCCCTGCTGCGCCCCATGCAGCGGCTGGCCGCCGGAGGCTGGGCCACCCTGGTCGGCTCCACCATCGCGCTGCTGATGCTGCGCGGCCCGTACGTCAACGGCAGCGGCCTCGGCGACGCCTTCGACCTGGGCGTCATGCGGTCGATGCTGGAGACCAGACCGGGCGCCGCACTGCTGTCCCGGCTGCTGCTGCTCGCCGCGGCGGCCGTCTTCCTCGCCGTGCTCTTCGGCAGCTACGCCAAACGCGAGGACCCGGCCGAACGCGCCGACCTCGCCTGGGGACTCGGCATCGGCGGCACCGTCGTGGCCACCGGTATCGCCGCCACCTGGGCGATGGCCGAGCACGCCTCCGTCGGCATCCAGCACCAGCTCGCGATGCCGCTCGACGTGGTCCACCTGCTGTCCATGGCGGTCTGGCTCGGCGGTCTGATCACCCTGCTCACCGCGCTCAGCACACCCTCCACCGCGGGTGCGGTCGAGCCCTTCGCCGTACGCCGCTTCTCCGCCATCGCGCTGACCGCCGTCACCACCCTGATCTGCACGGGCACCTACCAGGCGTGGCGCCAGGTGGGCACCTGGCACGCCTTCACCGACACCCACTACGGGCGGCTGCTGCTGATCAAGATCGGCCTGGTGTGCACCCTGGTGTGCGTGGCGTGGTTCTCGCGGCGCTGGACCCGGGAGCTGGGGACGGTGCCCGCGGCCAGGGCCGAGGCCAAGGACACCGCGAGGGACACGGCGAAGGACACCGCGAAGGCCGAGGCGAGGACCCAGGTGAAGGCTGCCGCGGCGGCAAAGGGCGGCCCGAGATCCGGCACCAAGGGTGCGGAGAAGGCCGGTGCGGGGCCGGCGGCGAAATCCGGCACCAAGGGTGCGGCGAACGGGGCGCCGGACGACCTCGACCCCGGACGCGCCGCGCAGTTGCGGCGGCAGCAGGCCGCCAGGAGCGCCGCGGAGGCGAAGAAGCAGCGCGACGCGGATCCCGGGCGCAACAGGCTGCGCCGCTCGGTGCTCGCCGAGGTGGGTGTGGCGGTGGTCCTGCTGACCGTCACCACCATGCTCACCGGCACCCAGCCGGGGCGGGCCGCCGAGGAGCAGAAGGGACTGGCCGACGCGCCCGCCGCGTCCACGCCGGGCGGCACCGACTCGGTCGACAACGGCGTCACCATCCCGTACGACACCGGTGGCCAGAACGGCAAGGGCAGCGCCGCCTTCTCGATGGACCCGGGCCGCACCGGCACGCCCAACGTGGTGCACGTGATCCTCACCGGGCCCACGGGCGTCGCGGTCGAGGTGCCCGAGGTGCGCCTGGCGTTCACCCTTCCCGCCAAGAAGCTCGGGCCGATCCAGGTGCCGCTGAAGCGGTTCGTCGCCGGGCACTGGATCGCCCAGAACGTCCAGCTCCCGCTGCCGGGCACCTGGCAGATCTCCCTGACCGTACGCACCTCCGACATCGACGAGGTGACGCTGACGAGGAACGTGCAGGTGCCGTGAGCAGCCGCAGCGACAGGACAGAGACCACCACGGCGGGCGGCGCGGAAGGCGGCGCCATAGGTGACGCCGAACGGGACGCCATGGGTGACGCCGAAACGGACGCCGGGAGCGGCGCCCCCGGGGCCTTCTCCCGGCGGCGGCTGCTGTCCACCGCGGGCGCCGCCGGGGCCGCGGGGCTGGTCGTCGGCGGTGCGGCGGGGGCGGGTGGCGCCCTGGCGGCGCGCGACGCACCCGTGGCGCTGACCACCGTGGGCTCGTCGCGTGTCCCGTTCGAGGGCAGGCACCAAGCGGGGATCGTCGAACCGGCGCAGGCGCGCGGCCATCTCGTCGCCTTCGACCTGGCGCCCGGCGCCGACCGCAGGACGGCCGCCGCGCTGCTGCGCCGCTGGTCGGACGCGGCCCGCGCGATGACAGGCACGGGTTCGCCCACCACGCCGGCGGCTTACGACGACCAGGTCGCGGACGACGCGGGGCCCTCCTCCCTCACCGTCACCTTCGGCTTCGGCCGCACCTTCTTCAGCCGCACAGGACTGACCGCCCACCTGCCCGAGGCGCTCGCGCCGCTGCCCGACTTCCCCGCCGACCACCTCGACACCCGGCGCAGCAACGGCGATCTGTGGGTGCAGATCGGCGCCGACGACGCCCTGGTGGCCTTCCACGCGCTGCGGGTGATCCAGAAGGCGGCCGGGAGCGCGGCTGCCGTCCGCTGGCAGATGAACGGCTTCAACCGCACCCCTGGCGCCACCGCGCGGCCGATGACCGGGCGCAATCTGATGGGCCAGATCGACGGCACCAACAACCCCAAGCCGTCGGAGCCGGACTTCGCGCGGAAGGTCTTCGTGCCGTCCGCGGGGACGCCGCAATGGATGGCGGGCGGGTCGTACGCCGTCGTGCGGCGGATCCGGATGCTGCTGGACTCCTGGGACCGGCTGTCCGTGGCCCGCCAGGAGAAGGTGATCGGCCGCCGCAAGTCCGACGGGGCGCCGCTGTCCGGCGGCACCGAGACCACCCCGGTCGACCTGGGAAAGATCGGCCCCGACGGCGCGCTCGCCATCGCGGGCGACGCACACGTACGGGTGGCGGCCGCGGCCTCCAACGGCGGCGCGGCCATGCTGCGGCGGGCGTTCTCGTACCACGACGGCATCGGCACCGACGGCGCCCCGGACGCCGGGCTGCTCTTCGTCGCCTGGCAGGCCGATCCGCTGCGCGGCTTCGTCCCGGTGCAGCGCAAGCTCGACGGCGCCGACGGCCTCTCCCGCTTCCTGCGGCACGAGGCCAGCGCGCTGTTCGCGGTGCCGGGCGGCTGCGGTCCCGGCGAGTACGTGGGGCAGCGGCTGCTGGAGGGCTGACGGACGGCCGGGGCGGCCGGGCGGGGTCCGGGCGCCGGTGATCCCGGCCAAGAGCGGCCGGGCGGGCGCCGGGGGCCATTAGGCTGAACGCATGTCGTCAGCGAGCCGTTACACCTATCTCGGTCCCGAAGGCACCTTCACGGAGGCCGCGCTGCGCACGCTGCCCGAGGCCGCCACGCGTGAGCTGGTGCCGATGGTGTCGGTGCCCGCGGCGCTGGACGCGGTGCGCAACGGCTCCGCGGGCGGCGCGCTGGTGCCGATCGAGAACTCGGTGGAGG
Source organism: Streptomyces sp. NPDC051976 (assembly GCF_040680795.1). NCBI lineage: Bacteria > Bacillati > Actinomycetota > Actinomycetes > Kitasatosporales > Streptomycetaceae > Streptomyces > Streptomyces sp. NPDC051976. Next base: position 90,305 of record NZ_JBFAXL010000002.1, read on the forward strand.
GCGGGATCACCGCCACCCTGGACGAGCTGGCCTTCGGCGAGCCGCTGATGATCTACCGCGAGGTGCTGCTGCCGATCGCGTTCGCGCTGCTGGTGCGCCCCGGCACCGCGCTGGCGGACGTGAAGACGGTCACCGGGCACCCGGCCGCGCAGGTCCAGGTGCGGAACTGGCTGGCCGGGAACCTGCCGGACGCGCTGTGGGAGTCGGCCGCGTCCAACGCCGACGGCGCCCGGCTGGTGCAGGAGGGCCGCTTCGACGGCGCCTTCGCGGGCGAGTTCGCGGCGCCGACGTACGGTCTGGAGGCGCTGGCCACCGACATCCACGACGCGCAGAACGCCACCACCCGCTTCGTCCTGGTCGGGCGGCCGGCCCGGCTGGCGTCGCCGACCGGCGCGGACAAGACGTCGGCGGTGTTCTGGCTGCGCGACGACCACCCCGGCGCGCTGCTCGACCTGCTGCAGGAGTTCGCGATCCGCGGGGTGAACCTGATGCGGATCGAGTCCCGCCCGACCGGGCAGGGCCTGGGCCAGTACTGCTTCTCGGTGGACGCCGAGGGCCACCTCACCGACCGCCGCGTGGGCGAGACGCTGATGGGGCTGCGGCGGCGCTGTCTGAACGTACGGTTCCTCGGGTCCTATCCGCGGGCCGACGAGGTCCCGGCGCGGGTGGCCAGGGGGGCGACGGACGAGGAGTTCACCACCGCGTCCGACTGGCTGAACCGCGCGCTGGACGGCCGGGCCTGAGACTCCCGGAAAGTTATCCACAGGGGTGCGCCGCAGCCTGTGGGTAACTGGGGACAAGTCGACACGGCAATCCGACCTAGTCGACAAATCCGTACACAGGCGCCACCTCCGCCCATGGTGACGCAGCTCACCCCTCGTCACCCCAATTCCCCCCGCCAACTCTCCCGAGGGAACACTTCTCACTCGAAAGTGAGTGTGGGACGGGTTTGGTTGGGGAATCCATAGCCGAGCGCCGACCCCGGAAAACGATCTTCCTCCTTCTCCACAGATCTTCCCCACACCCTGTGGACAAAGAATGGCTATCCCCAGCAGCCTGTGGATAACTTTCCGCCGGGCGGGATACCCGACCGTGATCAACTCCGGTTCTCCACAGGCGGGATGACCCGGGGGAGGGAAGGGGTGAATGCGGTGGACGGCTCACCAATTCCCTCTTTATTGGATTTGACTCGCTTTTCCCCCGAAGCGGACATAGCACTCATAAAGGCCCTAATGTTGTCGCGGCCGATGCCCGCTCCCCGGTAGCCTGTAGCCGTGATTGACCTTCGCCTGCTTCGTGAGGACCCCGACCGTGTGCGCGCGTCCCAGCGCGCCCGTGGAGAGGACGTCGCGCTCGTCGACTCCCTCCTCGCCGCCGACGAGCGGCGCCGGTCCTCCAGTACCCGCTTCGACGAGCTGCGGGCCGAGCAGAAGCAGCTCGGCAAGCTGATCCCGAAGGCGCAGGGCGACGAGAAGGCCGAACTGCTCAAGCGGACCGGCGAGCTGGCCGCCGCGGTCAAGGCCGCCGACGCCGACCAGCACGCCGCCGCGGAGGAGGCCCAGCGGCTGCTCCTGCAGCTGGGCAACCTGGTCCACCCCGACGCGCCGATCGGCGGCGAGGAGGACTTCGTCGTCCTGGAGCAGCACGGCACCCCGCGCGACTTCGCGGCGGACGGCTTCACGCCCCGGGACCACCTGGAGCTGGGCGAGCTGCTCGGCGCCATCGACGTCGACCGCGGCGCCAAGGTGTCGGGTTCGCGCTTCTACTACCTGACCGGTGTCGGCGCGCTGCTGGAGCTCGCCCTGGTCAACGCGGCCATCGCGCAGGCCACCGCGGCGGGCTTCACCCCCGTCCTCACCCCGACCCTGGTCAAGCCCGCCGCCATGGCGGGCACCGGCTACCTCGGCCAGGTCGAGGACGACGTCTACTACCTGGAGAAGGACGACCTCTACCTGGTCGGCACCTCCGAGGTGCCGCTCGCCGCGTACCACATGGACGAGATCATCGACGCGGGCAAGCTGCCGCTGCGCTACGCGGGCTTCTCCCCCTGCTACCGGCGCGAGGCGGGCTCGTACGGCAAGGACACCCGCGGCATCATCCGGGTCCACCAGTTCGACAAGGTGGAGATGTTCGTCTACACCACGCCGGAGGACGCGGAGGCCGAGCACCAGCGGCTGCTGGCCTGGGAGAAGCAGTGGCTGACCGCCCTCGAACTCCCCTTCCAGGTGATCGAGCTGGCCTCGGGCGACCTGGGGTCCTCCGCGTCGCGCAAGTTCGACTGCGAGGCGTGGATCCCGACCCAGGGCAAGTACCGCGAGCTGACCTCGACGTCGAACACCACCGAGTTCCAGTCCCGTCGGCTGTCGGTCCGGATGCGCGACGAGAACGGCACCCGCCCGCTGGCGACGCTCAACGGCACCCTGTGCGCCGTGCCGAGGACCATCGTGGCGCTCCTGGAGAACCACCAGCAGGCCGACGGCTCGGTCCGGGTGCCGGAGGTCCTGCGCCCGTACCTGGGCGGCCGGGAGCTGCTGGAACCCGTCTCCAAGTGAGTACGGGACCCGGCGCTTCGTCCGCACCCGGCGCGGCCTCGTCGTCCGCCGCGCGGCTGCCGTACCGTCTGGTCGCCACCGACCTGGACGGCACGCTGCTGCGCGGCGACAACACCGTCTCCCAGGCGTCGCGTGACGCGCTCGCCGCGGTCACCGCGGCGGGCGCGGCGCACATCATCGTTACCGGCCGCTCGGTGCCCTGGACCCGGCACATCCTGGACGACCTCGGCTACGACGGCCTCGCCGTCTGCGGCCAGGGCGCGCAGATCTACGACGCGGGCACGCACCGGCTGCTCACCTCGGTCACCCTCGACCGGCAGCTCGCCGGGCTCGCGCTGGCCAAGATAGAGGCCGAGATCGGGCCGCTCTTCCTGGCCGCCAGCAGGGACGGGCTCTCCGGCGACGTGCTGGTCGGCGAGGGGTACAGGTACCACCCCGAGCTGCCCGTCACCGTGATGAACGACCCCGCCGAGCTGTGGTCGGCGCCGATCAACAAGCTCTATGTGCAGCATCCGGGCCTGGACGACGACCGGCTGGCCCAGGCCGCCCAGCGCGTGGCCGGCGACCTCGTGGGCGTCACCATGGCGGGCGAGGGCATCGTCGAACTGCTGCCCCTCGGCCTCACCAAGGCGACCGGCCTCTCCCTGGCCGCCCGCCGTCTGGGCGTGAAGGCCGCCGACACGATCGCCTTCGGCGACATGCCCAACGACCTGCCGATGTTCGCCTGGGCCGCGTACGGCGTGGCGATGGCCAACGCCCACCCCGACCTCAAGCAGGTCGCCGACGAGGTCACCGCGTCGAACGACGAGGACGGCATCGCGGTGGTGCTGGAACGCCTCTTCGGCCCCTTCTGACGGTCGTCAGGGAGTCCGGGGGGTCCTGGGGTTCCTGGGGTTCCGGGGAGTGATCGGGAAGCAGGCCAGGCCGATCAGCACGGCGGTGAGATGGCCCAGGTCGGTGAACGTGCCGTCGGTGGCCACCCGGTGGGTGAAGAACGCCAGCACCCCGGCGATGTACCCCCAGCGCCAGGGGCGCGGCACGCGGTACGCCAGCACCCCGATGACGCCCGCGAGGCCGTAGCTCACCCCGATGTCCACGGTGTGCGCCAGCGAACGCGGCAGCCGCTCGTCGTGGATGCCGAACAGCACCGCCTTCTGGCTGACCAGGGTGGCGCCTATGTGCGCGGTGGCGGCGACCACCAGCCACCGCCAGGTGCCCAGCCAGCGCTCGGCCGGGGCGTGCACCAGCTCGTAGAGGACGGCGTAGAGCGCGAAACCCGACGGTGTCTCTATCCACAGGGCGCTCGCGAAGAGCACACGCAACGGGTGGTGGCGCAGTTCCACGAGGTTGGTGCTCACATGGTGCAGCAGATACGACCGGGCGTGCGGCGAGACCACGGCCACGATGCCGGTGGTGATGGCCAGCACCAGCAGCCATATGTGCGTACCGGGGGACGAGCGTATCCACGCCGCGACGGAGCGCCGCGCGTCCCCAAGGGTGACGCGGCGGCGCTCGTGTGCCCACCAGGCCGGGATCTGCGGCTCGGGCGGAACCTGGGCGCTGGTGTCGGAGGTGTCCTGGGCCATCGACACCAGTCTTAACCGACACTCTGTGGGTGCGCTGAGTGGGGTCCTCCACCGTGCTCACACCCCCGGTTCAGCGCGCCGTCACTCCTCCCCGGCGAGCTTGAGCGTGCGCAGCTTGTGGACGGCGAATCCGGTGGCCGCGGTCGTGACCAGCACCAGGAGCACCACCGCGGTGGGCAGCGCCACCTCGGAGGTGACCACGCCACCGTCGCTGATCTTCTGGGCTATGGCCAGCGCCCACTGCTGGACGCTGAGCGTCCTGGCGCCCGGCACCACGTTTCCGATCACCGACTCCCACACCAGGGCGTAGACCAGGCCCGCGACGACCGCGTGCCGGGTGATCACCCCGAGCATCAGGAAGATCGCCGCGTAGGTGAGGGAGGCGACGGCCGCGGCGACCCCGTACGCCACCGCCATGTTCAGCCCGTTGCCGTTGAGGATGTATCCGGCGATCAGTACGGGGATCGCCGAGAAGGCGGCGGTGACGCCTATGGCGACCAGGAGTTTGGTGAAGATGATCGTCGAGCGTCTGATCGGCTTGGCCAGCAGATAGACGATGGCGCCGTCGTCGATCTCCGGGCCGATCGCGCCGGTCCCGGCGATGACGCCGATCAGCGGCACCATGGAGCCGAGCGCGAAGCCCTGGAGCAGGTGGTTGGCGGTGTCGTCGTCGGCGCCGGTGAGGGCGCGGACCGCGCTGACGATGATCAGCAGGAGCAGCGGCAGCGCGAAGAGCAGCAGGGCGCGGCGGCGGCCGAGCAGCGCCCGATAGGTGAGCCGGGCCACGGTGGGGTGGAACAGGACGGGACCGGTGGCGGCCGGCGGCCGTACGGGTGGCGCCGAGGTGGTGGTCGCGGCGGCGGTGGTGGCGTGGGTGGCAGGCATGTCGGTCGGCTCCTTACGCCGTGACCAGGTAGGAGAAGACGCTCTCCAGGGACTCGTCGGACGGCGAGACGGTGAAGAGCCGGATGCCGTGGTCGCGGGCGATCCGGGGCAGGTATTCGGTGAACCCGGCGAAGTCGACCGCCTGGATGCGCAGCGCCTTCTCCGCCTTGTCCAGCTCGATCGCGGCGGTGGAGCCGTGCGCGATCAGCGCCGACGCCAGCCGGCGGTCGTCGCTGGACCGCACCAGGTAGCGGTGCGGCCGGTCGGTCATCAGGCGGCGGATCTTGCGGAAGTCGCCGGAAGCGGCGTGCCGTCCGGCCACCACGACCTCGATGTGGTGGGCGAGCTGCTCGACCTCCTCCAGGATGTGCGAGGAGAACAGCACGGTCCGGCCGTCGGCGCCCATCCGCCGCAGCAGGTCCATCAGGTGCAGCCGCTGCCGCGGGTCCATGCCGTTGAACGGCTCGTCGAGCAGCAGCACGGACGGTTCGTGGACCAGCGCGGACGCCATCTTCGCGCGCTGCCGCATGCCCTTGCTGTACGTGTCGATCCGCCGGTCCTGCGCGTACTCCATCTCGACGGTGGCCAGCGCCCGCTGGGCGGCGGCGGCCGGGTCGGCCAGCCCGTGCAGCTCGGCGTTGGCCACCACGAACTCGCGTGCGGTGAGGAAGTCGTACATCGCCTCGCGCTCGGGGACGATGCCGATCTCGCGGTACGCCTCCTGGTTGCGCCAGATGGGCGTGCCGTCGAGGGTGACCGCGCCGTTCGAGGGGGCCAGGAAACCCGCCATCATATTGATGAGCGTGGATTTTCCCGCACCATTGGGGCCGAGCAGGCCCGTCACGCCGGGGCCGATCGTCATGGTGATGTCGTTGACCGCCACCACGTTGCCGAACCAGCGCGAGACGTTGTCGATGCTGATCGTCGTCATGACAGGCCGACCTTCCGGTAGCGGCGCATCAGCAGTCCGAAGCTGCCGCCGATGAGTGCGAGGATCACCAGCAGGTAGACCAGACCGGCAAGCGCGTCGGGCGGTCCCGAGGCGTGCGGGAAGGCGGAGGTCGCGCCCAGGAACCAGCTCTGGAAGCCGTCGATCAGCGAGATCGGCGAGAAGACGCCCAACCACCCGATGACGTGGAACTTCTCCTGGCTGTCGGCGACCGCCTGGACGCTGGACACCGCGGCGTAGGTGATGACGAACGTCGCGATGATCGCGGCGACGCCGAAGCCGCGCCGCGGGGTGACCGAGGCGATGACCAGGCCGATTCCCGCGAAGAGCAGCGACAGAAGAGTGACGGACACCAGACCCTTCGCAAACCCGGCGGTCTGGGTGGTGAAGCTGAGCTTCGCCAGCAGCGCGCCGATGTAGAGGATGAGCAGTGGCACCGCGGTCAGCAGGAACAGCGCCACCGTGAGCGCCGCGTACTTGGCGGCCACGTAGTCGATCCGTTCGATGGGCCGCGAGAAGTACAGCGGGGTGGTCTTGAACCGCAGGTCGCGGGAGACCGACTGGGGCGCCTGGGACGCCACGAACAGGGTGATGACGGCCTGCATGATGATCGCGTACCGCGTGTACTCCACCGGCAGCTTCGTCATGTGGGTGAAGACCGCGACCGCCACCATGATCAGCGCGGGTGCGCACATCGCGGCCAGCAGGATCATCGGCAGCACCTTGGACTTGGCGCTGCGGCCCAGCCCGTAGGCGCCGCGCAGGCTCTGCGAGAACAGGGAGATCCGGGCGTAGCCGCGGCCGAGGCGCGGGCCGGTGTACTTGCGGTAGCCGATGTTGTGGATGACATCGGGCGCGGTGGATGCGGCGGGTCCGGGGGCGGTGGCCGCCACCGTGTCAGGCTGCGTCACGGTCTTCTCCCTCCTTGCCTTCGGTGCGGTCCTGGTCGGCGGCGCGGGCGGCCGCACGGTCGGCGGCGTGGTCGGCCGCGGCCCGGTCGGCGTCCTCGTCGTCGATGAAGAGTTCGGCGATGCGGTGGCGGCGCTGCTCCATCCGGACGAGGCCGACCCCGAGTCCGGCGACCGCGTCCCGGACGGTGTCGTACGTCTCGTCGCCCGCGATGTCGACCAGCAGCAGATGGCCGTTGGCCTGGGCGGTGAGGCCCGCGCCGGTCAGCGCGGTCAGCAGCTCGCCCTCGCGGTCGGTGACCTCGACCGCGAGGGAGGCGGTGGCCTGGGTGAAGTCGCTGGTGGAGGAGGCCCGCAGCAGCTTGCCGCCGTCGATCACCACCACGTGGTCACTGGTCCGCTCCAGCTCGCCGAGCAGGTGCGAGGTGACCAGCACGGAGATGCCGAAGTCGGTGTGGACGCGGCGGATCAGGGCGAGCATCTCGTCGCGGCCCGCCGGGTCGAGGCCGTTCGTGGGCTCGTCGAGGAGGACCAGCGCCGGGTCGTGGACCAGCGCCTGCGCGAGTTTCACGCGCTGCTTCATGCCCGTCGAGTAGCCGCCCATCGGGCGGTACCGCTCCTCGTAGAGCCCGACGTGGCGCAGCGTGTCGGCGGTGCGCTCGCGGGCGGCGGTGGGCGGCAGCCCCGACATCCGGGCCATGTGCACGACGAACTCGGTCGCCGACACGTCCGGTGGCAGGCAGTCGTGCTCGGGCATGTAGCCGACGCGGCTGCGGATCTCCGCGCCGTCCGTGGCCACGTCGAGCCCGAGCACCGCGGCACGACCCTCGGTCGCCGGGGAGAGCCCCAGCAGGATCTTGATCAGGGTCGATTTGCCGGCGCCGTTCGCACCCACCAGCCCGGTCACACCGGGGGTGATGTCGACGGTCAGCCGGTCCAGAGCGGTCACCCTCGGGAACCGCTTGCTCAGGCCTTCGGTAGCGATCACAGTCACGTGTTCGAAGTTAGTGGCGCAGACCACACCGGTCGTCAGTCCGGAGTGCCGGATTCCTGTAGTCCTCTCGGCTGACTTCCCGTAGGGGTCGGGGGTCCGCAGGGATGAAGGCTGTCGGGGTCAGGGGTTTTCCACAGGCGGCACGGGGGGGGCCTTGACCCTGCCACGAGTCGCTGTCACATTGATTGCTGTCAGCTTTGGCAGAGGTGTCCGGTAGGGGCTGGGGTGAGCGGCATGGACGACGGACTGGACGGTTTCCGCAGGGTGCAGCGGCTCGCGTACTCGATCGCGGAAGCGGTCGCGGCGGAGCTGCGGCCCGGGATGACCGAGCGGGACGCGGCGCGCGCGATGCGGGTCAGGGCGCGCGAGCACGGCGTGCGGGACTGGTTCCATCTGCCCTTCGCCTGGTTCGGCGACCGTACGGCGTTCACCGGCTTCAAGGTGCCCCTGCAGTTCTTCCCGACCGGCCGCCGGCTCGAGCCGGGCATGCCGTTCATCCTCGACATGGCCCCGGCGTACGAAGGCTGCACCGCCGACATCGGGTATTCGGGGGCGCTCGGCCCCAACCCGCTGCAGGAGCGGCTGATGGCCGACCTGCGCGAGCACCGCGAGCTGATCCTGGACGAGGTGCGCGAGCGCCGGCCGCTGCGGGAGATCTACCAGGACGTCGACCGGCTGATGTCCCGTCAGGGGTACGCCAACCGGCACCGCGCCTATCCCTTCGGCGTGATCGCCCACAAGGTCGACCGGGTCGGCGACCGCCGCTGGTCACCGCGCGTCGCCGGGTTCGGCACGCAGGCGCTCAAGGGCCTCGCGTCCGACGCCCTGCACGGCCACCGCGAGGGCTGGTCCCCGCTGTGGAGCCCGTACCGGATGTCCGACCATCCGCCGCACCCCGGCCTGTGGGCGGTCGAACCGCACCTGGGATTCCGCGGCACCGGAGCGAAGTTCGAGGAGATCCTCGTGGTCACGGAGACCGACGCCTACTGGCTCGACGACGAACTGCCCCATGTGCGGCGGTGGTCGGAGGCGGAGACCGACGCGGGGGCGGGCGCGGTGGCGGGCACGGACGCGGCGAGCGGGTCGGAGGCGGCGGCATGAGCGGGCCGGAGCAGGCACGGGAGCGCTTCGTGACGGGTGCCGGCGGCGTGCGGCTGTGCGTCGCCGAGTACGGGGACACCGCGCTGCCGACCGTACTGCTGCTGCACGGCTACCCGGACAGCAAGGAGGTCTGGTCCGACGTCGCCGGGCTGCTCGCCGACCGCTACCACGTGGTGCTCTACGACGTGCGCGGCCACGGCAGGTCCGCGGCCCCCGACCCGCTCAAGGGCGGCTTCACCCTGGACAAGCTGACCGAGGACTTCCTCGCGGTGGCCGACGCGGTCAGCCCCGACCGGCCGGTCCATCTGGTCGGCCACGACTGGGGTTCCGTGCAGGGCTGGGAGTTCGCGACCGTCGGCCGCACCGAGGGCCGGATCGCCTCCTTCACCTCGATCTCCGGCCCGTGCCTCGACCACTTCGGCCACTGGATCAGGCGCCGGGTGCGCCGCCCCACCCCGCGCCGGGCCGCCCAGGTCATCGGCCAGGGCGCGAAGTCCTGGTACGTGTACGCGCTGCACACCCCCGTCCTGCCCGAGCTGGCCTGGCGCGGCGTGCTCGGCAAGCAGTGGCCCAAGCTGCTGGCCCGGGTGGAGAAGCTGCCCGCGGACAGCTATCCGACCGCCTCGCTGCCCGAGGACGCGGCGCACGGCGCCTGGCTCTACCGCGACAACGTCCGGCAGCGGCTGGGCAGTCCGCGCCCCGACGCCTACGCCCATGTGCCGGTGCAGCTCATCACCCCGACCGGTGACGCCTTCCTGTCCGAGCGGCTCTACGACGACCTGGAGCAGTGGGTGCCGCGGCTCACCCGGCGCACCCTGCCCGCCAAGCACTGGGTGCCGCGCTCCCGGCCCGACCAACTGGCCCGCTGGATCACGGACTTCGTCACCGCCCACGAGTTCGGCGGCGGCCCGGCCGGGAGCGCCACCGGAGGGACGGCGGCCGCCGCGGTGCCGGGCGTGCTCGGGAAGGCAGGGGACAGCGCCCGGCAGCGGTTCGCCGGGCAGCTCGTCCTGGTCACCGGGGCGGCCAGCGGCATCGGCCGGGCCACCGCCTTCGCCTTCGCCGAGGCGGGCGCCCGTGTCATCGCCGTCGATCGGGACACCGAGGGCGCCGCGCGCACCGCGGAGCTGTCCCGGCTGATCGGCGCCCCCGACGCCTGGCCGGAGACCGTGGACGTCTCGGACGGCGAGGCGATGGAGAAGCTCGCCGCGCGTACCGCCGACACCCACGGCGTCCCAGACGTGGTGGTGAACAACGCGGGCATCGGCCTGGCGGGCGCCTTCCTCGACACCACACCCGAGGACTGGAAGCAGGTGCTCGACGTCAACTTGTGGGGGGTGATCCACGGCTGCCGGTTGTTCGGCCGGCAGATGGTGGAGCGCGGCCAGGGCGGCCACATCGTCAACACCGCCTCGGCCGCGGCCTTCCAGCCCTCCCGGGCGCTGCCCGCGTACAGCACCTCCAAGGCGGCCGTGCTGATGCTCAGCGAGTGCCTGCGCGCCGAACTGGCCCCGCACGGCATCGGGGTGAGCGCCATCTGCCCCGGCATCGTCAACACGCCCATCACCGGCAGCGCCCGCTTCGCCGGGGTGAGCGAGGAGGAGCAGGACCGGCGCAGGGCGCGCTCGGCCCGGCTCTACGGACTGCGCAACTACCCGCCGGAGAAGGTCGCCCGCGCGATCCTGCACGCCGTGCAGCGCAACACCGCCGTCGTGCCCGTCACGCCCGAGGCCCGGGGCGCACGGCTTCTGTCCCGGCTGTCCCCCGGTGCGCTGCGGGCCTTCGCCCGCGTCGACCCGCCACTGTGACCCCGCCCCGGACGGCCCACCGGCCGCCCGGCCGCCCGGACCCTCTCGACCGTCTCAGCCCTTTCGACCACTCCGACCGTTCCGACCGTTCCGACCACCCCGACCGTTTCGACCATCCGAAGGAGGACGCACCACCATGGGTTACGCGATCAAGCCGCGCCGGGTCACGTTCGACTGGAAGCGCACCCCGCTGCACTGGATCCCGGACGAGCCGACCGCGACGCACGTCATCAATGTGCTGCACCTGCTACTGCCCGCGGGCGAGCGGTGGTTCGTCAAGGTCTTCAAGGAGGCGCTGCCGCTGGTCAGCGACGAGCAACTCCTCAAGGACGTCAAGGGGTTCATGGGCCAGGAGGCCACCCACAGCGTCCAGCACGCCTATGTGCTGGAGCACCTGGCCGAGCAGAATCTGGACACCAGCGGCTACACCAGGCACGTGGAGTGGATGTTCGACGTGCTGCTCGGCGAGAAGCCGCCGTGGGGCGTGCCGATACCGCGCCGCGAGTGGCTGCGCTTCCGGCTCTCCCTGATCGCGGCGATCGAGCACTTCACGGCGGTGCTCGGCGACTGGGTCCTGGCCGCCGACGCGCTCGACGCCGCGGGCACCGACGAGGTGATGCTGGACCTGCTGCGCTGGCACGGCGCCGAGGAGGTCGAGCACCGGGCGGTCGCCTTCGACATGTACCAGCACGTGGGCGGCACCGGCATACCCCGCTATCTGCGGCGCGCCGAGGGCATGGCGTTCGCCTGGCCGACGCTCACCTATCTGTGGATAGTCGGCGCCCGCTACCTGATGCGGCACGACCCGCGGCTGGCCAAGGGCGTCTACCGGCTGCGCGACCACCGTGCCGCGGCGGGCCGCGGACTGGTGCCGTCCTGGGCCTCGCTGAACGCGGCGATGCCCCGCTACCTTCGGCGGTCGTACCATCCGTCGCAGGAGGGTTCGATGCGCAGGGCCGTCGAGTACCTGGCCGTCTCCCCGGCGGCCCGGGCCGCCACGACGCCCGGCCGCGCGGCGGCTTCGTGACGACCGAGGAGTGAAGCGTTGAGCACCGCCGCCGACGAGCGCGCGTACCGGATCGAGGACCTCTCCCACCTGAGCGGGACCACGGTCAGGACCATCCGCGCCTACACCGACCGCGGGCTGCTGCCGAAACCGGAGCGGCGCGGCCGGGCCAATGTGTACGACGACGCGCATCTGGCCCGGTTGCGGCAGATCGCCGACCTCCTGGAGCGCGGCTACACCCTGGCCAGCATCAAGGAGCTGCTGGCGGCGTGGGACGCGGGCACCGGGCTGGGCGGTGTCCTCGGGCTGGTCGGCGAGGTGGACCGGCCGTGGTCGGATGAGACGCCCGCGCGGATCAGCCTCGCCGAGCTGATGGAGGCATTCGGCGGCACGGCGGACCTGACAGCCGTGGAGGAGGCGCTGCAGCTCGGGGTCCTGGAGGCGGTCGCGGGCAGCGAGGACGAGTTCCTGGTGCCCAGCCCGCAGGAGCTGGCCGTGGCCGCGGAGCTGCACGCCGCCGGGGTGCCGCTGCCCGCCATCACCGGGCACCTGCGGGAGCTGCGGGTGCAGGTCGAGCACATCTCCGAGCGGTTCCTGCAGTTCACCACCGAGTACGTCTTCGAGCGGTTCCTGCACCACCCGCCCACCGACGAGGAGGCGGCCGAGGCGGCGTCCCTGGTCCGGCGGCTGCGCCCGCTGGCGCAGCAGACGGTCGACGCCGAACTGGCCCGCGCCATGCGGATGCTGGCCACCGAGCACGTACGCCGCCACCTCGGCGACGCGGTGCTGCCCACGGCCCCGCCCCGCCCCGCGCCCGCCACCGCGCCGCCGTCCGAGGTTCCGGTCCCGCTGCCCGCCGCCACGGTCACCGCCGTCCGCGACCTGGTCGGCCCCGGCCAGATCCCGGAGTTCGTCGCCGCCGCCACCGCCCGGGAGGTCGCCGCCCGCCGCATGGACGCCCTCGCCGCCCGCCCGCGGGACCCCGACGGCGCTCCGGACTGAGCCGCGCGGCGGCGCTCCGGGGCTTCGCCGCTCAGCCCAGTTGGCCGAGCGCCTCGGTGGCGATCCGCTCGAAGACCTTCGGGTCGGCGCCGAACTCGGTGCCGGCGATGGGCCAGTGGATCACCATCTCGTCGATGCCCACCTCCGCGTGCTTGCCCGCGAAGTCCACGAACGCGTCCACCGAGTCCAGCGGGTGCCCCTGGTCCGGGGTGAAGCCGGTGAGCATGATCTTCGGCATATCGGCGACGTCCCGGCCGATCTCGGCGCAGGCGGCGCCCAGCCGTTCCACCTGCCCGCGCACCGCGGCCAGCGACTCCTGCGGCGTCCCCGTCTCGTACAGCGCCGGATCCCCGGTGGTCACCCACGCCTGCCCGTGCCGCGCGGTGAGCCTCAGCCCGCGCGGCCCGGTCGCCGCCACCGCGAACGGGATCCGCGGCCGCTGCACGCACCCGGGGATGTTCCGCACATCCCCCGCGGAGTAGAACTCCCCCTCGTACGCCACCGCCTCACTGCTCAGCAGCCGGTCGAGCAGCCCGACGAACTCCCCGAACCGATCGGCCCGCTCCCGCGGCGACCACGCCTCCTGCCCCAGCGCCGTCGCGTCGAACCCGCTCCCGCCCGCCCCGATCCCCAGCGTCACCCGCCCCTGGCTCACATCGTCGAGCGTCATCAGATCCTTGGCCAAGGTCACCGGATGCCGGAAGTTCGGCGACGTCACCAGGGTGCCGAGCCGCATCCGCGACGTGACCCCCGCCGCCGCCGTCAGCGTCGGCACCGCCCCGAACCATGTCCGCTCCCGGAACGACCGCCACGTCAGGTGGTCATAGGTGTAGGCGGCGTGAAAACCCAGCTCCTCGGCCCGCCGCCACACCTCCCGGCCTTCGTCGGCCCAGCGGTAGATCGGCAGAATCACAGTGCTCAGTCGCATGGACCGAGCCTAGGGGAGAGGTGGCGCCGGGTCGCCGCGGCCGTGGACGAATACGGGCGAACCGAGTGGGGCGGTGCTGCGTCCTGGAGAGCAGGCGGCTCGTCAGGCCGCATCAGCGGAAAGGCGGCACCTCCATGACGTTCTCCCCACCGGCAGCCCGGCGGATGCTGCCCGTACTGGCCCTGGCCTGCGTCGCGGTCCTGGCCACGGGCTGCGGACCGAACGACCCGGCCGCGTCGGCACCGGACGCGACCTCCGCCAAGGGGGCCACCACGTCGGCCACGAGCACGACGGCAGGCAGCACGGCGGGGAGCGCCCCAGCGGGGACCACCACCTCCGGGGCGACCAAGGCGAGCCACGCCGGTAGCGGAACCAGCGCGTGCCCGACCCGGTCCCTGCAGGCGAAGGTGGCGAGCACGCAGGGCACCGCCGGCAGCACCTACACCGTCATCGACTTCAAGAACATCTCCCCGACCGCCTGCACGCTCTACGGCTACCCCGGTGTCTCCCTCGCCGGCGGCACCCCGGTCACCCAGATCGGCCTGGCCGCCACGCGGAACACCGACTCCCCTCGCCATCTGGTCACCCTGGCGCCCGGCGCCAAGGCCAATGTGACGCTGCAGATCGCGGACGCGGGCAACTTCCCGGCAACCGAGTGCCAGCCGAGGGCGGCGACCTACCTGCAGATCTACCCGCCGAACCAGACCACACCGCTCTACCTCGCCTCCACCGCCCAGGCCTGCGCGGGCCACGTCAACCTGCTGACCGTCGGCGCCGTACAGCCGGGTGCGGGCAGCACGTCCTGACGGGCGGACCGCCGGTCCATGCGGTGTCCTCGGCCGGCATCCGGCCGAGGACACCGGCCGGATGAGGCGTCGCCCACGCGAGGCGTGAACCAGCACGTCGAGACGGTGGTTCTCGACAGCGAGGGCCTGTCGTCGTCCTGACGTCGGACGTCGACGACATGGCCCGCCTGTGCGCCAAGCAGATCGGCCTCGTCAGCCTCTGATCCGCAGGCCCCCCGCACCGCGCAGCGCCATTCTGCGCCGGACGAAGACCGCCGCCCCCAGGCCGAGGAAGAGGATTCCGCCCGAGAGCGAGAGCACCATGGGGAGGGTCCAGCCGGGCGGGTGGGCCACCTGGGAGGCGAGCATCACGCGGGACGGCTGGCGGGTGTCGTAGAGGACAGCCACCGCCGCCCCCTTGGCGAGCCCCTTCGGCAGCGAACCGCCCGAGGGGACGCACAGCTTCTCCCGGTGGGCGCCCTGGGCATCGTCGAAGGAGACCGCGACATCGGTGTGCTCGCCGTAGCGGTTGGTGCCCTCGCTCGCGACGAAGGCCACCTTCTGCGTGCCGTGCGCCCGCAGCGCGTCGACCGTGGAGCCGCAGTCGGAGCGGAAGGCGAAGAACATCCCGAAGCACAGGACGCCGAAGACCAGCAGCACGGCGATCAGCCCCCGCTTCGGCGCGGCGAGCGGCGCCGGGCCCCGGCCGCCCGAAGACGCCGAGGCAGCGGTCTCGGGCTCGGGCCCGGGCGGTGGTGTCCAGTCCTGCCGCTTGACTTTGCGCGCCATCACAACCCCAACCAGTGTCCGACGCTCTCGGCCGCGTGCCCGATGTCCTTGGCGGCGCCTTCGACGGCGTGCTCGGTTCCCTTGATCATTTTCTGACCCGTGTCGCTCTCCAGGAAACGGTAGGCCGCGTAGCCGACGCCCGCGGCGACGAGGATCCCCGCCCCCGCGGCCCAGCCGACCGGGCCGCCCGCGATCGCGATCGTGGCGGCCTCCATCGCCCAGCCCGCGCCCGCGCCGATCGCCAGCGACCCCACGTTGGCGGTGACGGCGACATCCGGATCCGTACCGTTCTTGATGTCCCACCAGGTGCCGCCGACGGTGAGTACGGCGCCGACCACCGGCACCTTCTCGCCGACGCGCAGGAACTTCCCGAGCACCTCGCTGTCAGACGCCGCGCCGCGCAGCAGCGGACTGGCGGCATCGGTGACCGAGGCGTTCATGAGCTTCGACAGGCCGCCGAGGTTGAACTTGGCCAGCACTCCCTCCGCCTGCCGCAGATCGGCCGCCGACGCACGGCCCAGATTTCCGGTGAGCTTCTTGATCGCGTTGCGCTGGGCCGTGGTCAGGCCAGGGCTGTTGACCCGGTACTCGTGCAGGGCCTCCGCGGCCTTGGCGAACCGGTCGGCGCGGTCGCGGATCAGGTTCGCGTACTGCGCCTGACCGGCCAGAACGCCCTGGAGGATGCCGCCCTCCGTCGACCAGCTGTGTTCGGGGACGAACAGGTCCTCCAGGTCGGCCCAGGCGATACTCCACAGGTCCGGGTCGTCCTGCTGCATCAGCGCCCGGTTCCAGACCGCCGACGGGTCGTCCTTGGGGACGGGTCCCTGGAACAGGGCCAGCACCTTGTCGAAGCCGGGGGCCGGGTTGGCGGCGTGCATCGCGGTCCTGAAGGCGTCGGCGAAGGTCGCCATGTCCTCCTTGCCGGTGGAGCTGCGCGTCGCCGCGATCACGGACGGCAGTTGCGCGGCCAGTCTCGGATCGAGCCCGGCGTAGAAGGCCGAGGTCCAGTCCGGGTCGTTCCTGTGCGCGGCCAGCTCCAGCGCGACCTGGTGGAAGGCGTCACCCGCCGGTCCGCCCGCCAGTTTCTCCGCAGCGTTCGCGTCGGCCGCGGCCTTGGTCCCGTCTGCCTGCGCCTGCTTCACGGTGGGCACCGGCTCGGGTACCTGCACCATCTCCCGCGGGCCGCTGCCCGGCCGGCTCATCGCGGCGGCGAGCGCCTGCCTGCGGCGCAGCATCGGCGCCTGGTCGTCGGCCCACCGGCTGATGCCGATCAGCTCGTCGAGCGGCCCCGTGTCCAGCCCCAGCGAGCCGAAGGCGGTCTTGAGGGACTGCGCGCTCCCTGCGAGGTCGGCCGCGTCACCGGTGAATGACTTGATCATCTGCTGCATCGCGTCGGGGTCGATCCCGGAGAAGTCACCCACGGGCAAGCACCGGATCCACCAGTACGGCCTCCGCCCCGGACCCCCGCAGCGCTTCATCGAGCGCCGCGGCCGGGATCGCACCCCAGGGCTGCTCGTCGCCCATGGCGTGCACGAGCCCGGCAACGGTGCTGAACGCGACCAGCACCAGACGCGGTTCCCCGCCGTCGGCCAAGACCCGTCTGAGTTGCAGTTGCGTCTGCCCCTCGCGTACGGGCACGCCGTCCGGCGAGGGCAGCGCGCTCATCAGCGGGACGACGAGTATCTGGCTTTCGGGGGCTGAACCGCTCTCAATCGGATGGGACACACCGGCACTGTAGGGGCCGTGGTGTCAATCCACGGTCAAGGGAGCCCATGACTCCCGTCACGAAGCCGCCAGGGACGAGGGGCCCCACCGGGCCGCGGGTCGTCAGCGGGCGGTGCGGTGGAAGTGCTCGACCAGGTGCTGGACGCGGAGGCCCGCGGCGAAGTCGGGCAGGGTGGTGTGCTCGCCGCGGAGGGCGCGGGCGAACTCGGTGAGGCGGGTCTCCTCGGTGCCGCGGGGGCCGTCGAGGGCGATACGGGTCCAGCCGGAGGGGGTGGTGTGCCAGAGGTCGGCCCAGTCGGTGAGGCGGTAGGACCGGGCGGTTCCGTGCAGCGTCCATTCGTAGGTCTCGGGGGCGGCGGCGACCTGGGCGGAGAGGCGTACGGGGACGGTGCCCGCGAGGAAGAGCCCGGTGGCCGCGGTCTCGGCGGCCGTGTCGCTGCCGTCGCCGTAGGTCAGGTGGGTGTGGACCGGGGAGAGCGGGCCGAGGAGCCGGTCGGTGAGGAAGAAGTAGTGCGAGGCGACCTCGCGGAGGAAACCGCCCTGTTCGCGTGCGGCCAGCCAGCGGGCGTCCTGCTGGAAGGCGCGGGGCCACTGCGGGAAGGAGAAGCGCAGGTCCACGCCGACGACGGTCCCCGCGTCACCGTCGCGCACGGCCCGGCCCACCGCCAGGGCGGCGGCGCGGTCGGACAGGGTGAAGTTCAGCGCGTTCACCACGCCCGTCGCCGCGGCGACCGCCACCATCTCCTCGCCCTCTGCCGGGTCCACCGCGAGCGGCTTCTCGGCGAAGACCGCCTTGCCCGCCTTCATGGCGCGTATCGCCAGGGCCGCATGCGTGGCGGGCGGCGAGGCGACGTAGACCGCGTCGAGCCCGTCGTGGTCGAGCAGTTGCCCCGGGTCCCGCACGTACGCCACGCCGGGGCGCGCCGCCCGCGCCCGGGCGAGCGCCTCCGCACTCGGGTCCGCGGCCAGGACCACCTCGAACTCCGGGTGCCGCACCGCCACATCCAGCATCTCGGCACCCATCGCGCCCAGCCCGATGATCCCCAGGCGGACGGGCCGGAGGACAGGCTGAAGGGCGGTCCGTGGGACAGGCCAAGGATCCTTGGGGTGCCTGGCGGTGTGTTCGGCGGAGTTCGTCGCGTGCGTCATGCCGGAAATTCTGGGCGCGTCCAACACCCCAGCACAAGCGATGTTTTCTGGAGTGATTGTGCAGTGCGACTGTACAATCACGCCCATGCTCGATGTCCGACGCCTCGTCGTCCTCCGCTCGGTCGTCGAGACCGGCTCGATCCACGCCGCGGCGGCCGCACTCGGCTACACGCCCTCGGCGATCAGCCAGCACATCGCCGCGCTGCAGCGGGAGACCGGGTCGCTGCTGCTGGAACGCCATGGCCGGGGCGTACGCGCCACCGAGGCCGGGCGCCTCCTCGCCGCGCACGCGCAAGGGATCCAGGAGCGGATCGCCGACGCCGAGACCGCGCTGGCCGACCTGCGGGCGGGAAAGCTGCACCGTCTGACGGTGCGCTACTTCGCCACCGCCGGCGCGGTGCTGATCCCGCCGGTCGTCGGTGCGTTCGGCCGCCGCTTCCCGCAGGTCAGGCTGGAGCTGCGGGTGGGCAAGGGGCTGACGGGCGAGCCCGCGGACGCCGAGATCGTGGTGCTGGACGAGACGGTGCGGGTGCCTGCGGGACTGCACGCGATCCATCTGCTGGACGACCCGTATGTGATGGTCCTGCCGCCGGACCACCCCCTCGCCGCCGAGCCGGCGGTCGAGCTGGCGAAGCTGAGCGGCGAGCGGTGGATCGACAACGAATGGCCGAGCAGCCTGTGCCGCCAGACCATCCTCGACGCGTGCGGGGCGGCCGGCTTCAGCCCGGACTTCGTGGTCGAGGCGCACGACTACGCGACCGCCGTGGCTTTCGTCGCGACCGGGCTCGGCGTGACGATGGTCCCCAGGCTGGCGCTGGAGGCCATCCCCGCCGCGGACGTGGCGGTGCGGCCGGTCACCCGCCCCACGCCCGTGCGCGCCATCCACGTCCTGGTCGACGCGACGACCGAGGACCGCCCCGCCCTGTCGGCGTTTCTGGGGCTTCTACGCGACGCCGCCACCTCGCACGCCGCACCCGACGCCGCTTCGCATACCTGACCGTTCAGCCCCGCGCGCCTCACCCGGCGCCGCCTCCCGTATGCGGCGCCGCCGCCCCGCGCGCCTCATTTGCACCGATTTTCGGTTCGGATGGCGGTATCGCGGGAGCGCGAGGAAGGTGGTCTGCAGGGGGTGCCTACCCGTCCGGGCGCGGGCCCGTGGCGGTCGATCGGTTGGAGGGCTACAGATGCCTGAAGTGACCACTCCCTATGAGCCCGGGACTCCGTGCTGGCTCGACCTGATGGTCCCTGACCAGCAGGCCGCGCTGGACTTCTACCGGGACCTCTTCGGCTGGCAGGGCGAGGTCGGTGCCGAGGAGTTCGGGGGCTATTCGGTCTGCACGCTCAAGGGCAAGCCGGTTGCCGGGATCATGCAGACGATGGCGTCCGAGGGCCAGCCCACGCCGCCGCCCGCGTGGACCAGCTACTTCGCCACCGCGGACGCCGACGCGACGCAGCAGGCGATCACCGCGAGCGGCGGGACGGTGATGGCCCCGGCGATGGACGTGGGGACGTTCGGGCGGATGCTGATCGCCGCGGACCCGCAGGGCGCGGTGTTCGGGGTGTGGCAGAAGAAGGACTTCGGCGGCGCCGAGATCGTGAACGAGCACGGCTCCCTGGTGTGGAACCAGCTCAGCACCCCGGACCCGAAGGCGGCGGGTGTCTTCTACGACGCGGCGCTCGGCCTCGAGGCGGCTCCGCTGCCGGAGATGCCGGAGTTCACGGGCTTCAACGTCAAGGGCCGCCCGATCGGCGGAATGCAGGGGATGGAGAACCTCCCCGCGGGCGTCCCGCCGCACTGGCTGGTGAACTTCGCCGTGGACGACGTCGACAGCGTCGTCGACGCGCTGGTCCGCGCGGGCGGCTCGGTGATGGCGCCGCCGTTCGACATGGACAAGGTCGGACGGATGGCGGTCGTGCTCGACCCGTGGGGCGCGGCCTTCGCGGTGGTCGCCACCAACCCTCCGGCGTAAGCACACGGCACCGGCACCGGTACGGGCACCGGTTGCGGGCGTCTGGGCCCGGCGCGACGCTTGAAAGGAGCGCGGCCGGGCCTTTCCCGCGCGCTGTCAGGGCGTCGGGCGCGGTCCGCGGGAAAGGTGCGTCGCCATGAGGATGCTGCTGACCGCCCACATGAACACCGAGAAGGCGAACCAGGCGTACGCCGACGGAACCCTGCTCAAGGACATGGAGGGCATGCTCGAGTACCTGAAGTGCGAGGCCGCCTACTTCACGGCCGTCGACGGCAAGCGCACCTGCATGCTCGTCTTCGACATGCAGGACTCCTCCCAGATGCCCGGCATCGCCGAGCCGTTCTTCGCCAACGACGCCGAGGTGTACTTCCACCCCGTCATGAGCGTCGACGACCTGCGGACGGGGCTGGCGAACACGGGCCGGTAGACCCGGGCCCGGTGGACCCGTAGACACGTAGACCCGGCAGAAGCCGGGTGAGGCGGGGAAAAGTACGGTGCCGGGGCGCCTCGTTGGGCCGGACGAGTGGCGTTTGTCTGTATATCCGCGAATCCGAGGTGCGGCTCCGACAAATCTGTGCTGGCTTCCCCATGATCTGAGTAGTCAGATTTCCGCACGAGGAATCGAGAGGCTCGATCATGGCCACCGCGAAAGTCACCACGTTCTGGGGCGCCTTCGTCGCCGTACTGCTGAAGTGCCTCGCGGCACTCGGATTCGCCACCCCGGCCCGCGCCGCGATCCCGGCCGAGGCGGTCACCCCGGCTCCGGCGGAGCGCACCGAGCGCACCGTGCCCGCCGGTCACCGCGTCAGCATCCCGGCACAACGGCGCTTCGAGCCGGTGTACGAGCGCAGTGGGCGGTCGCTGCCGCCGACGATGAAGCAGCGGATCAGGGCCGAGGCACACGGCGCCTCACCCACCGCCCGCAGTGCGACGGGAGACGGCCTCGTCACCGACGCCCCGCCCGCGCCCGACCGCGCACTGGCCGACGCGGCCACCGGCTGACCACGTCAAGCGCTCAGCAGAACCTCCGCTTCACATGACCCTCCGCTGAACCTGATCCACCGCACCACGTGATCCACCGCACCACGTGATCCACCGAACGACCCGAATCACCGCACCACACGCACCACCACAACACCTGAACCACCGCACTCCCAGGACTTCTCCCCGACCGGCACGATCCGGCTCGGCTGAGCGGGTATCCGCACTTTTGTGTGGGCGGGGCAATGATGCGCAAAGATGGGGTAGTGACCTCAGCCATCGAGCCCAGCGGGCATCCTCTTTCTCCGGACGCCCCATTCGCAGCCCCCTCGCCACGGCTGATCGCCACCGACCTGGACGGCACGCTGCTGCGTGACGACAAGACAGTGTCGGCGCGCACGATCGCCGCGCTGGCCGACGCCGAAGCCGCGGGGATCGAGGTCTTCTTCGTCACCGGGCGGCCCGCCCGGTGGATGGGCGTGGTCGCGGAACTGCTCGCGGGGCACGGCATGGCCATCGTGGCCAACGGCGCCGCGGTCTACGACCTGCACAGAAACCAGCTCATCGAGGCGTTCCCGCTCCCCGAGGACGACGCGCTCGCGGTCGCCGAGGCACTGCGCGCGGCCATACCGGGCACCTCCTTCGCGGTCGAGCGGACCGGCGGTTTCCGCCGGGAGACCGGATATCCGCCGGTGGAACCGGACAGCGGCGCGGGGCAGGCCCCCATCAAGGAACTCCTGGCCGACGGCGACGGGCAGCCGCTGCTGAAGATGCTGGCGAAACACCCGTCCATCGACCCCGACGAGTTCCTGGCCACTGCCCTCTCCGTGGCGGGACAGCACGGCGAGATCACCCGGTCGAGCGATTACGCGCTCCTGGAGGTCAGCGGCATCGGGGTCAGCAAGGCCACCACGCTGGCCCGTTGCTGCGCGGAGCGTGGCGTGACCGCGGCCGAGGTCGTCGCTTTCGGGGACATGCCGAACGATCTGGCGATGCTCGACTGGGCGGGTACGTCCTACGCTGTCGCCAACGCCCACCCGCGGGTGCTGGCGGCCACCGCGTACCGTACGGCGGCCAACCAGGACGATGGCGTGGCCCGCGTGATCGAGCGGATCCTGGCGGCCCGCAGCAACTGACCGCGGGCCGCGGGTCGCGGGGCGCGGGTCCCGCACCCGGCCCGTCGCCGCCCGCGCTACTCGGACCGCAGCGGCGCCTCCCAGGCCACCGTCGTGCCGGTGCCGTCGGGCCCGGGACCGTAGCTGCTCGAACCGCCGAGGGACTGGGCGCGGCGGGCGAGGTTGCGCAGGCCGCTGCGGGGGGTGCCGGCGGGGATGCCGCCACCGTCGTCGGTGACGGTCAGCCGGACGCCGCCGGTGCCGTCCGGGAGCGTGGCGGTGGCGTCGATGACGATGTCGATCCGCGAGGCGTGGGCGTGCCGGTGGGCGTTGGAGAGCGTCTCGCGCAGGGCGGCCACCAGGTTCTTCGTGGTCCGCTCGCCGACCAGCGAGTCCACCGCGCCGACGAAGCGGACGGACGGCTGGAAGCCCAGCGGTACGGCGGCAGTGCCGATCTCGCGCAGGGCGCGCGCCCGCAGGCCCGAGGGGACGTCGTCGGGTACGTGCTGGAGGGCGTAGATCGCGGTCCGCACCTCCTGGATGGTGGCGTCCAGCTCCTCCACGGCGTGGCCGATGCCGTCGGTGACCTCCGTGGTGTGCGAGCGCCGCCCGGCGCTCTCCAGCATCAGCCCGGTGGCGAAGAGCCGCTGGATGACGAGGTCGTGCAGGTCACGGGCGATACGGTCGCGGTCGCGGTAGACCGCCAGGCGTTCCCGGTCGCGCTGCGCATCGGCCAGCACCACCGCGACCGCCGCCTGCGCGGCGAACTGCGTGGCCAGGAAGCGCTCGCTGTCGCTGAACTGCCGTCCGCCCTGCTCGCGCGGCAGCGCCAGGACGCCGATCACCCGGTCGTGGCTGCGCAGCGGCAGCAGCATGCAGGGGCCGAACCGCCGGGCCAGCGGTGCGCTCAGCCGGGGGTCGGTCGCGGCGTCCTCGACGAAGACCGGTTCGCCGCGCAGCAGCCGCACAGCGAGCCGGTTGTGCCGGTTCACGACGGTGTCGGCCATGTCCGCGGGGTCAGCGGCGGAGACGGCGACGACCTTGAGGTCGCCGTCGTCGAGGGGCTGGAAGATCAGGGCGGCGGCGGCCCCGGCGAGCTTGCGGGCGCTCTGGGCGACCACGGCGAGGGCGTCCACCGAGCCGTCGCCGGTCAGCAAGGCGGTGGTGACGGCCGCGGCGCCGCTGATCCACTGCTCGCGCTGCCGGGTGGCCTCGTACAGCCGGGCGTTTCCGATCGCGATCCCGGCCTCCATGGCCAGGATGGTCAGCATGCGGGTGTCCTCTTCGGTGAACTCGTCGGCGCCCCGTTTCTCGGTGAGGTAGAGGTTGCCGAAGACCTCGGAGTGGACGCGGATCGGGACGCCGAGGAAGCAGTGCATCGGGGGGTGGCCGTCGGGCATGCCCGACGCCCGGGCGTCCTGGCCGAGGTGGGAGAGCCGCAGCGGTACGGGGTTGCGGACGAGTTCGCCGAGCAGGCCGGAGCGGCCGTCGGGCAGCGCGCCCAACTCGCCGGCCGCCGCCTCCTCCATGCCGTAGGTGATGAAGTCGGACAGCCCGGTGCCGTAGGCGTCCAGGACGCCGAGGGCGGCGTAGCGTGCTCCGGCCAGTTCCGCGGCGGTCTCCACGATGCGGCGCAGGGTGGAGCGCAGCTCGATGCCGGTGCCCACGGAGACGACCGCCTCCAGCACCTCGGGCAGTCGCACGGTGATCTGCGAGGCCAGGCTCTGGAAGCTGGGGGTGGCCGGTGTGCCGGAGGTTCCCGCGGCTTCGTTGTCTGCCATACCCGCGAGCCTATTTCGTCCGGTATGGACCGGAAAGTCAGGCGGCGACCGCGGCCGTCTCCGGGGTGCGCGCGGCGGCGTCCGCGTGGCGCTCCCGCTCCAGGGTGCTCAGGAACGGCCCGTCGGTGGCGGCGAGCTGCTCGTACGTGCCGCGCTGTACGATCCGGCCGCCGTCCAGGACGAGGATCTCGTCGACCGCGCCGGGCGCCGCGAGTCCGGCCAGCCGGTGGGTGATCAGCAGGGTCGTACGGCCTCGGGTGGCGGCGAGCAGGTCGGCGGTCAGGGCGTCGGCCGTGGCCAGGTCGAGGTGTTCCGCGGGCTCGTCCAGGACCAGCACGGGGAAGCGGGCGAGCAGCGCGCGGGCCAGGGCGAGGCGCTGGCGCATGCCGCCGGAGAGGCGGGCGCCGTGTTCGCCGACCGGTGTGTCCAGGTCGATGTCGAGCCGGGCCGCGGCCAGCGCGTCGAGCAGTTCCGCGTCAGTGGCGTCCGTCCTGGCCAGCCGGAGGTTCTCCCGGACGGTGCTGTCGAAGACGTGCGCGTCCTGCGCGCACAGCCCGGCCAGGCGGCGTACGTCATCGCCGTCGAGCGAGGCGGCGTCCTGCCCGGCCAGTGTGTACGTGCCGGACTCGGCATCCAGGAACCGCAGCAGCACGTGCGCCAGGGTGGTCTTGCCCGCGCCCGAGGCGCCGACGACCGCGATCCGCCGCCCCGCGGTGAGGGTCAGGTCCACGCCGTCGAGCGCGGGCCGCCGCTGCCCGGGGTGCCGGGCCGTCAGACCCCGTACGACCAGCGGGAACGGCGAGGCGGGCGGGGTGGCGGGCTGCTCGGGCTCGCGGACCGGCAGTGGCGCGTCCAGCACCTCGCGCACCCGCTGGGCGGCCCTGCGGCTGCGCTGCCGCTGCTGCGCCGCCTGCGGCATCCCGGCGACGGCCTCGAACGCCGCCAGCGGGGTCAGTACGAGGACCGCCAGCAGCACGCCGTCCAGGTGGTGGGCGGCGACCGCGGTGACGCCCGCATACGCGCACGCCGTCACCGTCAGACCGCTGATCAGCGCGGACAGTCCGGCACCGAGCGCGGTGGCGGCGGCCGACCGGGCGGCGATCCGGGTGAGGGCGCGGTCCGCGCGGGCGGCGTCCGCGCGGCGGGCGGGCAGCGCGCCGGCGACGGTCAGCTCGGCGGTGCCGGTGAACAGGCCGAGCACCCGGGCGGACAGCTCGCCGCGGGCCGGGGCGAGCCGCGCCTGCGTCCGCCGGGCGACGGCGGCCGACAGCGCGGGTACGGCCACTCCCGCGGCGAGCAGGCCCGCCGCGAGGATCAGTCCGGCGGCGGGCAGCAGCCAGCCGGTGAAGGCGGCGGACACCACGACGACCAGGCCCGCGGTCACCGCGGGCAGCAGCCACCGCAGGTAGTAGTCCTGGACGGCGTCCACATCGGCGACCAGCCGCGACAGCAGATCCCCGCGCCCGCTGCCGCGCACCCCGGCGGGCGCCAGCCGCTCCAGCCGCCGGTACACGGCGACCCGTACCTCGGCCAGCGCGCGGAACACCGCGTCATGCGTCACGAGCCGCTCGGCGTAACGGAACACCGCCCGCCCAATCCCGAAGGCCCGGGTCGCGGTGACGGCCACCATCAGATACAGCACGGGCGGCTGCTGCGAAGCACGGCTGATCAGCCACCCGGACGTCCCCATGAGCCCGACCGCACACAGCAACGCCATCCCCCCAAGCCCCACCCCACCCCCCATCCGCCCCCAAAACCCGACCCCACCCACACGAGGCACGACCGAGCTGGTCGGGACGGCCGAGGAAGTCGGCCGGGTCTGCGTGACGACGGGCTCGACGGGGGCCGCTTCGTCCCGTAGCGCTTCACGTACGACCGCAGCCGGATCCTCCCCCCGGGTCAGGGCCACCACCCGGTCTGCCAGAGGCAGCAGCGCTGGGCGGTGGGCTATCAGGAGGGTGGTGCGGGGGTGGGTGAGGTGGGTGAGGGTGGGGGTCAGGGTGGACTCGGTGGTGGCGTCGAGGTGGGCGGTGGGTTCGTCCAGGAGGAGGAGCGGGCGGTCGGTGAGGAAGGCGCGGGCCAGGGCGACGCGTTGGCGCTGGCCCGCGGACAGCCCCGCGCCGTCCTCGCCGATGAGGGCGTCGGGGGAGGCGAAGTCGAGGGCGCCCGCGTCGGCGAGAGCGGCCAGGACGGCGGCGTCGTCGGCGTCGGGGCGGGCCAGGCGGACGTTGTCCGCGATCGTCCCGGCGAAGAGGTGCGGGCGCTGCGGCACCCAGGCGATCTGCCGGTGCCAGCTCTCCGGGTCGATCGCGGACAGGTCGGTGCCGTCGACCAGGATGCGGCCCTCCGCGGGCCGTGCGAAACCGAGCAGGGCGTGCAGCAGCGTCGTCTTGCCGA
Organism: Streptomyces sp. NPDC051976; assembly: GCF_040680795.1. Taxonomy (NCBI): domain Bacteria; kingdom Bacillati; phylum Actinomycetota; class Actinomycetes; order Kitasatosporales; family Streptomycetaceae; genus Streptomyces; species Streptomyces sp. NPDC051976. The sequence continues at coordinate 116,716 of NZ_JBFAXL010000002.1, forward strand.
CGCCGCTGGGCCCGGTCACGGCGACCGTCTCCCCCGGCACGAGGGTGAGCGTCGTCGCCGCCAGCACCCCGTCCTCGCGGACGACCAGGCCCTCCACGGTGATCGTCGCGGTCCGCAGATCGGGCGCGGGCAGCCGCCCCGGTTCCACCGCGGGCGCGGTCTCCAGCACCTCGAAGACCTGCTCGGCGGCGGCCAGCCCCTCGGCCGCCGCGTGGTACTGCGCCCCCACCTGCCGCAGCGGCAGATACGCCTCGGGCGCCAGCACCAGGACCAGCAGCCCGGTCCGCAGCGACAGCTCACCGTGCACGAGCCGCATGCCGATACCGACCGCGACCAGCGCCACCGAGATGGTGGCCAGCAGTTCCAGGACGAAGGACGACAGGAACGCGATCCGCAGCGTCTTCAGGGTGGCCCGCCGGTAGTCGGCGGTGATGGCCCGGATGTTGTCGGCCTGGACCTTGGCGCGGCCGAAGACCTTCAGGGTCGGCAGCCCGGCGACCACGTCGAGGAAGTGCCCGGACAGCCGGGCCAGCATCCGCCACTGCCGGTCCATCCGCTCCCGGGTGGCCCACCCGACCAGCACCATGAACAGCGGGATCAGCGGCAGGGTCAGCGCGATGGTGAGCGCCGAGATCCAGTCGGCGGCCAGGATCCGGGCGAGCACCACCGCCGGTACGACCACCGCGAGGCCGAGCTGCGGCAGATAGCGCGCGAAGTAGTCGTCGAGCGCGTCGACCCCGCGGGTGGCGAGCGTGGTCAGTTCGCCGCTGCGCCGGGTGGAGAGCCACGAGGGCCCCAGCGCCGTGGCCCGCTCCAGCAGCCGCCCGCGGAGCTGCGACTTCACCGCGGCCCCCGCCCGGTGCGCGCACAGCTCGGTCAGCCAGCCGACCAGCGCCCGCCCCACGGCGACGCCCGCCAGCCACAGCAGGGTGCCGCGCAGCTCACCGGCCCCGTAGCCGCGCTGGAAGCCGCCGACCACCACATCGGCGATCAGCGCCGCCTGAGCGACGATCAGTCCCGCCCCGGCCAGCCCCAGCAGCACCGAGCCGGCGAGGAAGACACGAGTGGTGCGCGCGTACCGCAGCAGACGCGGATCGACCGGTTTCACGTGAAACATTCCCCTCTGGCGAGCAGTCGTCCTAGTGCGCCGCGTCGGCGATGTGCTGGGTACCGATCCGCTTGCGGAACACCCAGTACGTCCAGCCCTGGTAGAGCAGCACGAGCGGCGTGGCGACGCCCGCGCACCACGTCATGATCCGCAGCGTGTACGGGGTGGCCGAGGCGTTGGTGACGGTCAGGTTCCAGGCCGAGTCCAGCGAGGACGGCATCACGTTGGGGAACAGCGTCAGGAAGAACATCGCCACCGTGGCCGCGATGGTCACCCCGGAGAAGGCGAAGGACCAGCCCTCGCGCCCGGCCAGGTTGGCGGTCAGCGCCGCGACCAGCGCGGCCACCGCCACGACCAGCGCGACCAGGCTGCGGCCGTTGCCGCTGTCGGCCTGGGTCCAGATCAGGAAGGCCAGCGCCAGGACGGCGGCCAGCACCCCGGCCCGGGTGGCGAAGGCACGTGCCCGGTCCCGGATGTCGCCGAGCGTCTTGAGGGAGGCGAACACCGCGCCGTGGAAGGTGAACAGCGTCAGCGTGACCAGGCCGCCCAGCAGCGCGTAGCCGTTGAGGAGGTCCCCGACCGAACCGACGTAGTCCTTGTTCGCGTCGATCTTGACGCCGTGCACGATGTTGGCGAAGGCCACACCCCACAGCAGCGCGGGAAGCACCGACGTCCAGAAGATGGCGTGCTCCCAGTTGCGCTGCCACCGCTCCTCGGGCCGCTTGGCGCGGTACTCGAAGGCGACACCGCGCACGATCAGGCAGACCAGGATGGCCAGCAGCGGCAGGTAGAAGCCGGAGAAGAGGGTGGCGTACCAGTCGGGGAAGGCGGCGAAGGTGGCGCCGCCCGCGGTGAGCAGCCACACCTCGTTGCCGTCCCAGACCGGGCCGATGGTGTTGATCAGGACGCGCTTCTCCGCGCGGTCGCGGGCCAGCAGCTTGGTGAGGACGCCGATCCCGAAGTCGAACCCCTCCAGGAAGAAGTACCCGGTCCACAGGACGGCGATGAGGACGAACCAGATGTCGTGCAGATGCATCGTCTTGTCTCCTTGCTCTCGTCGCTCTTCGCCGGCTCAGTACGAGAAGGCCATCGGACGGTCGGCGTCCTCGCCGTCGCCGTGCCCGCCGCCGATCCGGGTGGGGGAGCGGCGGTCGGCGTCGGTCAGCTCCGGCGGACCGGCCTTGGCGTACTTCAGCAGCAGCCGCACCTCGATGACGGCCAGCGCCGCGTACAGCGCGGTGAAGACGATGAGCGAGGTGAGGACCTCACCGGTGGAGACGGTGGGGGAGACGGCGTCGCGGGTGCGCAGGACGCCGTAGACGACCCACGGCTGGCGGCCGGTCTCGGTGAAGATCCAGCCCCAGGAGTTGGCGAGCAGCGGGAAGAGCATGGTCCACAGCGCGACCCACCAGTACGCCCGGGACAGCCGTGGCCCCAGCCCCGTACTCCTGGTGAGCATCAGGCGTGGCACCTCGTCCTCGCCGGTGCGGTGCTCGGGTGCGAGCCAGAACCTGCGCCGGGTCAGCCACAGCCCCGCCGCGCCGACGCCGATGGACACCACGCCGAAGCCGATCATCCAGCGGAAGCCCCAGTAGGCGACGGCGATGTTGGGCCGGTAGTCGCCGGGGCCGTACTTCGCCTGCTCCGCCTTGTTGACGTCGTTGATGCCGCCGACGTAGCTGGTGAAGTCGTCGGTGGCCAGGAAGGACAGCAGGTTGGGCACGTCTATCGCGACCCGGTTGTGGCCCTTGTTGACGTCGCCGACCGCGAAGACCGAGAAGGGCGCGCCCTTCTGGCCGTCCCACAGCGCCTCGGCGGCGGCCATCTTCATCGGTTGCTGCTTGAACATCACCTTGCCGAGGGTGTCGCCGCTGATCGCGGTGAGCGCCCCGGCGACGACCGCCACCACCAGGGCCAGCCGCAGCGAGGAGCGCATCACGGCGATGTGCCGCTTGCGGGCCAGGTGGTAGGCGGCGATGCCGATCATGAACGCGGCGCCGGTGAGGAAGGCGGCGGACATGGTGTGGAAGAACTGGGCCAGCGCGGTGTTCTGGGTGAGCACCGCCCAGAAGTCGGTCAGCTCGGCCCGCTTCGTCGTCGGGTTGTAGCGGTAGCCGACCGGGTGCTGCATCCACGAGTTGGCGGCCAGGATGAAGTACGCGGACAGGATCGTGCCGAGCGAGACCATCCAGATGCAGGCGAGGTGGATCTTCTTCGGCAGCTTGTCCCAGCCGAAGATCCACAGGCCGACGAAGGTGGACTCGAAGAAGAACGCGATCAGCGCCTCGAAGGCGAGCGGGGCGCCGAAGATGTCGCCGACGAAGCGCGAGTACGCCGACCAGTTCATGCCGAACTGGAACTCCTGGACGATGCCCGTCACCACGCCCATGGCGATGTTGATCAGGAAGAGCTTGCCCCAGAACTTGGTGGCCCTGAGGTACTTGTCATGACCGGTGCGCACCCACGCGGTCTGGAGGCCCGCGGTCAGCGCGGAGAGCGAGATCGTGAGGGGCACGAAGAGGAAGTGGTAGACGGTGGTGACACCGAACTGCCACCGGGCGACGTCGAGAGTTCCCATGGCGAGATGCATGGCTACGTCTCCTTTTGGGGTGCGCTTGTGAAAGTGAACGCATTCACAAGCTAAGTATCGCGCACACCAGTTCGCCCCCTGCCACCGGGGGGTGACAGGGGGCGAAAGCGCAGGTGGGAGCCGGTGCGACGGCTGCCGAAAAGGGCCTTGTGGGGCGGGTCACAGCTCCTTGCGGAAGGCTTCGGCCGTACGCAGCAGCAGATCGTTGGCCTCGATCTCACCGATGGTGATCCGTACGCCCTCGCCGGCGAACGGCCGGACCGTCGCACCCGCCTGCTCGCACGCGGCGGCGAAGTCGAGGGTGCGCTCCCCCAGCCGCAGCCAGACGAAGTTGGCCTGCGTGGTCGGTACCGTCCAGCCCTGGGCGGTCAGCGCCTCGGCCACCCGGGCGCGCTCGGCGACCAGCCCCGACACCCGCTCCAGCAGCGCGGGCTCGGCGCGCAGGCTGGCGACCGCCGCGTCCTGGGCCAGCTGGCTGACGCCGAAGGGCACCGCCGTCTTGCGCAGCGCCGCCGCCACCGGCTCGTGCGCCACCGCGAAGCCCACCCGCAGCCCGGCCAGGCCGTACGCCTTGGAGAACGTCCGCAGCACCGCCACATTGGGCCGGTCGCGGTAGAGGTCGATGCCGTCGGGCACGTCCGCGTCGGTGTTGAACTCGCGGTACGCCTCGTCCAGCACCACCAGCACGTCCGACGGCACCCGGTCCAGGAACCGCTCCAGCGCGGCCCGGCGGACCACGGTGCCGGTCGGGTTGTTCGGGTTGCAGACGAAGATCAGCCGCGTGCGGTCGGTGACCGCGTCCGCCATCGCGTCAAGGTCGTGCACCTCGTCCGCGTCCAGCGGCACCTGCACCGGAGTGGCGCCACTGATCCGGGTGATGATCGGATACGCCTCGAAGGACCGCCAGGCGTAGATCACCTCGTCGCCGGGGCCCGACGTCGACTGCAGCAGCTGCTGCGCCACGCCGACGGAGCCGGTGCCGGTCGCCAGATGCGCCTCCGGCACGTCGAAACGCGCCGCGAGTTCGGCGACCAGTGCCGAGCAGGCCATGTCGGGGTAACGGTTGAAGGACGCCGCAGCGGCGGTGGCCGCTTCCAGCACACCGGGCAGCGGAGGGTACGGGTTCTCGTTGGAGGACAGCTTGAAGGCGGGCACGCCCTCGTCCGCCGCCGGGGGTCGCCCGGGCTTGTACGTGGGGATGCCGTCCAGTTCCGCGCGCAGCTTGGGGGTCATGGCCACACCCTACGAGGGGCGCGAAGCGCTGGGGAGGTGCTGTACGCCACACCGCGCTCCGGTGGCGCGCGCCGTGGCGCGCATCCCCCGTAGGAGTGAGTTGCCCGGACTTCCCGCACTGGACCAATGGCCGGACGATCCGTACCGCCGAGGCGGGATCGCGCTACCGCCGCCGTCTGCCGCCTGCATATTCCACATTGCATACCAGTTTCGATCTTGCAGAAACCTATCTGCTGAGGGGCCGAGCGGGCAGGCGCCGAGCGGACCAGCACCGCCCTAATATCGGCAAGCCATGACAGCAGCAGGGAATCACCAGGCGAGCCGGCCCATCGGACGCCGGCTGGAGCGGGCAGGCATCAGGGACGTCGCCGCCGCCGCCGGAGTCTCGATCACGACTGTCTCCGACGCGCTCAACGGCAAGGGCCGACTGCCCGACGCCACCCGCCGCCATGTCCGCGAGGTCGCCGACCGGCTGGGCTACCGCCCGTCCGCCGCCGCCCGCACACTGCGCACCGGCAGATCGGGCCTGATCGGCCTGACGGTGACGACATACGGCGAAGAACCGTTCACCTTCACCGAGTTCGCCTACTTCGCCGAGATGGCCAGAGCCGCCACCTCCGCCGCGCTCGCCCGCGGCTACGCCCTGGTGATCCTGCCCGCCTCCTCCCGCCACGACGTGTGGGGGAACGTGGCGCTGGACGGCACCGTCGTCATCGACCCGTCCGACCAGGACCCGGTCGTCACCGAACTCGTCCGCCAGGGCGTGCCGGTGGTCAGCGACGGCCGCCCGGCCGGCAGCCTGCCCGTGCACGCCTGGGTGGACAACGACCACGAGGCCGCCGTCCTCGGCATCCTCGACCACCTCGCCGCCGCCGGAGCCCGCCGGATCGGCCTGCTCACCGGCACCACCACCGACACGTACACCCGGCTGTCCACCACCGCCTACCTGGAATGGTGCGAGCGCGTCGGGCAGGAACCGGTCTACGAGGCGTACCCCGCGCACGACCCGCGGGCCGGCGCCGTCGCCGCCGACCGCTTACTCGCCCGGCCGGACCGCCCCGACGCCGTGTACGGCCTCTTCGACCCCAACGGCACCGACCTGCTCGCCGCCGCCCGCCGCTACGGATTACGGGTCCCCGACGACCTGCTGCTGGTCTGCTGCAGCGAGAGCACCGTCTACGCCAGCACCGAGCCGCCGATCACCACACTGTCGCTCAAACCGCGGCGGATCGGCACGGCGGTGGTGCAGTTGCTCATCGACGCCATCGAGGGCGTCGGCTCCCCGCACCCGGTCCAGCAGGTGATGCCGACCGAGCTGATCGTCCGCACCTCCTCGCAGCGCCGCGCGCACCGGACCACCGTCAGCCATCCGAGGGGTCCGGCGCACGGGTAACGCCGACGCCGTCGGCGGGAGATCGGGAACCGGTCCGGAACAGGCTCCGGAACAAGCACCGGGACAAGGTCGGGAACACGTTCGGGAACAAGATCGGGAACGGATGACCGACTAGCGGGGGACTAAAGGGTGTTTTGTCTGTTCCCTGCGAAAACCAGGTGCCTGGGTATGTCACAACGCCACAGCGTCATTCCTATGATGGGCGGATGGCGGCGCGATCGTGGAGGGGTCGATGACTCAGGGGGCAGGTCTGGGACCCGAGCCCGGGACTTCGGAGGGCTGGCGTCCCGAGACGTCCGCGTACGGCCCCGGCGCTGATCCCGGCAGAGACACGACATCCGGTTTCGGCCATGCGCTCACGTACGAGACACCGCTCGGATACGACGTACCCGCGGGCCACGAAGCGCACGACACGGCGGTCGGCTACGAGCCGACGCAGCCCGACGCCCCGCTGGTCCCGGTGGACTACACACCCACCGCCCGCGACCTGCCGGTGATCACCGACGTGGACATCGAGGGCGCCGGCGACCGGCCGGGACCGCTCTACGTGGTCGGCGACGTCCACGGCTACCTCGACGAGCTGCTCGCCGCGCTGCGCGCGAACGGCCTGGTCAACGAGGAGGGCCACTGGTCCGCGGGCAGCGCCCGGCTGTGGTTCCTCGGCGACTTCACCGACCGCGGGCCCGACGGCATCGGCGTGATCGAGCTGGTCATGCAGCTCTCCGCGGAGGCCGCCGCCGCGGGCGGCTACTGCCGCGCGCTCATGGGCAACCACGAGCTGCTGCTGCTCGGCGCCCACCGCTTCGGCGACACCCCCGTCAACTCCACCGGCGGCACCGCCTCCTTCCTGGCGGCCTGGCGGCTCAACGGCGGCCAGCCCTCCGACATGGAACGGCTGGAGGACCGGCACCTCACCTGGATGTCCCGGCTGGACGCGGCCCATGTCACCGACGGCCATCTGCTGATGCACTCCGACACCACGGCGTACCTGGACTACGGCAGCAGCGTCGAGGAGATGAACGACGCGGTCACCGGCGTGCTCCAGCGCGGTGACGCCGACGAGTGCTGGGACCTGTTCCGCAAGCTCACCAAGCGCTTCGCCTTCCGCGGCGACGGCGGCGCCGAGGCCGCCCGTGAACTGCTCGGCACCTACGGCGGCAAGCGGGTCGTGCACGGCCACAGCCCGATTCCGTATCTGCTGGGCGAGGTCGGCGGCGAGTACCCGGCGGACGGCGAGGAACGGCCACACAGCGTCAACGGCCCGATGGTCTACGCCGAGAACTTGGCAGTGGCAATGGACGGTGGCGTAACCATGGACGGCACTTTGCTCGTTGCCCAACTCCCGCTGGTTGGGTAGCCCTCAGATTTCCTGGTTGCGCCCTGTCACGGTCTCGCCTCCCCGCTCTACCATCGGCTGTATCCGTAGGCACACCGCTCTCCGCGTACTCGACCGGCCGAGCCGGTTCCACTCCCGGAACCCGTGCTCGCGCTCGGAGAGTCGGAGCATCGGGGGACGCACATGAACAGCGCTCCACACCTGCTCAACGAAGACCGGCCGGACTTCGACCACATCGTCGACGAAGCCCTGCGCATCGTCCTCGAAGAGCGCCAGGAACGGCTGGACCGCCAGGACCGCGAGGGGGGCCTCGACCGGGGCGACGGCGGCATCCTCGGGCTGGGCCGAGGTGAGCCCGGGGACCGCGCCGGCAGCAGAGCCGCGGGCGGCGACGGTCCCCTGCCTTCGTTGCACCACCCGTTGAACAGCGAGCAGTTGCGTACGAAGGCGCTGGGCGCCGCCGAACTCATCGGCGCGCGCGCCGCCGTCGAGTACGAGGCGTACCGCAAGGTCCGCGAGGCGACCCGGGAGGCCGCGCGCGAGTCGGCGCGGGCCCGCGACAACCGCACGTTCGGCTACGCGGCGATGGGTGTCGCGGACGGCGCGGGCAGCGGCGCGGGCCTGGCGGCGGTCATCGCCGTCCTCACCCCGCTGCTGGCGGGCGCCGCGGCGGTGATCTTCCTGCTCATCGGCTACTCCCTGCGCGCGATGACACCCGTGCCCGCCATCGCGTCGCCGCTGCGCACCGCGGGCTGGCTGTTCGCCGCCGTCACCGCCGCGTCGATCCTGCTCGGCGCGATCGGGCTGATGCTGACCGCGCTGCGGGACGGCTCCGCCGCGATCCACGACTCGCCCGACGCGATGCCGCCGGAGGTCGCCCAGGCCCGCGAGATCTGGCACCAGGCGCTGCTCGAACGCGGGCTGCTGCCCTTCCTCGAAGAGGCCGCGGCCAACGCCGCTCTCGCCCCCACCACCGGCCACGACCCGGCCGCGGGCGACGGCCGTCCCCCCGGCGCCCGGCCCTCTGACCCGGCGGCCGCGCCGCGGATGCCCCGGCTCGGCTACTCCCGCCCGGACTTCAGCAGCCCGTCGCCCGACCACACTCCGCAGACTCCGCCGCGCTACTCGGGCCCGCGCTACAGCAGCCCCGACTTCAGCAGCCCGGACTTCGGGGGCCCGGAGAACGAACCGCAGTAGGTCGCGCGCGGGGGTTCGAGCGTTTCTGGTGGGGTCGCGCCGGGATTGCGGTGGGGTTCCGGTGGTGACCCGGCCCGCGGTCTCAGGCCGCCGCGTGCGGTACGAGGTGGACGGTGTCGCTGCCCCAGGCGTCCTCCTGGTCCGGCAGGAACGTCAGCAGACGCCGCCGCGGGTCGTGTGCAGGGGACGAGACCAGCATCCGTACCCGTACGCTGCCGCTCGCCACACTCCCGGCCGCCATAGTCCCGGCCGCCACGCTCCCGCTCGTCACGCTGCCAGCCGTCGGCGGCCGCAGCAGGCACACCTGGCCGTCGTGGTGCAGCGCCACCCGGGTGGACTCGTTCGCCGCCCGCCACAGCCGGGTCAGTTCGGGGTTCAGCCGCACCTCGGAGATGATGCCGCGCAGTTCCTTGTCCGCGGTCGTCTGCGCCTCCAGCCGGAGCTGGCGCAGGAACGCCGTCGCCCAGCCGGTCTTCCACTCCCCGCACAACCGGCGGGCGTACGGCGAGAACAGCACGAAGCGCAGCAGGTTGGCGGGCGGTGTCTGGCCCACCGGCTCGAAGAGCTGCCGCCAGGCGTCGTTGCACTCCAGCACCCGCCAGGTGCCGTCGACCGCCAGCGCGGGCAGCGGCAGCGCGTGCAGATACGACGTCCAGCCGCTCACCGCGTCGGGGTCGGGACGGCTCGGCCCGCGCGGCGGATAGCCGCCGGTCACGATGAACCACAGCTCGTCACGCCGCCGCGAGTCCAGCCCGAGCGCCTCCGCGAGTCCGTCGAGCCGCTGTACGGGGATCGGCCGGCAGGCGGCCTCCCAGTCCTGGTACAGCCGGGTCGAGATGCCCAGCCGCTCGGCCACCGCGAACTGGCTCAGCCCGGAAGGCCGGTGACCGGTATGCCCGGTGATCGGCTCGGGCAGCCCGGTGTACCCCTTGCGGGCCTGGCGAAGGAACTCCTGGATCAGTGGCGGCTCGTCGTCCAACTGCGGTCCCCTCGCTTCTCCCCCGAAGGTGTCCCGACGCGTCAACTCACCTACGGCGACGGGGCGTTTACCCTTCGATCGTGTGCCGTGGGCCGCGGGACTGTCAACCAACCCGCAGTACCGCCCTGACCTGCGCGTACGCGATTCCGCTTGCCTCTGGGGGCGGGTCTTCGCACGCTCGTCCGACTCGCCGCGCACCGCGCTGACCTGCGGATTCATCCGATGTTCAGCTCGGCCGCGGACACGGCGGACCGCCGGGCAACGGCTCCGTGTCCAGTTAGGGACGTGTCTCAACTGCGACAGCCGCCCGCGGGACGGATGGGGCCGAAGGGACGGCGGCACGCCGCGGCCGGACCGGGCCTGCGGTCCGCCGCCGGTGGGGCCGCCCGTCCGGCAGGCGGTCCGGCGGTCGGTCCGGCGGTCGGAACCCGCCCTAGAGGTCGGTCATGTCGATCGACCGCGCCAGCCGGATGCCGACCTCGAAGCGGGTGGACACCTGCAGCCGTTCCATGAGCTTGCTCATCACCCGCTGTACCGTACGCCGGGCGATGCCCAGCGTCCTGGCGATCCTGTCGTCGCTCAGCCCCAGTGCCATCAGCCGGATGATCGCCCGCTCCTGGTCGCTCAGTTCGAGCTCCCCCGACCGCACGCCCGCACCGGCGACGTCCAGCGGCTTCCCGCGCAGCCAGTAGTCCTCGAACAGCGCCGCGTACGACCGCACCAGCACCGCGCCGCGCACCAGCGTCATCGACGTCGCCCGCCGGCTGGGCACACCGGGCAGTACGACGGTGTGCCGGTCGTAGACCAGCAGGTCGTGGGCCCCGTGGTCGATGACGCGCACATCGACGCCCGCGTCCGACAGGTCGTGCAGGTACTTGTTGTACCGCGGCACCTGGAGCAGCGCCTGCCGGTACAGCGCGCGGAGCCGTACACCGCGCCGCACCAGCACCGCGTCCATCTCCAGCGCCCGGACCAGCACGCCCATGTCCTCCGGCATCGCCCCCGGGTGCAGCGCGTCGGAGGTGTCCCGCGTAGTGGCCTCCAGATCCGCCAGCGCCCCGGCCCGGCTCTCCGGGTCCTCGTACTCCTCGACCACCACGTGCTCGCGCAGCCCCGCCGCCGCGGGCCGGAACACCGTCAGCAGCGCCTGCGTCGTGTCCCGCCACTCCCGGGCGCTCTCCAGATGGGCGGCGGCGTCCGACAGATACGTGTCCATCGCCGCGGCGAGCGCCGCGTCCGGGTCGACGGCCTCCACCCGCCCGCCCACGACCCGCACCAAGCCCAACTCCCGCAGCGTCCGCAGCCCCGCCTCGCCCCGCCCCCCGTCGAGCCCGGCCGCCAGCCCCACTTCCGCCACCCCGAGCCGGCCCCCTTCGGCGACGACGGTGTACACAGCGAGAGCAGCCTCCACATCCCGCCCGCCCCGCGCCGCCATCTCCCCCCACCCCTCCCCCTGGGCCACCCCATCCCGTCGAGCCCCTGAGCATACGGCGAGTGGCCCAGACCATTGGGGCGGTTCCGGCGCTACGCCTGCGGCAGCGGCTGGACGGTCAGGTGGTAGTCCCGCGCGATACGGCCGTCGCCGTCCAGAACGAGGAAGGCCCGTGCGGCCCAGGCCACTTCGCCGGTCCTTGGGCCCTTGGCGTATGTCAGCTGGAGGGTGAGCACGACCATGTCGTCGCCGTGGACGGTGACATGGCCGTCGTGGGTGACGTGGTAGTCGCCGGAGGCGACGAACAGCGTGTACGCCTCCGAGACGCGGTCCATGAGGCCGTCGTGTCCGCGGAAGCGGGCGCCCTCGACGAACTCGACGCCGTCCGGCGTCCACAACTCGGCGACGGCGCTTCGGCGGGCGGCGGCGTCCGGCTCGCTCCAGACGGCCACGTAGCGGCGTACGGTCCGGTCGACGTCGGTGGTGATGTGCTGCATGGTGGGCCAACTCCCTTGGTGGGTGTGCTGGTGGGTGTGCGATCGGCGGCCGGGATCCGGCCGCGGGCACCACGCTCGGGGCGGCCGTCGCGGGAGGGTCAAGGCACCAGGTCTCCCCGGACTCTCCCGTGGGGGGAGACCGCACAATCGACGGGTGACGAGCTATCTGTCGATCGGCGACTTCTCCCGCGCCACCCACATGACCGTCAAGACCCTGCGGCACTACCACGAGATCCGGCTGCTGGAACCGGTCGACGTCGACCCGCACACCGGGTACCGGCGCTACTCGCCCGAGCAGATCCCCACGGCCCAGGTCGTACGCCGCTTCCGGGACCTCGGGATGCCGCTGGAAGAGATCAGGACCGTCCTGGCCGCCTCCGACGTGGCCACCCGCAACCGGCACATCAGCGCCCACCTGGACCGGCTGAACCACGAACTCGGCCGCACCCAGCGGGCGGTCGCGGCACTCCAGGACCTGCTGACGCCGCCCGCGCCCGGGGACGCCCCCGCGATCGAACTGCGCAGCGTCGCCGCGGTCCCGGCCGCGGCCATCACGGCGACGGTCGAAGCCCAGGACGCCGCGACCTGGTTCCAGGGCGCCCTCGGCGAGCTCTTCGCGACCCTCGCCGGCCAGGGACTACGGGAGACGGGCCACGCGGGCGGCGTGTACGCGGACGAACTGTTCACCCACCACCGCGGCCGGGCCACCGTCTTCGTCCCCACCGACGGCCCCGTCCGCCCCCTCGGCCGCGTCGAGCCCTTCCACGTCCCCCCGGCCGAACTCGCCGTGATCCACCACCACGGACCCCCCACCGAAATCGACCGCGCCTACGGCACCCTCGCCACCTACGTCGCCCGCCACGCCCTCGCCGTCACCGGCCCCCTCCGCGAGTACTACCTCACCGGCCCCCACCACACCCCCGACCCCACCCACTGGCACACCGAGGTCTGCTGGCCCATATTCCGCACCACCACCGCGGCATGAACAGCGCGCGGGCCCGGGCAGCTCCCATGACGCGGAAGCCGCCCGGTCGCCCGGTCAGTCCGCCAGCGGCAGGTACACACGGTTGCCCGCGGCGGCGAACTCGCGGGACTTCTCGGCCATGCCGGACTCGATCTCGTCCTGGGTGCCGCCGTGGTCGCGGCGGATGTCGTGGGAGATCTTCATCGAGCAGAACTTCGGCCCGCACATCGAGCAGAAGTGGGCCGTCTTGGCGGGTTCGGCGGGGAGGGTCTCGTCGTGGAAGGAGCGGGCGGTGTCGGGGTCGAGGGCGAGGTTGAACTGGTCTTCCCAGCGGAATTCGAAGCGGGCGTCGGAGAGGGCGTCGTCCCAGTCCTGGGCGCCGGGGTGGCCCTTGGCGAGGTCGGCGGCGTGGGCGGCGATCTTGTAGGTGATCACGCCGGTCTTGACGTCGTCGCGGTCGGGGAGGCCGAGGTGTTCCTTGGGGGTGACGTAGCAGAGCATCGCGGTGCCCCACCAGGCGATCATGGCGGCGCCGATGCCGGAGGTGATGTGGTCGTAGGCGGGGGCGACGTCGGTGGTGAGCGGGCCCAGCGTGTAGAAGGGGGCCTCTTCGCAGATCTCCTGCTGGAGGTCGATGTTCTCCTTGATCTTGTGCATCGGGACGTGGCCCGGGCCCTCGATCATGGTCTGGACGTGGTGCCGCTTGGCGATGGTGTTCAGCTCGCCGAGGGTGCGCAGTTCGGCGAACTGCGCCTCGTCGTTGGCGTCCGCGATGGAGCCGGGGCGCAGGCCGTCGCCCAGGGAGTACGTGACGTCGTACGAGGCGAGGATGGAGCAGAGCTCCTCGAAGTTCTCGTAGAGGAAGTTCTCGCGGTGGTGGGCCAGGCACCAGGCGGCCATGATCGAGCCGCCGCGGGAGACGATGCCGGTCTTGCGGCGGGCGGTGAGCGGCACGTAGCGCAGGAGCACGCCGGCGTGGACCGTCATGTAGTCGACGCCCTGCTCGGCCTGCTCGATGATCGTGTCCTTGTAGATGTCCCAGGTCAGTTCCTCGGCGCGGCCGTCGACCTTCTCCAGGGCCTGGTAGAGCGGGACGGTGCCGATCGGGACGGGGGAGTTGCGCAGCACCCACTCGCGGGTGGTGTGGATGTTGCGGCCGGTGGAGAGGTCCATGACCGTGTCGGCGCCCCAGCGGGTGGCCCAGGTCATCTTCTCGACCTCCTCCTCGATGGAGGAGGTGACCGCGGAGTTGCCGATGTTCGCGTTGACCTTCACCAGGAATCGCTTGCCGATGATCATCGGCTCGATCTCCGGGTGGTTGACGTTGGCGGGCAGCACCGCGCGCCCCGCGGCGATCTCGTCGCGGACGACCTCGGGGGAGACGTTCTCGCGCAGCGCGACGTACTCCATCTCCGGGGTGATCTCGCCGCGCCGGGCGTACGCGAGTTGGGTGACGGGCGCTCCGGGGCGGCCGCGGCGGGGGAGCCGGGGGCGGCCGGGGAAGACGGCGTCGAGGTTGCGCAGCCCGCCGCGCGGCGAGGTGTGCTTGAGGCCGTCGTCCTCGGGGCGGACCGGGCGGCCGGGGTACTCCTCGGTGTCGCCGCGGGCGATGATCCAGTTCTCCCGGACGGGGGCGAGCCCGCGCCGGACGTCGGTGTCCACGGACGGATCGGTGTACGGGCCGGAGGTGTCGTACAGCGTCACGTCGCGGCCGTTGGTGAGGTGCACCTGCCGGACCGGGACCCGCAGGTCCGGCCGTGACCCGATGACGTACGACTTGTGCCAGCCGATGTCGCGGACGGCGGCGGCGTCACTGTCGCCGTCGCCGATTCCAGGCGTGCGTGCATCCTGCATGGTCATGAGACCCACTCCCTACGCCGGCATTACCCGGTAACAGGTTCAGCGGTCGGCGCAGCTGTCGCGTCAGCGATCCAGCGCCCTCTCAGCCCGGTGCTCCGAGCTCCCGCGTTTGCAAAGGTGGCCCCACGGTAGCGGTTGACCCGCGACACACACCAGTGGCCCTTGCGATGATCGGCCGGTGGCACCCGAACCTCATGGTCAGCACCCCGTCCCCGGCCAGGCGCCGTACCGGCCGCCGACCCACGCGCAGGCGACCGGGCCCGCGCCCGCCCCCGTGCCTGGGCACGGACAGTCGCATGGGCACACCCACGGGCACAGCCATGCCCACGGCCCGGTGCCACCGGTCTCGAAGCATCTGCGCAAGGTGATCGCCGCGGTGCTGGTGCCGTTCGCGGTCGCGGTGCTTGCGGGTCTCGTGCTGCTGTGGCCGGGCGGTGCGCCCGGCCACGCGCGGTCCGGGGTGGGCTTCGACCAGCAGACCCGGCAGGGCAAGGTCACCCGGCTCGTGGAGGTGTCGTGCAAGGCGGCGGGCGCGGCGCCGTCCACTTCGGCGGCCGGCGGCCGGACCCGCGACGACTGCCAGAAGGCCACCATCGAGATCGCGTCGGGGCCCGACAAGGGCAAGACGTTCACCGAGATCGTGCAGCCGGACCAGACCCGCCGCTACACCGTCGGCGAGGGCGTGGTGCTGGCGTACGCGCCCGACGCGCCCCAGGGCCTGCGGTATTCGGTGACCGATGTGGACCGCGGGTTCCCGCTGGCGCTGCTCGCCGGGATCTTCGCGCTCGCGGTGATCGTGGTGGGGCGGATGCGCGGGCTGATGGCACTGATCGCGCTGGCGGTGTCGTTCGCGATCCTGACGCTGTTCATCCTCCCGGCGATCCTGCACGGCGACGATCCGCTGCTGGTGGCGGTGGTCGGCGGCAGCGCGATCATGCTGATCGCGCTCTACATGTGCCACGGGGTCAACGCCCGTACGTCGGTGGCCGTGATCGGCACCCTGTGCTCGCTGTTCCTGATCGGCCTGCTGGGCTCGGTCTTCATCTCCTGGGCGCATCTGACCGGCAACACCTCGGACGAGACCGGGCTGATCCACACCCTCTACCCGGACATCCAGATCAAGGGCGTGCTGCTGGCGGGCGTCATCATCGGCTCGCTCGGCGTGCTCGACGACGTGACGGTCACCCAGACCTCGGCGGTGTGGGAGCTCAAGGACGCCGACCCGGGCGCCAGTTGGCGCAAGCTGTACGGAGCGGGCATGCGGATCGGCCGCGACCACATCGCGTCGGTGGTCAACACCTTGGTGATGGCGTACGCGGGCGCCGCGCTGCCGCTGCTGCTGCTCTTCTCGATCGCGCACAGCGGTGTGCTGCGGGTGGCGAGCAGCGAGCTGGTGGCGGAGGAGATCGTACGGACCCTGGTCGGCAGCATCGGCCTGGTGGCGTCGGTGCCGCTGACGACGGCGCTGGCGGCGCTCGTGGTGAGCGCCGACCGCCACCCCGGGAACGCGGTCGGGGCGGCGGCCGGCGGCGGCACCCGGGGGCGTCGCCGCCACGGCAGGTAGCCGGCGGTCGGACGTGGGAGGCGGCGGGCGCGCGGCCCGCCCGCGTCACCAGTCGCGCCGCGAACCCGAGTCGGACGAGGATGTGACGCGCTTCACGACGTAGATCAGTCCGCCGACCAGCGCGACGAACACCAGCGCCTTGAACAGCAGGCCCACGATCATGCCGATCAGGCTGCTGAAGACGACCAGCGCGATGACCGGGATACCGATCCACTTGACCCACCAGGGCAGGCCCTTCAGCAGATTCTCCATGGCGTCCGAACTCTCCTTCGTTCCCGTGTACGGCGTTCCGTCGATACTTCGACTGTAGGGCCACAGGTGCGCCGTGCGGAGGCCCCGGGCACCGGATGCGACCCTGAACGCACCCTTAGGGTTCCGGGGGTGAGAAGACCACCATGACCCTGAGGTCCTCGGTGATGTGGTGGAAGCGGTGCGGGGTCCCGGCCGGTACCCAGACGACGCTGCCGCGGGCGACCGTGGTCGTCTCCTCCCCCACGGTGATCGAGGCGCGGCCACTCACCACGAGGTAGATCTCGTCCTGGGCGTGCGGCTGCTGCGGGTCCGTCTCCCCGGCCTTGAGCGCGTAGAGGCCGGCCGACATGGTGCTTTCGCGCAGGAAACGCAGATAGGCACCCTCGTTGGCGGCCCGTTCCGCGTCGAGGTCGTCCAGCCGGAACACCTTCATCAGTTCTCCCTTGTCCGGTCTCTTGCCTGGTGGATGAGTTCTGCGACGATCACACCATGAAGAACTTCATCGTCAAGACCCTGGCCAACGCCGGTGCCCTCGGTGTGGCCATCTGGCTCATAAAGGACATCACGCTCACCGGGGACAGCACCTGGCACAAGACGCTCACCCTGATCCTCGTCGCGCTCGTCTTCGGCGTCGTGAACTGGCTCGTCAAGCCGATCGTGAAGGTCCTGTCCTTCCCGCTGTTCATCCTCACCCTCGGGCTGATCACGCTCGTCGTGAACGCCCTGATGCTGCTCCTCACCTCGTGGCTGGCCGACAAACTCAGCCTCAACTTCCATGTCCACGGCTTCTGGACGGCGGTCGTCGGCGGCCTGATCATCAGCATCGTGTCCTGGGCGCTGCACGTCATCCTCCCGGACGACAAGTGACGGGCGGCTCCCCCGGCAGCGCGCACGGCTCCAACAGCACGGCAGGCTCCACCGGCACCACAGGCTCCACGGGTTCCACCCGCTCCACCGGCGACAGCACCCGCAGCGTGCACGCCGGGCGGCCCCCGGCGACGGCGTACGAGCCGTCGCTGCCGGGGCCGGTCTTCGTCTCGCACTACCACCTGCCCGGTGAGGCCACCGGGCCCTACACCTACGGGCGGGACGAGAACCCGACCTGGCACCGGCTGGAGGAGGCGATCTCCGAGCTGGAGTGCCCCGGCGACCCGGCGGCCACCACGCTCGCCTTCGCCTCTGGCATGGCCGCCGTCTCGGCGGTGCTGCTGTCGCAGGTGCGGGCCGGTGACACCGTGCTGCTGCCGTCCGACAGCTACCAGGCGACCCGCTCGCTCCAGGAGCGGCTGGAGTCGTACGGCGTGACGGTACGGCTGGCACCGACCGCGGGCGACGCGCAGCTCGCGGCGCTGGAGGGCGTACGGCTGCTGTGGCTGGAGACGCCGTCCAACCCGGGCCTCGACGTGTGCGACATCCGGCGGCTGGCCGACGCCGCGCACGCGGCGGGCGCGCTGGTCGCGGTCGACAACACCCTGGCGACCCCGCTGGGCCAGCGCCCGCTGGCGCTCGGCGCGGACTTCTCGCTGGCCAGCGGCACCAAGGCGCTCAGCGGCCACGGCGATCTGCTGCTCGGCTACGTCACCACGCGCGACGCCGCGCTGGCCGCCGGGGTGAAGCAGTGGCGCAAGACGGTGGGCGCCATCCCCGGCCCGATGGAGGCATGGCTGGCGCACCGGTCGCTGGCCACCCTGTCGCTGCGGGTGGACCGGCAGGCGGCCAACGCCCTGGCGCTGGCGGGCGAACTGCTCAAGCGCCCCGAGGTGACGGACGTACGGCACCCCGGGCTGCCGGGCGACCCCGCGCACGAGGTGGCGTCCGCGCAGATGCGCCGCTTCGGGAGTGTGGTGTCCTTCACGCTGCCCGGCAAGGCGCACGCCGAACGCTTCCTGGCGGCGCTGCGCCTGACGTCGGAGGCCACCAGTTTCGGCAGTGTGCAGTGCACGGCGGAGCGCCGGGCCCGCTGGGGCGGCGACGCCGTGCCGGACGGCTTCATCCGCTTCTCGGTGGGCATCGAGGACGCGGAGGACATCGTGGCCGATGTGCTGAGTGCGCTGGACGAGGCGGCGGAGGCGGTGTGACCTGGCCGGTCGGGGCGGATTCGCGGGGGCGGGCAAGTTTGCCGCCCCCCGCCGTGCGGCAGATCTCTGGCATGCCCCCGGACACGCATGACAGCCCCACCACCCGGCCGGTGGTCAAGCGCACCGCTCGCGCCCTCGTGCTCGACGGTGACCGTCTCATCCTGATCAAGCGCACCAAGCCCGGCCTCGCCCCGTACTGGATCACCCCCGGCGGCGGTGTCGAGGACGACGACGCGAGCATCGTCGCGGCGATGCACCGCGAGGTCGACGAGGAGCTGGGCGCGAAGGTCTCGGACGTGGTCCCGGCCTTCGTGGACACCACCGAGCACATCGCGGACGACGGCTCGCACGGCGTGAAGATCCAGTACTTCTTCGTGTGCCGGCTGGAGTCGATCGACCTGGACCGGCGGCACGGGCCCGAGATCGACGAGCCCTGCGGCGAGTACGAGGTGGTGCGCGTGCCGTTCAGCAGGATGGGCATCGCCTCGGTCGGCATCGTGCCGCTGACCCTGCGGCACTACCTGGACGCGAACATCGAGGGCGTGCTCGGGCTGCTCGGCTCCGACCTGGGCTGACGGCCGCGGCGCTCCCAGGGGGCCTCGGCGGCCCTAATCCGTCGGGGCGAGCTCCTGCGCCAGGTCGTGCCGGATCCGGTGGGTCGGCATCCCGATCCGCACCAGGGTGTCCACGCCGCTGCGGACCATGCCGGGCGGCCCCGACAGATACGCGTCGAACGCCTCCCACGGCCCGAACTCCCTTACGGCGTCCGGCAGCGGCCCGGTCAGCGCGTCCCTGGGGGTGTCGGAGACGACCGTGCGCACCGACAGCCAGGAGTGGGCGCGCTGCATCCGCAGCATGGTGTCGAGCTCGTAGAGGTCATGGGTGTGCCGGGCGCCGTAGAAGACCTCGACCGCGCGGTGCCGGCCGTACCGGGCCACGTCCTCGACCAGCGCCTTGATGGGGGCGATACCGGTGCCGCCGCCCAGGCAGAGCAGGCCGTCGTCGGTGGTGTGGTCCACGACCATGGACCCGGCGGGCGGCCCGAGCCGGATCACGTCCCCGGGCCGGGCGTGGTTGACCAGCGCGTTGCTCACCCAGCCCGCGGGGACGGCCCGCACATGGAAGGTGAGCAGCCCGTCGTCGCGCGGCGCCGAGGCGAGAGAGTAGTGCCGCCACACCCGCGGCCACCACGGGGTCTCGACGCTCGCGTACTGCCCGGCGAGAAAGGGATACGCCTGGTCGGGCCGTACGGTGACGATCGCCACGTCCGAGGTGCGGTGGTCGAGGCCGACGATCTCGCCCTGCCACCAGGGCGGCGCGTGCTGCTCGTCGGCCGCGGCGGCGTCGATCATGATCTGCGAGATCGCGGTGTACGCCCGCACCCAGGCCGCCTCGGTCTGCGGGGTCCACACGGCGGAGGCGTACCGGGCGAGCGAGCCGAGCAGTGCCTCGCCGACGGCCGGGTAGTGCTCGGAGCGGGTGCCGTACTTGCGGTGCCCGCGGCCCAGATGCGACAGGAAGGTGGTGAGCGCCGCCGGGTCGTCGATATGGTCGGCGGCCGTGAGCAGGGCCTTGAGTATGCGGTCGCGCTGGGCGTCCATCGCCGCCGGGAACAGCTCGCGCAGTTCGGGGTGGCGGATGAAGAGCAGCGCGTAGAAGTACGAGGTGGCCCGGTCCGCGACCGGGGTGATCTCCTCCAGCGTGCGGCTGATCAGATACGCGTCCGGGGAGGGCGGCGCCGCCGTGGGAGCGGCGGCCAGCGGGGAAGTGAACGCCTGAGACGCGGAGGGGGGCGCCTCAGGCGAGGGTTTGGACGCCTCGGGCGGGGGTGTGGCGGAGGGCGGCGAGGCGGCGCTCGCAGAAGTGCTGGCAGAGGCGGTGGTCTTGGCATCCATGATCACGTGGCCCCGAACTCCCGGTCGTCGTTCCCGTCGATCCCTTGTGCGCTCGCGCGTAGTGCTGAGTGAGCGTGCCATGAGGGAAAGACGGGCGGGACGAATAGCCGGAAGCACCGTAAACGGGGAAACCGATGCGCGTAGGATCGATCGGCTCACATTGTGTCGCGGGTCGTGCGCGGTCAGTCCCCGGCGACCAGGGCGTACGCCTCGCGCAGGTCACCGCCCGCGTACGCGTGGGTGGCCAGGCCGCTGACGTGGGAGTCGCCGTTCACCGCGACCGAGACGGGGACCGCTGCGAACAGCGCGGTGTCGGAGAGCGAGTCCCCGTACGCGACGCAGTCGGCCCGGCCGACACCGTAGAGCGCGCACAGCTCGTCGGCGATGCTCACCTTGGACTCGGGGACCAGTATCCCGGCGGGGTCGAGCCGGGCCTCGGAGGTGAAGGGGACCTCGGGGAAGACCGAGGCGCGGGCCTGGTGGACGCCCCAGGCGCGCAGCCGGGTCACGAAGAAGCTGGGCGAGAGCGAGATGACCGCGCAGTGCTCCCCGCGGGCCGTGATGTCGGCCCAGACCTCACGGATGCCGGTGAGCCAGGGCGAACCGTCGAAGGCGGCCGTCACCTGGTGCTCGGTGAGCGTGGACCACATCGCGTACGCGCGTTCCGCGTAGCCGACCGGGTCGATCACCCCGCGCAGCAGCGCCGCTTCCAGCTCCTGGAACTCGGCCACCAGCCCCATCTCACGGGCGATCTGGATCCCTGCCGACGAACCGCGCAGCAGCGTCCCGTCCATGTCGAAGATGTGCAGACGCCCCACCGCGATGCTCCCTCACCCGTTGTCACCGGCCGCCCCTCGGCCACCTGCGCGAGTGTTTCACGTGGAACACTCACCGTGACCACGGATTTTCGGCAGATAGGTCCGTCGCCGAACAATCCCGTAGTAGACCTTTTTGTTAGTCTCGACCCATGACCACCGATGTGTCGTTCCTGCTGCAGCACACCGCCCATGTGCTGACCACCCAGATGTCGGCCGCATTGGCGGAGATCGACATGACGCCGCGCGCCCACTGCGTGCTGGCGCACGCGCTGCAGGCCGAGCGGACACAGGCGCAGCTCGCGGAGCTGTCCGACCTGGACAAGACCACGATGGTGGTCACCGTGGACCATCTGGAGCGAGCGGGGCTGGCCGAACGCGTGCCGTCCGCGACCGACCGCCGGGCCCGGATCATCAAGGTCACACCGGCGGGCAAGGAGGTGGTTGCCGCGGGGCAGGCCATCGTCAACCGCGTGCACGGCGACGTGCTCGGCGCACTGCCCGAGCAGGAGCGCGACGCGTTCGTCGCCGCCCTGAACCGGCTGGCCACCGGCCATCTCGCCACCCCCGCCGAGGTCAGCGACGGCTCGCAGGGGGTGCGCCGCCCGCGGCAGTCGAGGAAGTGAGCGGGCGGGGCCGCGCGCTTCGGCGCAGCTCAGACGCGTAGGACCGTAAAAGATAGTCTGCAACGAAACCATCTGCTACGGTCTCTCTTGGCACCCCATCCGCCAGGAGGCGACTGTCATGCCATTGCGCGCACTCTTCGCACCCCGTTCCCCGCAGGGCCGCCCCGGCCGGCGCACCGGCTCGCGCGGCGCGGCCCTCGCCGTCCTCAGCGCGGGCACCCTGATGATCATCCTGGACGGCACGATCGTCACCGTCGCACTGCCGTCCATCCAGGGTGACCTGGGCTTCTCCCAGTCCACCCTGGCCTGGGTGGTCAACGCCTACCTGATCGCCTTCGCCGGTCTGCTGCTGCTCTCCGGCCGGCTCGGCGATCTGCTCGGGCGCCGCCGCGTCCTGGTCACCGGGCTGATCGCGTTCACCGTCGCCTCGCTCCTGTGCGGCTTCGCGGACTCGGCGGGGCTGCTGATCGCCGCCCGCTTCGTCCAGGGCGCGGCCGGTGCGATGGTCTCCGCCGTCAGCCTCGGCATGGTCATCGCGCTCTACCCCGACTCCTCGGGCCGGGCACGGGCGTTGGGCGTCTACAGCTTCGTGCAGTCCGCGGGCGGTGTGCTCGGCCTGGTCGCGGGCGGCATCCTGACCCAGGCCCTCAACTGGCACTGGATCTTCTTCGTCAACCTCCCCATCGGCGCCGCCGCGGCCGTCCTCAGCCTGCGGCTGCTCCCCGACGACCGGCCCGCGAGGGCCGCCGGGGCCGCTGGGGCCGCTGGGGCCGCCGGGGCCTCGGCGCGGTCAGGCGGCGGCAGCGCGGACGTCCCCGGCGCGGTGCTGGTCACCGCCGCGCTGATGCTAGGCGTCTACGCCATCGTCGGCACCACCGACCACGGCTGGGCGTCCGCCCACACCGCCGGGTTCGCGGCACTGTCCGCCGTCCTGCTGGCCGCCTTCCTGTTCCGGCAGACCAGGGCGGCCCAGCCGCTGATGCCGCTGCGGCTGTTCCGCTCCCGGATGGTCAGCGGCGCCAACCTGGTGCTGGCGGTGATGGTCGCGGGCGGCTTCGGCTTCCAGTTCCTCACCACGCTCTACCTGCAGCGGGTGCTCGGCTACGACCCGCTGCGGATCGGGCTGGCGATCGCGCCGACCGGCGTCGTCATCGGCGTGATGTCGCTGGTGCTGTCCGCCCGGCTCGGCGCGCGCTTCGGACAGCGGGCGGTGCTGCTGCCCAGCCTCGCGCTCTTCGCGGGCGGCTTCCTGCTGCTGGCCAGGGCGCCCTCGGCGCACGCCTCCTACGCGGTCGACGTGCTGCCCGCGACCCTGGTCTTCGGTGTCGCCTTCGGCCTGGCCATGCCGTCGCTGATGACGCTGGGCATGTCCGACGCCACCCCGGCCGACTCCGGGCTGATCTCCGGCGTCTTCAACACCGCCCAGCAGATCGGCGGCGCACTCGGCCTGGCCGTACTCGCCGCCCTGGCCAGTGCCCGCACCGACCACCGGCTCGCCGCGGGCCAACGCCTGCCCGCCGCCCTGACCAGCGGTTACCACCTCGCCTTCCTGGTCGCCGCGGCCCTGCTCGCCGCCGCCACGGCGCTGGCCGCCGTCCTGCTGCGCGACCGGCGGCCGCGACAGCCGAAGGACGGCGGCACGCAGGTCGCGGACGGGGCGGGTGTGCCCACGACCGCGACCGCGACCGAGGACAGCGGCAGGCCAGACACGCGCAGGGCCACCGCCGCGGTCGCGGACGGCGGCACACCCACGACGGCGGCCCCCGACCACGGCACCCAGGGCGACTCCGCCGCCCCGCGCCCCGGCGTCAGCGCCCCGGCCATCCCTGCGGGTCGAGGCCGCCGGGTACCGGGGCAGCGGGATCGTACGGCTCGCGTGTGAAGACGAAGGAGCCCAGGTCGAGATGGCTGACGCTGCCGTCCGCACGGCGGACCGCGCGCAGCGTCTCGCCCGCGTAGTACCCCTCAAGACCGGTCCAGGTGCCGTCCGGCTCGGCGCGGAAGCGCGAGGCGCGACCACCTGGGCCGGTCAGTCTGCCGAGCGACACCTCGCCGGTGTCGCGCACCCGCAGGGCGTACGGGGTGGTGCCCCAGTACCAGGGTCCGGCCAGTGCGAGCAGGTCGCGGTCCAGCCGGTCGGCCGGGCGCCAGGGCGCCGGAAGTCCGGGTTCGGAGTCCGCGGTGAGGGCCAGCAGATCGGCCGCCAGCGTGCTGATCGCGGGCCCCGAGGTGCAGTTGGCCAGCGCGATCGCGCCGACGCCGTCCTCCACGCTCACCCAGATAGCGGCCAGGAAACCGGGCATCGAGCCGGTGTGACCGGCCAGCGAACGGCCGCCGCGGCGCAGGAGCTGCAGGCCGAGGCCGTAGCCGCCCTCCGGATCGGTGTCGTCCGGCGGCGCGGCCGGGGTGCGCATCTCCGCCACGCTCGCCGCGCCGAGCACCCGCTCGTGCCCGGCCGCCAGGAACGCCGCCCAGCGCGCCAGGTCCCCGGCGGTCGACCAGAGTTGGCCCGCGGGCGCCATCCGCCCGGTGTCCTGGACGACCTCCGGCTGCATCACATCCGCCCACGGGTGCACCGCGAAGCCCCCGGCGTGCGGGGACTGCGGGTGCAGGGACGTCCGCGGCATCCCCAGCGGATCGAGCACCTCGGCGCGCAGCGCCTCACCCCACGGCATCCCGCGCACCTTCTCCACCAGCGCGCCGAGCAGGGCGAAGCCGGGGTTGGAGTAGTGGTGGCGGCTCCCGCCCGGATGCTTGTACGGGGCGTCGCCGAGCACGTCTGCCAGCTCGGGGCGGAGACCGCCGGGTGTCCGCTCCCACCAGGGGCCCGGCGTCTCGGAGGCCAGTCCGGAGGTGTGCGCGAGCAGTTGGCGGATCGTCACGGCCCCCACCCCGTCCGCCGCGCCCGCCCCGGCACCCGCGCCCAGGTCCGCGTCCGGCAGGTGCTGGTCCAGGCGGTCGCCCAGCTCCAGCAGCCCCTCGTCCCGCAGCCGCATCACCAGCACGGCGGCGAAGGTCTTGGTGAGCGAGCCGATCCGGTACTGCGTGTCGGTGTCCGGCGCGTGCCCCTCGATCATGCTGCGGGCGCCGCTCCACACCAACCGCCCCTCGCGCACCACCGCTCCCACCGTGGAGGGCGCGCGCCCCCTGGACTGCTCCACGGCGACCCGGTGCAGCAGCGCGCGGCGGGTGGCGGGGAGGAGTGCGTCGCCCTCATCGCCCTGGGCGTTTCCGGACACCTGCGCGGTCACGGCCTCAACTGTCACTCGTCGTACGCCTCTCTGACGTCACTGACATTACGGGCATTGCCGGTATCGCCGGCGGTCCGTCGGACCTGACGTCATCCTGCGGCCATGCGACCGGAAAGTCATGCCGATTCCGCGCGCCTGGCGCCATGTCAGACGCCGCCCGGGGCGGGGCCGCGATGAAGAAAGCGGTGTCGTTCGGTCACGGCTGCGCGAAATCTTGACAGCCGTTTTCCCCGGGCGTAGACATCACGTCGGTCAGAGAGCGCTCTCAGACAGCGAGCCAATTCCGTACGCACCAGCGCCGGCCCCGGCAGAGAGACCGGGGTCGGCGCAAGTCGCACATCCGACTCGTAGGAGCACACATGAGCCTCACCCCACTAGGGCTCTCAGCACGCCGTAAACGTTTCCGTATCGAGCGGTCACCGCAAGCGGTGCTGCTCATGGCCCTGATACTGATCGCCTCGGCGTATCTGTCGCTGGTACCGACCTCCTCCCACGCCGCCTCGCCGGTGCTGCTCTCGCAGGGCAAACCGGCGACCGCCTCGTCCGTCCAGGACGCCTTCACCGCGAACGCGGCCGTCGACGGCGACACCGGCACCCGCTGGTCCAGCCAGGCCGCCGATCCGCAGTGGCTCCAGGTCGACCTGGGCTCCAGCCAGACCATCAGCCAGGTCGTCCTCAACTGGGAGACGGCGTACGGCAAAGCCTTCAAGATCCAGGTCTCGGACAACGCGAGCACCTGGAACGACATCTACTCGACCACCACCGGCACCGGCGGCACCCAGACGCTGAGCGTCACCGGCACCGGCCGTTATGTACGGATGTACGGCACCCAGCGCGCCACCCAATGGGGCTACTCGCTCTGGGAGTTCCAGGTCTACGGCGGCTCCGGCACCCCACCCCCCACCACCTGCGCCACCAACACCGCCGCCCTCAACAAGCCCGCCACCGCGTCCTCCACCGAGAACGCGGGCACCCCCGCCTCGGCCGCCTTCGACGGCAACGCGGGCACCCGCTGGTCGAGCGCGGCCTCCGACCCCCAGTGGCTCCAGGTCGACCTCGGCTCCTCGCAGACCCTCTGCGGCGCGCAGCTCATCTGGGAGGCCGCGTACGGCAAGGCGTACCAGATCCAGGTCTCGGACGACGGTTCCACGTGGAACAACGCGTACTCCACGACGAGCGGGACCGGCGGCACCGAGAATCTGACCTTCAACGCGACCGGCCGCTACGTTCGGCTGTACGGCACCCAGCGCGCCACCCAATGGGGCTACTCGCTCTGGGAGTTCACCGTCCTGACTCCCGGCGGCACCACCACCCCGCCGCCCGGCGGCGGCAACGGCGACTGCCCGTGGGTCGGTTCCACCGCGCCGGTCGCCACCCGGGTCCAGCAGCTCATGGCCCAGATGACGCTGGCGCAGAAGGTCTCCATCCTGCACGGCAACAACAACGCGTCCCCGTACATCGGCAACATCACCGGCATCCCGTCGCTGTGCATCCCCGATGTCGGGCTGCACGACGGTCCGGCGGGCGTCGGTGACGGGCTCGGCGGTGTGACCCAGATGCCGTCGGGCAACGCGTCCGCCGCGACCTTCGACAACGCGCTGGAGCAGCAGTACGGCGCCGCGATCGGCGCGGAGTTCGCGGGCAAGGGCGTCGCGGTGGCGCTCGGCCCGACGCTGAACATCGTCCGCGACCCGCGCTGGGGGCGGTCGTTCGAGTCCTTCAGCGAGGATCCGTATCTCAGCGGCCAGATGGCCGCCGCCGACATCACCGGCATCCAGAGCCAGGGCGTGATGGCGGAGGCCAAGCACGCGGCCGTCTACAACATCGAGAACCCGGCGGGCTCGGTCACCATCGACAACCGGACGCTGCAGGAGATGTACCTGCCCGGGTTCCAGACGGCGATCCAGAAGAGCTCCCCGGCGGCCGTGATGTGCGCCTACAGCATCGTCAACACGATCCCCGCCTGCCAGAACCCGGCGCTGCTCAACGTCGGTCTCTACCAGCAGGCCAACTTCGGCGGCTTCGTCACCAGCGACTGGGGCGGTACCCACTCGACGGTCGAGTCGGCCAACGCGGGGCTGACCGTGGAGATGCCCAACGGGTATTTCTACGCCGACTTCCTCGCCCAGGCGGTCGCCAACGGCACGGTCTCGCAGGCCACCCTGGACACCATGGTGAGCAGGCTGCTCACCCAGATGTTCGCCTTCGGCCTGTTCGACAAGCCCCACACCGGTTCACGGGACGCCGTCGTCACCACCCCGGCGCATGTGGCCGTGGCGCTCCAGGGCGCCGAGGAGGGCACCGTACTGCTGAAGAACAACGGCATCCTGCCGCTGTCCACGTCCACCACCCACTCGATCGCGGTGATCGGCTGGGACGGCGGCGCGGGAGTGCAGTCCATCGGCGGCGGCAGCGCCACGGTGACGAGTTCCGGCACGGTCTGGCCGATCACCGGTATCCAGAACCGTGTCGCGGGCACCGGCACCACCGTCCAGTACAACGACGCGACCAATCTGCCGTCGGCGGTCTCACTGGCCCGCAGCTCCGATGTCGCGATCGTCTTCGCCAGCGACAACTACGGCAACGAGGAGCACGACACCACCACGCTCGACCTGCCCAACAACGGTGGCAGCACGACCAGTCAGAACGACATGATCGCCCAGGTGGCGGCGGCGAACCCGCACACCATCGTGGTGCTCAACAACAACTCGGCGATCAACATGCCGTGGCTGAACCAGGTCGCGGGCGTCTTCGAGGGCTTCTACTCCGGCCAGCAGATCGGTACGGCGATGGCGGCGCTGATCTTCGGCGACGTCAACCCGTCGGGCAAGCTGCCGGTCACCTTCCCGAAGAGCCTGGCCGACGTGCCCGCCAACACCCCGGCGCAGTGGCCCGGCACCAACGGCACGGTGCAGTACAGCGAGGGCCTCAAGGTCGGCTACCGCTGGTACGACGCACAGAACATCGCGCCGCTCTTCCCCTTCGGGTACGGGCTGTCGTACACGAGCTTCGGCTACAGCAACCTCCAGGTCGGCGCGCTGTCCGGCGGTAACGCCACCGTCCACGCGACGGTGACCAACACCGGGTCACGAGCGGGCACCGACGTCGCGCAGCTCTATGTCGGCGACCCCGCGTCCACGGGCGAGCCGGTGCACCAACTGCGCGGCTACCAGCGCGTCACCCTCAACCCGGGTCAGTCGCAGACCGTCACCTTCACGGTCTCGACGCACGACCTGGCCTACTGGAACACTGCCTCCAACGGCTGGACGACCGCGGCGGGCAACTACCAGATCCTGGTCGGCGACTCCTCGCGCAACCTCCCGCTGACCGGCACCCTCAATGTCCCGACCCAGGTCAACGGCGCGCTCGCCGCCGCCCTCACCGACAAGGAGACCGCCGCAGGACCGGCCGCCACGGCCGCACCGCTCAACGTGCCGAACCCGCACGGCATGAGCAGCCCGCTGCACGCCACGGTCGGCTGGGCCTTCGACCCGGCCGCCGCCTCCGGCACCACCTACACCGCGACGGGACTGCCGCCGGGCATCTCCCTCAGCCGGGCGGGCCGGTTCACCGGCGCCGCCACCTCGGCCGGCACCTACACGGTGACGGTCACCGCCAGGAACACGGTGGGCGACACCGGTTCCGCGACCTTCGTCTGGACCGCGACGTAGGCCGTCCCCGCACCAGCGCCCCCGGCAACCGTCCGACGGCCGCCGGGGGCGCGCGGCTTTCCCGGGCCGGACGCTCTTCCGGCTGGGCCTTTCCCCGGCCTGACCTTTCCCCGTCGGACCTTTCCCCGGCCTTGATCCGTACGGTCCACCGGGTCGATACGGTGGCGGGACGCGGCGACGAGGGAGGCGGTCACCTGTGGTGATCCAGGTGCGGGGCGTGGTGCTGCCGGAGCGGGTCGAGCGGACCTTCGCGATCGACGGGGACAGGCTGCGGGCCGATCCGGTGCCGGGAGCGGATCTCGTGGTGGACGGCGGCTGGCTGCTGCCGGGCCTCGTCGACGCGCACACCCACCCGGGCACGGAGAGCACGGACCAGCCCTTCAGCGACGAGATGCTGCGCAAGCACCTGCTCGGCCACCGGGACGCGGGCGTCCTGCTGGTGCGCACGCCCGGCTCCGCCGCCCGGATACCCGACTGGGTGGACGCGGCCGAGGACCTGCCGCGGGTCCGTTCCGCCGGGCGCTGGCTGGCCACCCCCGGCCGCTTCTTCCCCGGCTTCGGGCGGGACGTCAGCGAGGCGGACCTGGTGGCCGCGGCCGTCGAGGAGGCACGGGCGTCCTCCGGCTGGTGCAAGGTGATCGGCGACTGGCGGCCCGACGAGCCCGCGGTACCCCTGGAGTTGCTGACCGCCGTGGTCGCGGCGGTGCACGCGGACGGCGGACGGGTCGCCGTGCACTGCCAGACCGGCGACGGCTGCCGCAACGCCGTACTGGCCGGGGCGGACAGCCTGGAACACGGCATGCATCTCGACCCCGGCCTCATCGACCGGATGGCGGCCCAGGGCACCGCGTACGTCCCCACCCTCAGCGTCTTCGGGGCCGGCGCCGACCGCAGGCGCGCGGAAGAGCCGAGCGCGCGCCGCGACTGGTGGCTGGCCGGGTGGGACGGCATGCTGCCCAACGTGGCCGCCGCGCACGAAGCGGGCGTCACCCTCCTCGCGGGCACCGACAGCTTCCCCACCGGCACGGTGGCGTCCGAGATCGGCTGGCTGCTCAAGGCGGGACTGCCCGCCGAGGCCGCGCTCGGCGCCGCCTCCTGGTCGGCCCGCTCCTGGCTGGGCCTGCCCGGCCTGGTCGACGGCGGCCCCGCCGACCTCGTCGCCTACGACAGCGACCCGACCCTCGACCCGTCCGTGCTGTCCCGGCCCGCCCGCATCATCCTGCGCGGCCGCGTCGTGGCCTGAGACGCCCTGCCGCCCCGCCACCAGCCGTGCGATAGTCGCGGTCATGGCTCACGACGAGGACGCGGGAAACCCCGACCGCCAGGGCGAGTCCGGGAAGGACGCCGCCGTCGAAGCCCTCCTGGAACGCTTCGTCGGCGACGTCCGCGACGCGCTGCCGCTGGTCGCCCTGTGGGCGCACGGCTCCCTGGCGCTCGGCGACTTCCAGCCCGGCCGCAGCGACCTGGACCTGATCGCCGTCGTCGCCGAGGACATCACCGACGCCCAGCGCGACCGGCTGCGCACCCTGCACCGGGCGCTGACCAGGGACGATCCGCTCTCCGCCAAGCTGCACTGCTCCTACATCGCCACCGCCACCCTGCCGGAGACCGGCCACCGCCATGTGACCTGGGCCCACCAGAAGCTCTTCGCCCGGACCGTGACCGAGGTCAGCCGCCGCGAACTGGCCCTCGGCGGACGCTGCCTGTACGGTCCACCGCCCGCCGAACTGCTGCCCGCGGTCACCGACGAGGAACTCGCGGACTTCATCCGCACCGAACTGCGCGGCTTCTGGTACCCGGCCGCCGCCCGGCGCCTCGACTGGCTCCGCGACGTCTGGGTGGACCTCGGCCTGGTCACCGTCGCCCGCGCCACCGTCACCCTCCGGGACGGACGCCTCATCACCAAAGGCGAGGCACTCGACCTGCTGACGGCCGAACTCGACGCCCCGCCGTCGGTCGTCCACGACATCCGCGACCGCCGGTACGGCCGCCCCGGCGCCGCCCGACGGCGGTTCGACCCGCTCTGGCGGGTCGAACGGGCCCGGCTGGCACGGACGTTCGTGCGTACCGGTATCGAACGCGCCCTGGAGCGATAGCGCGAGGCGCGGACCTCAACGGGGCGGCGGCACCAGACCCGTCTCGTAGGCGATGATCACCAGATGCACCCGGTCGCGGGCGTCGAGCTTGGTGAACAGCCGCGCCACATGCGCCTTCGCGGTGGCCACGCTGATCGACAGCTCCGCGGCGATCTCGGTGTTGGACAGGCCGCGGCCCACGAGGGTCAGCACCTCGCGCTCGCGTTCGGTGACGCCGTCGGCCGTACGGCGTGGCGTGGTGGGGGGCTCGGGTTCCGGCCGCCCGGCGAACTCCTCGATCAGCCGGCGGGTGACGCTCGGCGCGATGAGCGCGTCCCCGGCGGCGACCACCCGTATCCCGGCCAGGATGTCCTCCAGCGCCATGTCCTTGACCAGGAACCCGCTCGCTCCCGCCCGCAGCGCCGCGTACACGTAGTCGTCGTCGTCAAAGGTGGTCAGCACCAGGACCCGGGTCTCCTCGGGACCCGCGGTGATCATCCGGGTGGCCTCGATGCCGTCCATCCCCGGCATCCGGATGTCCATCACCACGACGTCGGGCCGTTGGTCCCTGACCAGTTGGACCGCCTGCGCGCCCGTACCGGCCTCGCCGACGACCTCCAGATCGGGGGTGTCGGCGATCAGCACCCGCAGCCCGGCCCGTACCAGCGGCTGGTCGTCGGCGAGCGCGACGCGGACGGTCGTGGGAGTGCCGGGCGGATCGGCCGCGGGGGCCAGTGGCTCGGTCATCGGACCCCCTCCGGCACCGGCAGCCGGGCCGCGACACGGAAGCCGCCGCCGGGCCGCGGACCCGCGCTGAACTCGCCGTGCAGCAGCCCGACGCGCTCACGCATGCCGGAGATGCCGTATCCGGGAGACGGGACGGGGCGGCTCTCGCCGTGTCCGTTCCCGTCGT
Source organism: Streptomyces sp. NPDC051976 (assembly GCF_040680795.1). Classification (NCBI taxonomy): domain Bacteria; kingdom Bacillati; phylum Actinomycetota; class Actinomycetes; order Kitasatosporales; family Streptomycetaceae; genus Streptomyces; species Streptomyces sp. NPDC051976. The sequence goes on from NZ_JBFAXL010000002.1 coordinate 148,445, forward strand.
CGGTGATCTCGATGGACAGCTCCTCTTTCCCACGGTCGACGGACACCTGGCAGTACGGGGTGCCCGCGTGCCGCACCACGTTGGTGACGGCCTCCTGGATGATGCGGAAGGCGGACAGGTCGATGTCCGGTGGCAGCGGGGAGCGGTCCCCCCGCCACCGCACCTCGACCCGTACGCCCGCGTCACCGGTCCTGGCCACCAGCCGCTCGACGTCCGCGAGGCCCGGAGCGGCGTCGCCCCGCTCGGCGGTTGCTTCCGCTTCCGGGTCCGCGTCGGCCACCGGGTCCGCCTGCCGGAGCGCGCCCAGCATCCGCCGCAGCCCCGAGAGGGTCTCCCTGCTGGTGGCCTCGATGGCCGACAGCGCGTTGCGCGCCTCCGCGGGCTGGGTGTCGATCACCCGGCTGCCCACCCCCGCCTGGATCGCGATGATGCCGATGCTGTGCGCGACCATGTCGTGCAACTCACGGGCGATCCGCAGCCGTTCCGCCGTGACCGCCTGCACGGTGGCCTGGGCGCTGAGCGCCTGCGCGTGTGCCCGCCGCTGCCCCATGGAGTCGCCGACCAGCCAGGCGATGACCGCGGTCAGCGCGATGGCCGTCTCGACCGGCAGGTCGTACCGCTGCGGCTGGAACAGCGCCCACGCGAGCGCGTAGGCGCCCAGCACTCCGAGTGCCATCGATACGGCGAGAATCGAGGTGCGGCGCGAACCACGTGCCGCGATACGGGTGATGGCGATGTCGATCGCCAGGAACACCAGCAGCGGGATCACCGGGGTCCGCGCCGCGCACCCGGCGGCGAACGCGGCGGCCAGCATCATCGCCAAAGCGGCCAGCGGCCGCCTGCGCAGCATTCGCAGGGCGCACACGATGACGATCACCAGCAGAAGCAACGCCGGTGGACTGACCATGCCGCGCCCCATCCGGAACACCAGCAGTGATCTGCCCGTCAGCGCGAGCAACGCCAACCCGGCGGCCCCGCACACCCAAGGGGCCACCCGGGCGCCGACCGTCAGCTCCCGCGGCGGCGGTCCGGGGCGCTCGGAGCGTCCCTTCGCGGAGTCCGTCGGGCGCGGGGTGGTGTCCACCCACTGATCGTAGGCCGACCGCCCTCACCTGGGTATTGGCCTGGGGGCGTACTCCTCGGGGCTACCCGGCGGGCTCCTTCCGGCGTCCGCCGGGCCGTCCTTCCCCGCGCACCGCGACCGCCTTGAAGAAGGTGTAGTGGAAGGCCCCGTCCTCCCGTGCGGTGCGCCGCAGTTCGGCGATCCCGCGCTCCCAGTCGGCCGCGGTGACGAGACCGGCGGCCAGTGCCTCGTCCCGGACGGCCTCGACCATGGCGATGAAGGTGTCGCGGGTGAACCCCTCCACCAGCGCGGGCCTGCTGCTGTCGGCCCAGACCGTACGCGAGCGGACCACGACGCCCTCGTATCCGCCGTCGGCCAGCAGCGGGGCGAGCTGCCTGCCGATCAGCGCGTTGCCGCCCGCGGCGGCCTGCAGCCGGATCTGGCAGTCGATCACCGCCTGGGCGTACGCCCCCGCCGGGTGGAAGAACGCCGATCCGTGGTCGCCCTCGATGACGGTGATCGTCCCGCCGGGCCGCAGCACCCGCCGCAGTACGGCCAGGGCACGCACCGGATCGGGCAGGTGCTCCAGCACGAAGCAGACGAAGACATGGTCGAACTCCGCCTCGGCGAACGGCAGAGCGAACAGGTCGGCGACATGCCACTCGACGACGACGGCCGTGTCCGCCGTGTTCGCCTGGTCCGCCGTCGGCGCTTCGGCCGCGACCCGGGCGCGGGCCTGGGCCAGCGAGTCGGCCGAGCGGTCGACGGCGACGATCCGCGCTCCCGGGCTCGCTCTGGCCAGGTGCACCGTCTGGGCGCCGACGCCACAGCCGATCTCCAGGACGCGGCTGCCCGCGGGGTAGGCCGTGCCCGCGTGCAGCAGCGCCGCGAGCGTGTCCGCCTGGTCGCCGAGGCGGCGGGCCTCGCGCGCTGAGTAGCCGTGTACGTAGCGGTGGTCGTTCCTGGTGACCTGCGTGGTGGTGTCCATGCGAACCAGCGTGCTGCCACTATGGCCTGGTGGACAGATCCAAAGAGGGTGTATCGGAGAGGTCCAATACGCCCTCAGCGGCAGCCTCCGGGTCGTCCGACTTCCTGCAACTCGACATCCGCCAGGCGCCGAACGGCGGCCGCGCCGACTGGCTCGCCCGCCAGCTGCGGCTGGCCATCGCCGACGGACGGCTGCCCGTGGGCAGCAAACTCCCCGCGAGCCGGGTGCTGGCCGCCGAACTCGGCGTCTCCCGCGGCGTGGTCACCGAGGCGTACCAGCGCCTGACCGAAGACGGCCACACGGCGGGCCACCGCCGCAACGGCACAACCGTGGTCGCAGCCCCGCCGCCCCAATCTGGGGTCCCGTGGGTGGACACGCCCGGGAGCCCGTCCGTGGACCGGCCCATGGACAGGTCCGGGGTCCCGCCCGGGGACTCTTGCGCGGGCCCGTACCCGCCGGTCGGCGTCCCCGCGGCCGACGCCGGTCGCTCCGTCCCCGCGCCCGGGGACTCGTCCGGGAGCCCGCAACCGCCGGTCGCCGTCCCCGCGCCCGGGGCGGACCGCTTCGCCACACCGCCGGAGGCGAACCTCTTTGACGCGCTGCGGGCGCTGCCCGCCCGGTTCGATCTGACGCCCGGCCTGCCGGATCTCACCGCCTTCCCGCGGGCGGCCTGGCTGCGTGCCGAACGCGCCGTGCTCGGGTCGCTGCCGTCGGCGGAGTTCGGTTACGGCGACCCGCGGGGCGCACCCGTGCTGCGCCGCGCGATCGCCGACTGGCTGGCCCGTAACCGCGGGGTCAGGGCCGACCCGGACGAGGTGCTGATCGTCTCCGGCACCGCCCAGACGCTGACCCTGCTCGGCCGGGTGCTGCGCGACGCGGGGATCCCCCGGGTGGCGGTGGAGGACCCCGGGGCGCTCGGCGCCCGCCAGCACCTGGCCGCGCAGGGACTGGACACCCCGCCGGTCCCGGTCGACGCGGAGGGCGTCAGCGTCGACGCGCTCCGGGCCACCGGCGCCGCCGCCGTACTGCTCACCCCGGCGCACCAGTTCCCGATGGGCGTGGTGCTCGGCGGTGTGCGGCGCCGCGAGCTGATGCGCTGGGCCACCGAGAGCGGTGGGCTGGTCATCGAGGACGACTACGACGCCGAGCACCGCTACGACCGGCCGCCCGTCCCCGCCCTGCGCGCGATGCTCCCCGGGCACGTCTGCTACGCGGGCAGCGTCTCCAAACTCCTCGCCCCCGCCCTGCGGATCGGCTGGGTACTCGCCCCACCGCCGTACCGCGACGCCCTGGTCGCCGCCAAGCGCCTCGCCGACCTCGGCAACGCCGTACTGCCCCAGCTCGTCCTGGCCCATCTGATGGAGTCGGGCGACCTCGAACGCCAGTTGCGCCTGCTGCGTACCCGCCACCGGCGGCGCCGCGACGCCATGGCCGCCGCGATCAAGGACCACCTGCCGGGCGCCACCCTGCACGGCGCCGCCGCGGGCCTCCATCTGACGATCACCTTCGACGCGGCGGCCTTCCCCGACACCCTCCTCGCCGCCGCGGCCCTCGCCCGGGGCGTCAAGGCGCACCCCCTGTCCTGGCACGCCCAGCGCCCCGCCCCGCCCGGCCTGGTCCTCGGCTACGCGGCGCGCACCCCGACCGACATCACCGCCGCGGTGGCGACCCTCGGCGAGACCGTCCGCGCGTTCACCCGGCGTGGGGCCGGCCGGACGGCCGGGTAAAGCGGACGGCCTGGTAAGGCGGCGGCCCCCCGCCCGCTCGATGTTCAGCAGGCAGGGGGCCGAGGACGGGACGTCCTGACGGGAGGCGCTACGCGACGGTCCCGGACGCGGCGATGGTGATCTCACCGCGGGGCGCGCCCGACGACGTGCCGAGGCCCTCGATCTGCTTCACCAGCTCCGAGCCCTCGACGACCTCGCCGAAGACCACGTGCTTGCCGTCCAGCCAGGGCGTCTTCACCGTGGTGACGAAGAACTGCGAGCCATTGGTGTTCGGGCCGCGGTTCGCCATCGAGAGCAGGAACGGCCGGTCGTGCTTGGCCACGAAGGCCTCGTCGGCGAACGTGGCGCCGTAGATGCTCTTGCCGCCCGTGCCGTTACCGGCGGTGAAGTCGCCGCCCTGCAGCATGAACTCCGGGATCACCCGGTGGAAGGACGACCCCGCGTACCCATAGCCGTTCTGCCCGGTGGCCAGCTCCCGGAAGTTCCGCGCCGTCTGCGGCACGTCGGCGTCGTAAAGCTTGAAGACGATCCGCCCAGCGGGCTTGCCGTCGATGCTGATGTCGAAGAACACGTTGTCAGTCATCCCCCCATCGTCCCCCATTCCCCCCACAGCCCCCCGCCCGGCACCCCCACCGCACCCCTCACCGTACGAATCCGCCAACCCCAGAGCCGGTCCGGCGCCCGCTCCCCGCTGTCGGGTACGTCCTCGCGCGACGTTTCCTCGCGAGGTGGCGGGAGCGCACTGGATGATGGGGCCGTGCAGCTCCCCTACGTCTACCGCGTCACCAAATACGACCCCGCCGACCGTGACGCATACGGGCGCTACCAGGGCACCGCGGACACACTCAGCGACCATGGCGAGGTCGAGGCGGCCTACCTGCGGTCGGTGGCGGCCTTCGCCGGGGCCACCGGCGTCGGCCACCTGACCGTACGGGAACCACAGCTGCCCTCTCTCGCGCACTTCGGCCTGGAGCCCCCAGTGGACGGCTTCGGGCTGGACGGACTCTTCCCCGGTGGCCCAGCCGGATTCCACGACGGGGCGGAGGTGCCGCTCGACGTCGGGCTGGAGTTGGTACGCGCCATGCTGCGCGACAACGGGGCCTGGTGCCGGCTGGAGGTGGAGGTGGAGGTCACCTTCGCCGTCCACGTGGGGTGGGACCAGTACCTCTACATCGGCAGCGACCGGCCCTGCGACGAGGCACTGGCCCGAACCCGCGCCCTCGGGCTGTTCCCGGAGCGCGTCGACTCCTCTCCCTACGAGATGGAGACCGACGACGAAGGTGTCCAGCGACCTGGCGACGAGGACTTCTGGGCCGCTCTCCACCGGGCAGTCGCCGCAGGCAGCGCCGGGCTCCTGGAGGAGCAATACGTCGAAGGCGCTTCACGATGGCACCGCCTCACGCCCGATTCCGTCGCCACGGTGCGCGCCGGGATCGGCCCCCGCGCACGCCTGTACGTATGGCCAGATCTGTCGGCGGACGTCGATGGAGTCCTCAGGGCTCTGCCGACCGAGGGCCTCGTCGAAGGGGTCTGGCAGGACCAGGACGGCCGGATCCACAGCGCCGTAGCCGATGAGGACGACTTCCCGGAGCTGACGGCCCGCATGTCCGCCGCGGGTGCGGCAGCGCTTCTTCCGGCATACGCCGACGAACGCGTGCCGCTGTTCACCGCTGTCATGCCCGACAGCGACGGGGTGGTCCGGGCTCGCTGGCGGACCGAACAAGGCCCACCACAGGGGAACAAGCCGGGCTCCTGACGCGGAATCCGGTGGTCGGTGACCAGGCGCCGTCGGTACGGTCGGCCCGTGTGCACCTACGCCTTCGTCCACTACAAGCTGCACTACGCGTGCGTCTCGTGCCGGATCAGCTTCAAGCGGCATCCTCGCGAGGGCGGCCACGCATGCCCGCGCTGCTCGGGACCGCTGCTGTGCGCCGGCCACGACTTCGCGCCGCCCCGCCGCAGCAATCGAAAGGCGTGGTCGGTCGTCACAGTCGTGCTCAACGCCGGGCTGCGCTACGACGGCTTCGAGCCCTGCGGTTGCGCACGACAGCCCAAATTCCGCCCCCGAACCCGCGCCCAGCTCCGCGCCCGCCGCATCGCCGCCGCCCGAACGGGCACCCCGCTCGCGGAGCTGCTCAGCCGACCCGACCCACTGGAGCCCCGCTGATCAGGAAGGGCCCAGCTCCCGCCACCCACCGCTCAGGTCTGTGCCATGTCCACGAAGCGGGAGTAGTGGCCCTGGAAGGCGACGGTGATGGTGGCGGTGGGGCCGTTGCGGTGCTTGGCGACGATGAGGTCGGCCTCGCCCGCGCGGGGGGATTCCTTTTCGTAGGCGTCCTCGCGGTGGAGCAGGATCACCATGTCGGCGTCCTGCTCGATGGAGCCGGACTCGCGGAGGTCGGAGACCATCGGCTTCTTGTCGGTGCGCTGCTCGGGGCCACGGTTGAGCTGGGAGAGGGCGATGACGGGGACTTCCAGCTCCTTGGCGAGGAGCTTGAGGTTACGGGACATGTCCGAGACCTCCTGCTGGCGGCTCTCGGGGCGGCGGGAGCCGCCGGACTGCATCAGCTGGAGGTAGTCGATGACGACCAGGCGCAGGTCGTTGCGCTGTTTGAGGCGGCGGCACTTGGCGCGGATCTCCATCATCGACAGGTTCGGTGAGTCGTCGATGTAGAGCGGTGCCTCGGTGACGTCCGACATGCGCCGGGCGACCTTCGTCCAGTCGTCGTCGGTCATGGTCCCGGACCGCATGTGGTGCAGCGCGACGCGCGCCTCCGCGGACAGCAGGCGCATCGCGATCTCGTTGCGCCCCATTTCGAGGGAGAAGATGACGCTGGGCATCTGGTGCGCGATCGAGCAGGCGCGGGCGAAGTCCAGGGCGAGCGTCGACTTGCCCATGGCGGGACGGGCCGCGATGACGATCATCTGGCCGGGGTGCAGGCCGTTGGTGAGGGAGTCGAGGTCGGTGAAGCCGGTGGGGACGCCGGACATCTGGCCGCTGCGGGAGCCGATGGCCTCGATCTCGTCGAGGGCGCCCTCCATGATGTCGCCGAGGGGGAGGTAGTCCTCCGAGGTGCGCTGCTCGGTGACGGCGTAGATCTCGGCCTGGGCGTTGTTGACGATCTCGTCGACGTCGCCGTCGGCCGCGTATCCCATCTGGGTGATGCGGGTGCCGGCCTCCACGAGGCGGCGCAGGACGGCGCGTTCGTGGACGATCTCGGCGTAGTACTCGGCGTTGGCCGCGGTGGGCACGGCGTTGACGAGGGTGTGGAGGTAGGGGGCGCCGCCGACGCGGGCGATCTCGCCGCGCTTGGTGAGTTCGGCGGCGGTGGTGATGGGGTCGGCAGGCTCGCCGCGGGCGTAGAGGTCGAGGATCGCCGCGTAGATCGTCTCGTGCGCCGGGCGGTAGAAGTCGGCGCCCTTGAGCACCTCCACGACGTCGGCGATGGCGTCCTTGGAGAGCAGCATGCCGCCGAGTACGGACTGCTCGGCGTCGAGGTCCTGCGGGGGGACGCGCTCGAAGCCGCCGCCGCCCTCGGACCAGCGTCCCGCGCCGTCCCCGTCGCCCGAACCGCCGTCGCGGTCGTTCTTCTTACGGAAGCGGGTGACGGGCAGCCGGTCGCCGGGACGGTCGTCCGGAGGTGCTTCCCCCCAGTGGTCGTCCGCGGGTTCGGGCTGGCTCATTCCCGCCACCTCCTCCCGTCCGACCGGACCCCGCTGCGTGCCACTCTTTCTTACGGCACGGCGCCGACAATGAATCTCCCAACACCGCTTCCGGTAGGTCGGGGGACGGTCTACGGTATGGCCCCCGGCGGACAGGACCAACCCTGTTATCCACAGGGGGTGTGGACGGCGGCGGGATACCTGTGGAGAACTGCCCCCAACCTGTGTACGACCCTTGGGACGGCTCTGTGGACAAGCAGCCAATCTCGCCAGCCCAACCCATCTGACCTGGCGTTTCTCCATCCATAGCCTGTGCAGGAGAAAAACTTTCCCGGTCGGCGCAAGATCGCCACAAACAACGCGGAGGAGATCACTCTGCGGAGTTGCCAGTAATGAGCAGTTAACGGCTATGACTCTTACTTGTGGACGGCTACCCTAAGCCTGTGAATCCGGTCGTGAAGCCCTCCGCGCGCCAGCGCACCACCGGTCCGCGCGCGTCCGTCCGCAGACGCCACGACCGGGAGATCCTCGCACTCGCACTGCCCGCGTTCGGCGCCCTGGTGGCCGAACCGCTCTTCGTGATGGCCGACAGCGCTGTCGTCGGCCACCTGGGCACGGCGCAGCTCGCCGGGCTCGGTGTGGCGGCGGCGCTGCTCACCACCGCCGTCAACATCTTCGTCTTCCTGGCCTACGCGACCACCGCCGCCGTGGCCCGCCGGGTCGGCGCCGGGGACCTGCCCGCCGCCATCCGCCAGGGCATGGACGGTATCTGGCTCGCCCTGCTGCTGGGCGTACTGGTCATCGCCGTGGTGCTGCCCGGCGCGCCCGCCCTGGTCGACGTCTTCGGCGCCTCCCACACGGCCGCCCCGTACGCCACCACCTATCTGCGGATCAGCGCGCTCGGCATCCCGGCGATGCTGATGGTGCTGGCCGCGACCGGTGTACTGCGCGGCCTCCAGGACACCCGCACACCGCTCTACGTGGCCGTCGGCGGCTTCACGGCGAACGCCGGGCTCAACGCCGGGCTGGTCTACGGCGCCGGGCTCGGTATCGCGGGCTCCGCCTGGGGCACGGTCATCGCGCAGAACGCGATGGCCGCCGTGTATCTGTGGGTCGTGGTGCGCGGCGCCCGCAAGCACCAGGGCGGCAACTGGTGGGCCGCCTTGAAACCGGACGCCGCCGGGATCCGGGCCTGCGCGCGGGCCGGAGCGCCACTGCTGGTGCGCACCCTCACCCTGCGGGCGATCCTGCTGATCGCCACCGCGGTCGCGGCCCGGCTCGGCGACACCGAGATCGCCGCCCACCAGATCACCCTGACCCTCTGGTCGCTGCTGGCCTTCGCGCTCGACGCGATCGCCATCGCCGGGCAGGCCATCATCGGCCGCTACCTGGGCGCCGACGATCCGGAAGGCGCCCGGGCGGCCTGCCAGCGGATGGTGGAGTGGGGCGTGGCCTGCGGCGTCGGGCTGGGGATACTGCTCGCGCTGGCCGCCCCCCTGGTGGGGCGGCTGTTCAGCAGCGACCCGGCCGTGCACCGGGCGCTGCTGCCCGCACTGCTCGTCGTGGCCCTCTCCCAGCCGATCTCCGGCGTGGTCTTCGTGCTCGACGGCGTACTGATGGGCGCGGGCGACGGACCGTATCTCGCCTGGTCGATGCTGGCGACCCTGGCCGTCTTCGCACCGGCCGCGCTCGCCGTGCCCGCCTTCGGCTGGGGTCTGACGGCGCTGTGGTGGGCGATGACGCTGATGATGCTCGCCCGGCTCGCCGGTCTCTGGCTCCGGGCCCGCTCGGGCCGCTGGGTCGTGACGGGAGCGGCCCGCTAGATCCCCGGCGGGACCAGGCTCCACAACGGAACAGGCCGCACCACCAACAGAAGGAAGGGCCGGACCCCCGTAGCGGGGAATCCGGCCCTTCCTTTACTGCGTGTACTGCGTGCGGCGCGATCCGCGGTGTTCCACGTGGAACAACGCGTTACGCGGCCACGACCTCGAGGTCGAGGACAGCCTCGACCTCGGAGTGCAGGCGCACCGAGACCTTGTGCGAGCCCAGCGTCTTGATCGGCGTACCGACCTCGACACGGCGCTTGTCGACGACGGGGCCGCCCGCGGCCTTGATCGCCGCGGCGATGTCCGCCGGGGTGATCGAGCCGAAGAGACGACCGGTGTCACCGGCGCGGGTGCTCAGCTTGACCTTGACGCCCTGGAGCTGCGCCTTGACCGCGTTCGCGTCTTCCAGCGAGTGGATCTCGCGGATACGACGCGCACGACGGATCTGCTCGACGTCCTTCTCGCCGCCCTTGGTCCACGCGATCGCGAGGCCACGGGGGACGAGGTAGTTGCGGGCGTAGCCCGGCTTGACGTCGACGACGTCGCCGGCGGCACCGAGGCCGCTGACCTCGTTGGTAAGGATGATCTTCGACATTGCTAGGTCACCCTTCCTTATCGAGCGGTCGACGTGTAGGGCAGCAGCGCCATCTCACGGCTGTTCTTCACGGCCGTGGCGACGTCACGCTGGTGCTGCGTGCAGTTGCCGGTGACGCGGCGGGCACGGATCTTGCCACGGTCGGAAATGAACTTCCGCAGCATGTTCGTGTCCTTGTAGTCCACGTACACGGTCTTGTCCTTGCAGAACGCGCAGACCTTCTTCTTCGGCTTGCGCGGGGGCGGCTTCGCCATGGTGATTCTCCTAATGCGATCAAGAAGTGTGTGAAGTCCGCCCTAGAAGGGCGGCTCGTCCGAGTAGCCGCCACCGGAAGAGGAGCCACCGGAGCCGCCGCCCCAGTTGCCCCCACCACTCTGGCCGCCGGCAGGCGCGCTCGTGGCCCAGGGGTCGTCAGCGGGAGCACCGCCGCCGCCCTGGCCACCACCGGAGCCGCCGCCCCAGTTGCCGCCGCCGGCCTGGCCGCCTCCGCCGCCGTAACCACCCTGCTGACCGCTACGGCCGCCACCAGTGGTCTTGGTGACCTTGGCCGTCGCGCTCTTGAGGCTGGCGCCGACTTCTTCGACGTCCAGTTCGTAGACCGTCCGCTTGACGCCCTCACGGTCCTCGTACGACCGCTGCTTCAGACGGCCCTGCACGATGACGCGCATGCCGCGCTGGAGCGACTCGGCGACGTTCTCGGCCGCCTGCCGCCAGACCGAGCAGGTGAGGAACAGGCTCTCGCCGTCCTTCCACTCGTTGGTCTGCCGGTCGAAGGTGCGGGGAGTGGACGCGACGCGGAACTTCGCGACCGCCGCACCCGACGGGGTGAAGCGCAGCTCGGGGTCGTCGACAAGATTGCCGACAACCGTGATGACGGTCTCGCCTGCCATGGGATGACCTCTCGGCGGTGTGCTGACTGCTGCTGGCTGCTTCTGGCTGCTGTTGCTACTCGGAACCCGGGTGACGCTGGGCGCTTACGCGCTCAGTGCAGTTCCGGGCGGAGGACCTTGGTCCGGAGCACCGACTCGTTCAGGTTGAGCTGACGGTCGAGCTCCTTGACGACCTCGGGCGTGGCCTTGAGGTCGACGACCGAGTAGATGCCCTCGGGCTTCTTGTTGATCTCGTAGGAGAGACGACGGCGGCCCCAGGTGTCGACCTTCTCCACACTGCCGCCGCCGTTGCGGACGACGGACAGGAAGGACTCGATCAGCGGGGAGACAGCGCGCTCCTCAAGATCGGGGTCGAGAATGAGCATGAGCTCGTAGTGACGCATAGGGGAACCCACCTCCTTTGGACTCAGGCGGCCACGGCGTTTCCGTGGCAGGAGGGTTTGTATCTGCGTCGCAACGGTAGCGCGGGCCACTGACAGTCCGGCCGGATCGGCCACCCTGCCGGTTCTTCCACGCGCAGACACCGGTGCAGACCGTACAGACTACCCGGCGAGGCCCCTCGGGTTGAAATCCGCCCGGTAATGCCCGCAATCTGTAGACATCGGGTTGTAGGCCCCGCCGTGCGCACTACGGTGCGCGACTACTCCGTGACGGAGGTGCCACATGGCACAGCATGCGGAACGAACCCACCACCTCACCTTCAACACCGACGGCCAGCCCCATCCGCTGGAGAACACGCTGGCCACGGTGACCTTCGTACTCGGGCTCATCGCGATCATCTCGTCGGCGTTCGACAGCCTGCATCTGCTGAGCTCCTGGACCGGCCTCGTCGGGATCTTCACCGGCGGGTACGGGCAGTTCATCTCGGTGACCACGGCGGAGCGTTTCGCCCTCATCATCGGCCTCGGCATGTCCGGGGTCGGCTTCTACCTCGGCCTGGCCCACGGTGGGCTGTACGGAGGGCTCTGGTAGGGCGTCTGCGCAGGTTGTCCACAGGGCTGGCGGGGCGGCTCCCCTCGCGCAGTAGGCTTCGGGCCAGAAAAGCCCGCAGTCGTGAGCATGGGGAGCGCCCCGTATGAGCCTGACCCTGAGGACCATCAGCCGAGAGCAGCATCTGGCCTACATCCGGAGTCTGCCCGCGGCGAGCCACTGCCAGGTTCCGGCATGGGCAGACGTCAAGAACGAATGGCGTTCGGAGAACCTCGGCTGGTTCGACGACTCCACCGGGCAGCTCGTCGGCGCCGGACTCGTCCTGTACCGGCAGATCCCCAAGGTCAAGCGGTACCTCGCGTACCTGCCCGAGGGCCCGGTCATCAACTGGTACGCGCCGAACCTGGACGAGTGGCTCAAGCCGATGCTCGCCCACCTCAAGCAGCAGGGCGCGTTCACCGTGAAGATGGGCCCGCCGGTGATCATCCGCCGCTGGGAAGCCAACACCATCAAGACCGGCATCGCCGACCCGGACGTCAAGCGGCTGCGCGACGTGGAGGCGGACGTCATCGAGCCGCGCGCCTTCGAGGTCGCGGACAAGCTGCGCCGCATGGGCTGGCAGCAGGGCGAGGACGGCGGCGCGGGCTTCGGTGACGTGCAGCCGCGGTACGTCTACCAGGTCCCGCTGGAGAACCGCTCGCTGGACGACATCCTCAAGGGCTTCAACCAGCTCTGGCGGCGCAACATCAAGAAGGCCGAGAAGGCCGGCGTCGAGGTGGTCCAGGGCGGCTACGACGACCTGCCCCTGTGGCAGCAGCTCTACGAGATCACCGCCGAGCGCGACCACTTCCGGCCGCGCCCGCTGTCGTACTTCCAGCGGATGTGGAACACCCTCAACGCCGAGGACCCCAACCGGATGCGGCTCTACCTGGCCGTGCACGAGGGCGAGGCGGTCGCCGCCGCCACGATGCTGACGGTCGGACGGCACGTCTGGTACTCCTACGGCGCGTCCGCCAACCACAAGCGCGAGGTGCGGCCGTCCAACGCCATGCAGTGGCGGATGCTCCGGGACGCGTACGCGATGGGCGCCAGCGTGTACGACCTGCGCGGCATCAGCGACTCGCTGGACGAGACCGACCACCTGTTCGGTCTTATCCAGTTCAAGGTGGGCACGGGCGGCCAGGCTGCCGAATACTTGGGCGAGTGGGACTTCCCGCTCAACAAGCTGCTCCACAAGGCACTCGACATCTACATGTCGCGCCGCTGACGGCCGACTGGTACGAGAAAGGTCTCTCCCGGCCATGGCGCTCACCCTGTACGTCGACACGGCACGCTGGCGTGCCCACCAGCAGTCCGTGGTGGACCAGTTCCCGGGCATCGTGCCCGTCTGCAAGGGAAACGGCTACGGCTTCGGCCATGAGCGGCTCGCCGACGAGGCGACCCGGCTGGGCGCCGACATGCTCGCCGTCGGCACGACGTACGAAGCGGCCCGGATCAAGGACTACTTCAGCGGCGACCTGCTGGTGCTGACCCCGTACCGGCTCGGTGAGGAGCCTGTGCCGCTGCCGGACCGGGCGATCCGCTCGGTGTCCTCGGTGGAGGGCGTGCGCGGCCTGGTCGGCGCGCGGGTCGTCATCGAGGTGATGAGCACCATGCGGCGGCACGGCGTCGCCGAGGACGACCTGGTCAAGCTGCACACCGCGATAGACGACGTCCGCCTGGAGGGCTTCGCCATCCACCTGCCGCTGGACCGCACCGACGGCAGCGACGCGGTGGAGGAGGTCTTCGCGTGGATGGAGCGGCTGCGGGCGGCCCGGCTGCCGCTGCACACCATGTTCGTCAGCCACCTCAAGGCCACCGAACAGGCCGCGCTCCAGCAGCAGTTCCCGCAGACCCGGTTCCGGGCGCGGATCGGCACCCGGATGTGGCTCGGCGACCACGACGCCACCGAGTACCGCGGCGCGGTGCTGGACGTCACCCGGATCGCCAAGGGTGAGCGGTACGGCTACCGGCAGGAGAAGGCGGCCGCCGACGGCCATCTGGTGGTCGTGGCGGGCGGCACCTCGCACGGCGTCGGCCTGGAGGCCCCCAAGGCGCTGCACGGCCTGATGCCGCGCGCCAAGGGCGTCGCCCGCGCGGGACTGGCCACCGTCAACCGCAACCTGTCCCCTTTCGTGTGGGCCGGGAAGCAGCGCTGGTTCGCCGAGCCGCCGCACATGCAGGTGTCGATCCTGTATCTGCCCGGCGATGTGGCGCCGCCCGCGGTCGGTGACGAGCTGGTGGCCCATCTGCGGCACACCACGACCCAGTTCGACCGGGTCGTGGACCGCCACGCGCAGTAGCTACTCCTGGGTCTCGGCGCCGTCGAGCGGCGCCGTGCCCCACTCCACCCGCTGCCCCGTGAAGGGCGCCGCGTGCCGCGGCTCGTGGTGGACGTCGCCGAGCACGAAGACGTCCTCGGCGCCGTCGAGCACCCCGCCCGACGGGTCGTCGGCGCCGTCGCGGCGCAGCACGTCGTGCTCGGGCAGCAGGATGTCGCGGACCACCACACCGCACAGGTAGAGGGTGCCGAGCAGGTGCACGGCGATGGCCAGGTGGTAGCCGTCGGCGGACAGGCCGTGGTGCTTGTTGCCACCGGTGACGTAGGCGAGCTGCATCCAGATGCCCACGAAGTACAGCACCTCGGCGCTCTGCCAGATCAGCAGGTCGCGCCAGCGCGGCCGGGCCAGCACCGCCAGCGGCAGCAGCCACAGCACGTACTGCGGGGAGTACACCTTGTTGCTGACCACCAGCGCCGCCACCAGCAGGAAGGCGATCTGGGCGAAGCGCGGGCGGCGCGGTGCGTACAGGGCCAGCGCCGCGACGGCCGCGCACAGCAGCAGCATCAGGGCGGCCACGTACGCGCTCACCCCGGTCAGCGGGTTGCCGGAGCGCTGCATGATGATCAGCCACAGCGAGCCGTAGTCGACACCCCGGGTGCGGCTGAAGGTGTAGAACTGCGCCCAGCCGTGCGGGGCGCCCAGCATCACCGGCAGGTTCACCACCAGCCAGGCGCCCACGGCGCCGCCCAGGGTGGCCGCGTAGGCCCGTAGCCTGCCCGCCCGCAGGCACAGGATGAACAGCGCGAGCAGCAGCAGGACCGGATAGAGCTTGGCGGCGGTGGCCAGCCCGATGAGCACACCGGCGGCCAGCGGGCGGCTGCGGGACCACAGCAGCATGCCGACGGCGGTCAGGGCGACGGCGAACAGGTCCCAGTTGATGGTCGCGGTGAGCGCCAGCGCGGGGGAGAGCGCGATGAACAGCCCGTCCCAGGGGCGCCGCCGCGTGGTGCGCGAGACACACACCACCAGGACGACCGCGCAGATCATCAGCAGCGCAGAGTTGACCATCCAGTAGATCTGCGCCCGGTGCTGCATGTCACCGCTGTGCGGGGTCAGCCAGGAGGCGACCTCCATGAACAGACCGGTGAGGACCGGGTACTCCAGGTAGTGGAAGCCGCCGGAGACCGAGTCGGGGATGCGGTCGAAGTACGGGACGAGGTCGGTGGCGAAGCCGCGCTGCGAGTACAGATGCGGGATGTCGGAGTAGCAGGCGTGGATGTACTGCGGGGAGCCGGGCTTGAACCAGCCGCCGGAGTAGCAGGGCGCCTTCTGCGCCATCCCGAGCGCGAACATCCCGATGACGAGCAGGACCATCACCCGCACCGGGTTCCACCAGCGGTAACCGCCGGACCGGACGCGCCGGCCGGCGGGCCCGCCCAGGATCTCGCTACCGGCCGCGGCCACCGGATCCTCGTCGGCGGGTCGCACGGGAAGCTCTCGGCTGTCGTCCTCTTCGCGGTCGCGCACGCTCGTCATGGCGACATCCTGCCGTACGTCCCTGTCCGCGCGAGAGTCCGTGTACGCAGGACGCCCCGGACGTGTCCTATACGTCCGGGGCGTCCTCGGTGGAGCGTCGCTGGGACGCTCAGTTGCCGTTGGGATTCTTCGTCGGCTTCCCGCCGCCCGGCGGACCCGTCGTCGGGGTGTCCGTCGGGGTGGGCGACTGCGTGTTGCAGGTCGGGTCCCACGGGAAGCAGTGCTTGGTCGGGGTGTCCGTCGGGGTCGGCGTGGAGGTGGGGCTGTTCGTCGGCGTCGACGGCGGCGGCGAGGTGGCCGGCGGCGTGGTCGGCGGCGGCGTGGTCATGCTCGGCGTGGGCGTCGGGCTCGGCACGTTGCCGTAGACCGTGTCGCCGACCTTCTGCGTCGGCTCCTGGAAGTCCAGCTTCGGCGTACCCGCCAGCGCGGCCGTCATGTAGTCGTGCCAGATCTGCGCGGGGAAGGAATTACCGTGGATCGTCGGCTTGCCGCCGGTCCCGTACATCGGCAGGAACTGGTTGACGATCTGCTTGCCCGACTTGTCGAGGTGCACCACGTCGTCACGCCGGAACATGACGATCGAGGTCGACAGCTGCGGGGTGAAGCCGTCGAACCAGGCCGAGACGTTGTTGTCGGTGGTACCGGTCTTGCCCGCCGCGATCCGCCCGTCGTCGAGCTGAGCCGGGGTACCGGTTCCCTTCTTGACCACGTCAGTCAGCATGCCGGTGATGGTGTTGGCGACGTTGGGGTCGAAGGCGACCTTCGTCTTGACCTTGTGCTTCCACATCACGCCGCCCTCGTGCACGACGCTGTCGACCGAGTACGGGTCGTTCTGCCGCCCGTTGTTGTCGAAGGTCGAGTACGCGGAGGCCATCCGGATCGCGCTGGGTGACGAGGTACCGATCGAGTATGTCGGGCTGTTGCCGATGTTGTTCAGACCGTTGACGAGGCTGGGGACCAGACCGGCGGAGATCGCCGCGGCCCGCACCTTGTCGTTGCCCACGTCCATGCCGAGCTGGACGTAGGGGGAGTTGAGCGACCTGTCGAGGGCATCCCTGAGGGTGACCCGCGGGAAGTTGTCGCCGTCGTCGTTGGGCTGCTTCCAGGGGTCGCCCTTGTTGTCCTTCCAGACCGTCCCGTCGTAGTTCGTGATGATCTGGTTGTCCTTGCCGCTGAACACGCTGTCCGGCGAGACGATCTTGCGCTGGTCGGGCCCCTGCTCCTCGGGCCCGTGGGGATCGCGCGCACCGACGGTCATCGCCGCCGCCAGCACGAACGGCTTGAAGGTCGATCCGATCTGCGCGCCGGTCTCGTCGGCGTTGTTGGTGAAGTGCCGGGTGGCGTCCGTGCCGCCGTAGATGGCCACGATCGCGCCGTCCGACGGGTTCACCGAGGCCCCGCCGAACTGGACGAACTTGTCCGCGTCCTCACCCTTGGAGTTCTTGTGGGTGCCGCCCGGCTTGATGTTCGCCGACCGCACCTTCTTGATCGCGTTCTCCATATCCGTCACCTTGTCCTTCTTGAAGGTGGTGTGGATCTGGTAGCCGCCCTGGGTGAGCTGGTCCTTGGTGAGGATGTTGTTGTTGATCAGATAGCTCTTGGCGAGGTCGACCATGTAGCCGATCTGGCCCGCCATCTGCGCGTTCTTCTTGACCGGCAGCGGCATGGGGTACTTGGCGTACTTCGCGCGCTCGGTCGCCGACAGCCTGCCGTCCTTGACCTCCTGGTCGAGGATCCAGCCCCAGCGCTCCGTGGACCTCTTGGTGTTGCTCTCCGGCGTGGCCGTCTTGTCGATGTCCTGCGCGCCCGCCGGGTCGAAGTACGTGGGGCCCTTCAGCAGCGCCGCCAGGAAGGCGCACTGGCTCGGGTTGAGCTTGATCGCGTCGACGCCGTAGTACGTACGGGCCGCCGCCTGGATGCCGTACGCGCCGCGGCCGTAGTACGAGGTGTTCAGGTAACCCGCCATGATGTCGGACTTCTTCATGGTCGCGCCGACCTTTATGGAGATGAAGAGTTCCTTGAACTTGCGGGTGAACGTCTGCTGCTGGTCGAGGCGGGTGTTCTTCACGTACTGCTGGGTGATGGTCGAGCCGCCCTGCGTCTCGCCGCCCTTGGCCATGTTGTAGAAGGCGCGGGCGATACCCATCGGGTCGACGCCCTTGTCGGTCTCGAAGGTCTTGTTCTCCGCCGAGATGACGGCGTTCTGCATGCCCTTCGGGATCTCGTCGATCTTGATGATCTGGCGGTTGACCTCACCACCGGTGGCGATCATCTGGCTGCCGTCGGCCCAGTAGTAGACGTTGTTCTGCGCCTTGGCCGCGAGGTTGACGTCCGGCACGCTCACCATGGCGTACGCGATGCCGACGGCCCCGACCAGCGTGCCGAGGAAGCCGACGCACATGGCCGTCACCTGCCGCCATGACGGCATCCAGCGGCGCCAGCCCTCCTTGCCGAAGCGCGGGTAGTCGATGAAGCGCTTCTTGCCCGGTCGGCGGCCACCGCCGCCGCGGCCCGCGGGTCCGCGCCCGCCGGGTCCTTCCGGTCCGCCGGGACCGCCCGCGCCACCGCCGCCGTTCCTGCGCCGTCCGCCGCCGTTGCCGCCCCCCCGGCCCTGGGCCGCCCGGCGAGCCGCCGCACGGCCCTGGTACGGCTGCTCGTCGCGGGAGGCGCCGGCCGGGGGACCACCCGGAGCCCCTCCCGTGGACCCACCCGTCGGCAGTCCACCGCTCGGGTTTCCGCTACGGGAACCGGCCGGTGGCCCGCCGGAGGGGCGGCCGCCGGACGGAGGGGGCGTCGGCTGCTGTGCCCCGCGCCGGGCGGCTGCACGGCCGCCGGACGGCGACTGCGGCGGCTTGCGACGGTGCTCGCTCATGAACAGCTACTCCTCGACAGGCGGGATCGCCTGCAGGCATCGATGACATTCAGGTTGGTCCCCCTGCGCGCGGCTGTGTCAGGCCGCACCACACCGAAGACCAAGACGCGCGGCGACGTCACAGGGTTCCCGGTGATTCGCATGGCGAACAGAGTACGCACGGTCAAAAGACGCACCACACGAGCGTTCATCACATATCGGACGGTTGACGGCTCACAGGTTCGCCGATGTGACGCCGGTCACCGAGTCTCGCCTTGCGAGATGTCTCGCGCCGTTCTATCGTCGCGATGTATCGACTCGATACATCGAGTCGGCACACTGCTCGCGAAGGACAACAGCACGATCGGCAGCACGGACAAACTGCACACGACGGAACGAGTCGCAACGAGGGGACGAGGGATTGAGCAAGCGCTCCGGAATCCTCGAATTCGCGGTTCTCGGTCTGCTGCGTGAGTCCCCGATGCACGGCTATGAGCTGCGCAAGCGGCTCAACACCTCGCTCGGGGTGTTCCGCGCCTTCAGTTACGGCAGTCTGTACCCCTGCCTGAAGACGCTGGTCACCCAGGGGTGGCTGATCGAGGAGACGGCAGCGGACACCGATCCACTGACCGCCCCCCTCGCCGGCCGCCGCGCGAAGATCGTCTACCGGCTGACGGCCGCGGGCAAGGAGCACTTCGAGGAGCTCCTCGCCCACTCCGGTCCGGACGCCTGGGAGGACGAGCACTTCGCCGCCCGGTTCGCCTTCTTCGGCCAGACGTCGAAGGACGTCAGGATGCGGGTCCTCGAGGGGCGGCGCAGCCGCCTCGAGGAACGACTGGAGAAGATGCGCGCGTCTTTGACGCGCACCCGTGAGCGGCTCGACGACTACACACTCGAGCTGCAGCGGCACGGCATGGAATCGGTGGAGCGCGAGGTCCGCTGGCTCAATGAGCTGATCGAGACCGAGCGGGCCGGACGCACCACGCGCCCGGACTCCGAGCAGGACGACAACGACAACAACCAAGAGAACGGCGGCCGACCCGAAACCCGGGGAACCGCGTGACGATTACACAGGGAGCAACCGGTATGGGTTCGGTTCGCGTAGCCATCGTTGGCGTAGGCAACTGCGCCGCGTCGCTGGTGCAGGGTGTCGAGTACTACAAGGACGCCGACCCGGACAGCAAGGTGCCTGGTCTCATGCACGTGCAGTTCGGCGACTACCACGTGCGTGACGTCGAGTTCGTGGCCGCCTTCGATGTCGACGCGAAGAAGGTCGGCCTCGACCTCGCGGACGCCATCGGCGCCAGCGAGAACAACACCATCAAGATCTGCGA
Source organism: Streptomyces sp. NPDC051976 (assembly GCF_040680795.1). NCBI lineage: Bacteria > Bacillati > Actinomycetota > Actinomycetes > Kitasatosporales > Streptomycetaceae > Streptomyces > Streptomyces sp. NPDC051976. The sequence goes on from NZ_JBFAXL010000002.1 coordinate 168,169, forward strand.
CGTCCCGCAGACCGGCGTGACCGTCCAGCGCGGCCACACCAACGACGGCCTGGGCAAGTACTACCGCGAGACGATCGAGGAGTCCCCCGAGGCTCCCGTCGACATCGTGCAGGTCCTCAAGGACCGCCAGGTCGACGTCCTGGTCTGCTACCTGCCCGTCGGCTCCGAGATCGCGGCGAAGTACTACGCGCAGTGCGCCATCGACGCCAAGGTCGCCTTCGTCAACGCCCTCCCGGTCTTCATCGCCGGCACCAAGGAGTGGGCGGACAAGTTCACCGAGGCCGGTGTGCCGATCGTCGGTGACGACATCAAGTCCCAGGTGGGCGCCACCATCACGCACCGCGTCATGGCGAAGCTCTTCGAGGACCGCGGTGTCCTGCTCGAGCGCACCATGCAGCTCAACGTGGGCGGCAACATGGACTTCAAGAACATGCTCGAGCGCGAGCGTCTGGAGTCCAAGAAGATCTCCAAGACGCAGGCCGTCACCTCGCAGATCCCCGACCGCGAGCTGGGCGCCAAGAACGTGCACATCGGCCCGTCGGACTACGTGCAGTGGCTCGACGACCGCAAGTGGGCGTACGTCCGCCTCGAGGGCCGTGCCTTCGGTGACGTCCCGCTGAACCTGGAGTACAAGCTCGAGGTCTGGGACTCCCCGAACTCCGCCGGTGTCATCATCGACGCGGTGCGCGCGGCGAAGATCGCCAAGGACCGCGGCATCGGCGGCCCGATCCTGTCGGCGTCCTCGTACTTCATGAAGTCCCCGCCGGTGCAGTACTTCGACGACGAGGCCCGCGAGAACGTGGAGAAGTTCATCCGCGGCGAGGTCGAGCGCTGACCGACGGCCGAGGCTGTCAGTGAAAGCGTGAAAGCACCGTGAGGAAGGCCCCGGGTCGTGCGCCCGGGGCCTTCCTCGTCATGTGAGGCTGTGCCCATGGCTGTTGTGCGCGATCTTCGCGTGCTGCTGCGGCTGTCCGGCTTCCGGCGGCTGCTCGCGGTACGCCTGCTGTCCCAACTCTCCGACGGCGTCTTCCAGGTCGCGCTCGCCGCATACGTCGTGTTCTCCCCCGAGAAGCAGACCTCCGCGGGAGCCATCGCCTCCGCCATGGCCGTACTGCTGCTCCCGTACTCCCTGCTGGGCCCGTTCACCGGTGTGCTGCTCGACCGCTGGCGGCGCAGGCAGGTGCTGCTCTACTGCAACCTGCTGCGGGCCGTGCTGTCCTGCGGCACCGCGGCACTGATCCTGCTCCAGGTGCCGGACTGGCTGTTCTACCTCTCCGCGCTCTCCGTGACCGCCGTCAACCGCTTCGTACTGGCCGGGCTGTCCGCCGCGCTGCCCCGGGTGGTCGACCGGGACCGGCTGGTCATCGCCAACTCCCTTTCCCCGACGGCCGGTACGCTCGCCGCAACCGCGGGCGGCGGCATCGCGTTCCTGGTGCACCTGGTGCAGCCCGCGGGCCCCGGTGCCAACGCCACCACGGTGCTGCTGGGCGCGGTGCTCTATCTGACCGCCGGGCTCTCCGCGCTCACCCTGGGCCGCGATCAGCTCGGTCCCGACCCCTCGCGGGTACGCCAGCGGCTCGGCGCGGCGCTGGCGGGGACCGTACAGGGCCTGTACGACGGGCTGCGGCATCTGCGGCAACGGCCCGCGGCGCGGCAGGCGATGACCGCGATGACGGCCATGCGGTTCTGCTACGGCGCGCTCTTCGTCACCCTGCTGATGCTCAGCCGCTACGCCTGGTCCGACCCGTCCGACCCCGACGAGGGACTGGCGCTGCTGGGCCTGGCCATCGCGCTGTCGGCCGCCGGGTTCTTCGCCGCCGCCGTCATCACCCCTTGGGCCACCGGGCGGTTCGGCACGGCGGGCTGGATCACCGTCTGCTCTGCCGCCTCAGCGGTACTGCTGCCGCCGCTGGCACTGCCGTTCGCGGTCGGCCCGATGATGGCCGCCGCGTTCCTGCTCGGAGTCACCACCCAGGGCGCCAAGATCGCCACCGACACCGTCGTCCAGTCCCATATCGACGACGGCTACCGCGGCCGAGTCTTCTCCCTCTACGATGTCGCCTTCAACGTCGCCTTCGTGGGCGCCGCCGCGGTCTCCGCGCTGATACTGCCGCCGGACGGCCGCTCGTCAGTGCTGATCATTGCTCTCAGTCTGGTCTTCGCCGCGGTGGCAGTCGCCATGACGCGCGTCGGGCACTCACGACCGACACCGACAACGTCCCAGACACCGACAACGACCGACATCTGACACCGGCCCCGCGCTTCCGGGGCCGTCACTTCATGGGGGAAATTCGTGGCTACCGTGCCACCTCCTGGCCAGGCGCCCTACGGGCAGCCGCCGCAGCAACCGTATCCCCAGCAGCCGGGCCAGAACCCGTACGGACAGAATCCGTACGGTCAGAACCCGTACGGGCAAGGGGCGGCGGGACAGAACCCTTACGGCCAGAACCCGTACGGGCAGGCGCCTCAAGGGCAGGCACCGCAGGGGCAGAACCCCTTCGGGCAGGGCCAGCAGCCCTACCCGCAGCAGCACGCCCAGCCGGGCGCCGGCGGGGGCTGCACGATATGCGGCGGCTATCCGGCAGTCCCGGCGACCGTCCGTGGCCACCAGGGCTTCCTGGTGATGATGAAGTTCCTCAAGCGGCGCGGCACCTTCTGTCGTAGCTGCGGGATAGCCATCCACCGCGAGATGACCACCAAGACGCTCTGGCAGGGGTGGTGGGGCATCGCGTCCTTCGTCATCACTCCGGTCACCGTGCTGCTCAACCTCGGGCCGCGCAGCGCCTTCAACAAGCTGCCCCCGCCCACCGGCGGCGTCCGTCCGCCGCTCGACCCGGGCAAGCCGATCTTCGGCCGGGCCGGAGCCTTCGGTGTCCTCGTCCCGCTGATCGCCGTCGCGGTGATCGCCACGGCGATCATCACCGACAACAGCGCCAGCACCGCTTCGGTCGGCGACTGCGTCAGCAAGAGCGGCTCGAACTACGACCCGACGGTCAAGGTGGTCGACTGCACCTCGACGAGCGCCGCCTACAAGGTCGCCGAGAAGCACAGCGGCAAGCACGACGGTGACGCGTGCGGCGACAACTACGCCGAGTACGACGAGACGGGCCGCGGGGACGACTTCGCGCTCTGCCTCACACCGCTGCACTGATCCTGGCCGCACGCGCCGGGAGCTGATGTTCCACGTGAAACATCAGCGAGCATCAGCAGAAGGGGAGTGTTCCACGTGGAACACTCCCCTTCTTCGTGCCGCCGTCGTCGATGTTCCACGTGGAACATCGACGGTCACTCCTGCGTGGCCCACCACTCCTTGAGCGCCGCGACCGCCGTGTCGTGGCTCATCGGTCCGTGCTCCAGCCGCAGTTCGAGCAGGTGCTGATAGGCCTTGCCGACTACGGGCCCGGGTGTGACATCCAGGATCTCCATGATCTGGTTGCCGTCGAGGTCCGGCCGGATCGAGTCCAGCTCCTCCTGCTCCTGGAGTTCGGCGATCCGCGCCTCCAGGCCGTCGTACGTCCGCGAGAGGGCGGCCGCCTTGCGCTTGTTCCGGGTCGTGCAGTCCGACCGGGTCAGCTTGTGCAGCCGATCCAGCTGCGGGCCCGCGTCCCGGACATAGCGGCGGACGGCGGAGTCGGTCCACTCGCCGCTGCCGTAGCCGTGGAACCGCAGATGCAGCTCCACAAGCCGGGAGACGTCCTTCACCATCTCGTTCGGATACTTCAGCTGCAGCATCCGCGCCTTGGTCAGCTTGGCGCCGACCATCTCGTGGTGATGGAAGGACACTCGCCCGTCGGACTCGAAGCGGCGGGTCTTCGGCTTGCCGATGTCGTGCAGCAGCGCGGCCAGCCGCAGCACCAGATCCGGTCCTTCGGTCTCCAGGTCGATCGCCTGCTCCAGCACGGTCAGCGAGTGCTCGTAGACGTCCTTGTGCCGGAAGTGCTCGTCCCGCTCCAGCCGGAGCGCCGACAGCTCGGGCAGCACCCGGTCGGCCAGGCCGGTGTCGACCAGCAGCCGCAGTCCCTTGCGGGGGTGGTCGGACAGCAGCAGCTTGTTCAGCTCGTCCCTGATCCGCTCGGCGGAGACGATCTCGATCCGGTCCGCCATCGCCGTCATCGCCGCCACGACCTCCGGCGCCACCTCGAAGTCGAGCTGTGCGGCGAACCTGGCGGCGCGCAGCATCCGCAGCGGGTCGTCGGAGAACGACGACTCCGGAGTGCCCGGGGTACGCAGCAGCTTCGCCGCCAGGTCGTCCAGACCGCCGTACGGGTCGACGAAGTCGGTACCGGGCAGCGCGACCGCCATCGCGTTCACAGTGAAGTCACGGCGGACCAGATCCTGCTCGATGGTGTCGCCGTAGGAGACCTCGGGCTTGCGCGAGGTGCGGTCGTACGCCTCGGACCGGTAGGTGGTGACCTCGATCTGGAAGCCGTCCTTCATGCCGCCGACCGTGCCGAAGGCGATACCCACCTCCCACACCGAGTCCGCCCAGGGCCGCAGCAGCTTCAGGATCTGCTCGGGCCGGGCGTCGGTGGTGAAGTCCAGATCATTGCCGAGCCGGCCGAGCAGGGTGTCCCGGACCGAGCCGCCCACGAGGGCGAGCTGGAATCCGGCATCCTGGAAGCGGCGACCGAGTTCCTCGGCGACGGGCTCGACCCGATGACGGGCCTGCGGGGTCTGAGCGGCATTGTTGGCATTCGGCACAACGTAAAAGGGTACGGGTCCGCGCGACCGTCGGCTGCCGGGTTTTCCCGGTCACGGCCCAGGGACCACTTGGCGGCACTCCGCAGCACTTAGCCACAGCGGCGATCGTTAACATGCCAGCACGCACATCGGATGGACGGACCGGCGAGAACCATCGACAACCGACGACGAGGGACGGGCGAACGCGTGGGCGAGGCGGCAGAGGCACCCGGACGACCCCCCGCTGCCCGCCGACGGCGGCTGCTGCGGGTCGCCGCGCTGCTCACCGGCGCCACAATGGTCACCGGCCTGCTGCAGGCCACCGAGGCGACCAGTTCGCGCGCCGACACCGGCACCGGGTCCCGTACGGCCACCGTGACGCTCAACGACATCACGCCACGGGTGCCGACCAGCGACAGCACGGTCACCGTGTCGGGCACCGTCACGAACAACGGAAAGACAACGATCAGCGGCGCCCACCTCGGCGTGCGGATCGGCCCCGGCGGCCCGCTGACGACCCGCAGCGCCATGAAGAGCGCCGCGAGCCGCTCCGGGTTCATCAGCTACCTGGACGGCGACGAGATCACCGGGCACACCGTCGAGGTGGCCAAGCTCCCGGCGGGCTACAGCGCCGCCTTCACGCTCAAGGTGCCCGTCAGCGCCCTCAACCTGACGGCGACGGGCGTCTACCAGTTCGGCGTTGCCCTGGACGGCGAGACGGCCGCTGACGCCTCCGAGCATGTCCTCGGCATCAACCGGACCTTCCTGCCCTGGTACGCCACCGACGCCCCGGCCAAGCCCAAGCCGACCCAGATCAGCTATCTGTGGCCGCTCACCGACCGGCCGCACATCGCCGCCCGCGGAGACACCGACTCCCAGCAGAGCCCGATCTTCCTCGACGACGACCTGGCCAAGGAGCTGGCACCGGGCGGTCGGCTCCAGCAGATGGTCGAGCTGGCGAAGAACCTCCCGGTGACCTGGGTGATCGACCCGGACCTGCTGGCCACGGTCGACTCCATGACCAAGCCCTACCGGGTGGTGGGCCCCGGCGGCGATGTGCACTCCACCACACCGGGCACCGGCTCCGCGGTGGCCAACCAGTGGCTGAACGACCTCAAGGGCGCCATCGTCGGCGACCAGGTGGTGGCGCTGCCGTTCGGCGACACCGACCTCGCCTCGATCGGCCACCACGGGGTCTCCGGCACCCTCGCCCACCTCAAGACCGCCACCGCCCTCGGTGCGAGCACAGTCCAGACCGTGCTCGGCACCGCGCTGGGCACCAAGCCGCCGACCGCCAACGTTGCCTGGCCGATCGACGGCGCCGTCGACCCCTCGATCGTTGCGGTCGCGCGGAAGGGCGGTGCCAGCAAGATCATCGCCAGTAGCGACAGCATCGGCGAGAGCGGCCTGGACTACACGCCCACCGCCGCCCGCCCGATCGGCGGCGGCACCACCGCGGTGGTCGCCGACGCGATGCTCTCCACCGCCTTCACCGGCGACATGCTCCGCGCCCAGCCGGCCAACCTGGCGGAGCAGAACTTCCTCGCGCAGACGCTGATGATCACCATGCAGGCGCCGGAGAAGCAGCGCACGCTGCTCGTCGCCCCGCAGCGGCAGCCCACCATCTCCCAGGCCCAGGTGATGGCCGACGCGATCAGTACGGCCGACAGCAGCCCCTGGGCGGCGACCGTCGACTTCGACGTGGCGGCCAAGGCGACGCCTGACGCGCGCGCCAACCACCAGGTGCCGCCTACCAGCGCGTACCCCCGCTCGCTGCGTAAGCAGGAACTGCCCACGGACGCTTTCCCGCAGATCCAGGAAACACAGCGCCGCCTCAACGAATTCGCGGTCATCCTCACCCGCAAGGACCGGGTGACGGTGCCGTTCGGCAACGCGGTGCTGCGGTCGATGTCCAACGGGTGGCGCGGCGACCCGCAGTCAGCGACCGACTTCCGTGATGCCATCGGTGGCTATCTCACGGACCTGATCGGCGCCGTGCACATCCTCGACAAGACGACACTCACCCTGTCCGGGCGCAGCGGCACCATCCCGGTCACGGTGAAGAACGAGCTGGGCCAGCCGATCAAGGGCCTGGTACTGCGCCTCACCTCCCACGCCAACATCCGGCTGGAGATCAAGAACGCCAAGCAGCCGATCGCCATCGACGGCGGGCACACCCGTACCCTGAAGTTCCAGACCTCGGCGAGCGCCAACGGAGCGGTCATGGTGGAGGCCGGGCTCTACCACGACAACGGGTCGGTGTACGGCCAGGCCATCGACTTCGAGGTCCACATCAACAAGGTCACCGACCTGGTGATGCTGATCATCGGCGCCGGACTGCTCTTGCTGGTGCTCGCGGGCGTACGGATCTACCGTCAACGGAAGAAGCTGACGGCCGCGGAGGGCGACGAGGACGAGGAAGGCGGCGACGAGCCGGATCACTCCGATCCGGAGCACCCGGGTGACCCGGGCGCTGACACCGATCCGGAAAGCACTGAGCCGTCCCCGACGGGTGAGAAGGTGGACGGATAGCAGGCAGGCGGACAATAAGGTGGGGCACTGATGAACGCGCCGTATGACGGTGATCGCGACTCTGCGGGCCAGATGCCTCCATCGCCCGAGCAGCGTCCCACGCCACCTGACCCGTATCTGCAGAACACCTACGCCTACGACCCGTACCAGCAGCAGGACCCGACCGCCCAGGACCCGGTGGGCGAGGCCCTGTACGACCGTGCCGCGCACCCGCCGCAGCCGTACGGTCAGCAGCCGGGTCCCGGCTACCCGGAGCAGCAGCCCCCCTCCGCGTACCCGCAGATGCCCTACGGCGACAACTCGGCCACCCAGTACGTGGGCATGGACGATCTCGTCGGTGGCGCCCAGCAGGCGCAGGGCCAGCCGCAGGGCCAGCCGCCCTACGACGCGTACGACCACCTCTTCCGCGACCAGCAGCCCGGTTACGCCGAGCAGCAGGGCCAGGGCTACCAGCAGCAGCCCCCGCCGCAGCAGCACTACCCCCAGCAACAGCAGAACTACCAGCAGTACCCGCCGCAGTACCAGCAGCCGCAGCAACCCCAGCAGCAGTACCCGCAGTATCAGCAGCCGCAGTCCGGCTACCCCGCGGCGTACCCGCAGTCGCCGCCGGACAACGTGGAGACCGGCTACTCCGAGCCCGCGTACGAGGACCCGGCCTACGGGCAGTCCGCCTACCAGGACCCGCGGTACGCGGACCCGCGCTACGCGTACGCGAACCCGCCGTACCCGGCGCCGTACCCGCAGCAGCCCGGCGGGCCCGTACAGCCGCCGCAGCCCGTTCCCGCCGATCCGTACGGCGCCCAGCCCGGGCAGCCCGTCCAGGAGCCGCAGGAGGCCCCTCAGCAGCCGCAGCAGGCCACCGCCGCGGCCCGCTCGGGCGGCCTCCTGAAGTCCAGCGCGCTCATGGCCGCCGGCACCCTCGTCTCCCGCCTGACAGGCTTCGTCCGCACCCTGGTGATCGCCGCCGCGATCGGTGTGGCCACGCTCGGCGACTCCTACGCGGTCGCCAACACCCTGCCGACGATGATCTACATCCTCACCATCGGCGGCGGCCTGAACTCCGTGTTCGTCCCGCAGCTCGTGCGGGCGATGAAGGACGACGACGACGGCGGCTCGGCGTACGCCAACCGGCTGCTCACCGTCGTGATGGTGATCCTGGGCGGCATCGTCGCGGTCACCGTGCTCGCCGCGCCCGTGCTGATCCGGCTGATGTCCGCGAAGATCGCCGACAACCCCAACAGCTACGCCGCCGCCATCACCTTCGCCCGCTACTGCCTGCCGACCATCTTCTTCATGGGCGTGCACGTGGTGATGGGCCAGGTGCTCAACGCCCGCGGCCGGTTCGGCGCGATGATGTGGACCCCGGTCCTCAACAACGTCGTGGTGATCTTCACCTTCGGAATGTTCATCTGGGTGTACGGCCCGTACAGCACGACCCACATGGACGCCACGACCATCACCCCCGAGGGCGCCCGGCTGCTCGGCATCGGCACCCTGCTCGGTCTGGTCGTGCAGTCGCTGGCGATGCTGCCGTACCTGCGGGACGCGGGCTTCAAGTTCAGACCGCGATTCGACTGGCGCGGGCACGGCCTCGGCAAGGCCGCCAAGCTCGCCAAGTGGACGTTCTTCTTCGTACTGGCCAACCAGGCCGGTCTGATCGTCGTCACCCAGCTCGCCACCTGGGCCGGTGCCAACGCCGACAAGAGCGGCTTCCAGGGCACCGGCATCACGGCGTACAACAACGCGCTGCTGATCTGGCAGATGCCGCAGGCGATCATCACCGTCTCGGTGATGGCCGCCGTGCTGCCGCGGATCTCCCGCGCCGCCGCGGACGCCGACATCCCCGCGGTCCGCGACGACATCTCCTACGGCCTGCGCACCTCCGCGGTCGCCATCGTGCCCGCCGCCTTCGCCTTCCTGGCCCTGGGCGTCCCCATGTGCAGCCTGCTGTACGCCAGCACCGGCACCGAGTCGGCCCGCAACATCGGCTTCATCCTGATGGCCTTCGGCGTCGGCCTGATCCCGTTCTCGGTGCAGTACGTGATCCTGCGCGGCTTCTACGCCTTCGAGGACACCCGCACCCCCTTCTACAACACGGTCATCGTGGCCGCGGTCAACGCCGCCGCCTCCGCCGTCTGCTTCCTGCTGCTGCCCGCTCGCTGGGCCGTGGTCGGCATGGCCTTCTCCTACGGCCTCGCATACGCCGTCGGCGTCGGGGTAGCCGCCAAGCGTCTGCGGTCCCGGCTCCACGGGGATCTGGACGGCAAGCGCGTGGTGCGCACCTACGCCCGGCTGACGGGCGCGTGCGTACCGGCCGCGCTGATCGCCGGGTTCGCCGTCTACGAGATCGCCGGAGCCCTGGGAAGCGGGGTCACGGGCTCGCTGGCGGCGATCGTGGTCGGCGGCGGCCTGCTGATCGGACTCTTCCTCTTCGCGGCCAAGCGCATGAGGATCGAGGAGATGAACGCCATGATCGGCATGGTGCGGGGGCGTCTCGGCCGCTGACCTGAACAGCCAGACGCACCGGGGGCAACCATCACCGCCCGCCGCGTGTCGTGCATAGAGCCGGACTGTGGGCACAATTGTCCTCGGCTCGACGTGAGATCGCGCAAAGGACGGGGAGGCAGGAACGACGGTGGCGGATCGGAGCACAGCCGCCGTCGGAGTGGCCAACGAGAGCGGCGACGAGTCGCTCGCAGCCGAGCTGGGCGGCGCCACATCCGACGGAACGACGGACGACCAGACCAGCGACACCGCCACCCAAGAGGCGCCGGTCGCGCCGGACGAGAAACAGGCCACCACCATCGCCACCGCCGAGACCGCAGAGACGGTCGTGCTCGCCGAAGCCGCGGTCGACGCCGCTGAGAAGCCCGACGACACCGAAGCCACCGAGGACTCGTCCGACGCCGTCACCGAGCCGCTGAAGCCCGTGGACGAGACGCTCACCGACACGGACCAGGTCGCGGAAACGAAGAGCCTGGACACCACGTCCGCGGACGACGAGAAGGAAGCGGACGGCAAGGCAGCGGAAGCCGAGCACGACGACACCAAGGCCGAGGAAGCCAAGCCCGAGGTCGTGCTCGCCGAGGCCCCGCCTGCCGAGGCGGAGGTCCCCGCCGCGAGCGCCGCCAGGAACGGCGGGCGGAAGAGCGCCGACACCGCGAAGAAGTCCGCGCCCGCCAAGCCCGCCCGCGCCACCCCGCCGGAGCTGCACAGCGGTCACAAACTCGCCCGCCGCTACCAACTCGCGGAGTGCGTCACGCGGATCGACGGCTTCAGCAGCTGGCGCGCGGTCGACGAGAAGCTGCGCCGCGCCGTCGGCATCCACGTCCTGCCCGCCGACCACGCACGCGCCCGCCAGGTGCTCGCCGCCGCCCGCTCCGCGGCACTGCTCGGCGACCCCCGCTTCGTCCAGGTCCTCGACGCCGTCGAGGAGGACGACCTCGTCTACGTCATCCACGAATGGCTGCCCGACGCCACCTCGCTGGCCGATCTGCTCGCCGCAGGTCCGCTGGAGCCGCATGAGGCGTACCAGATGGTCAGCCAGGTCTCCCAGGGCATGGCCGCCGCCCACCGCGAGGGCCTGGCACATCTGCGCCTCGACCCGGGCGCCGTGCTGCGCACCGTCTCCGGGCAGTACCGGATTCGCGGCCTGGCCGTCGCCGCCGCGCTGCGCGGCCTGAGGTCGGACCGCCCGCAGCGGCAGGACACCGAGGCGATCGGCTCGCTGCTGTACGCCGCGCTGACCCAGCGCTGGCCGTACGAGGAGGACGCGCACGGCCTCACCGGGCTACCCAAGGGCGTCGGCCCCGTCGCACCCGACCAGGTGCGCGCGGGCGTCCACCGCGGCCTGTCGGAGATCGCCATGCGGGCCCTCGACAACGACGGCGCGACCGCGTCCCGCCAGGAGCCGCCCTGCACCACTCCTGAGGAGCTGGCGAAGGTCGTGGCGGCCATCCCACGGATCCGGCCGCCCGAGCACGCCGCACCGGTCTACCCGGCGGCCTCCTTCCGCCAGCCTCCCGCGCCGCCTGGCGCCATCAACCGTCCGCCGGCCACCGCCCCCACCGCGCCCCCCACGCTGCCGGGCCGCGCCGGGAAGGCCCTCAAGTGGGCCGTGGCGAGCCTGCTGGTCGTCGCCATCGGCCTGGGGAGCTGGCAGCTCGCGGACGCGCTCAAGTCCCGCGAGGACCGGTCCACGGGCAACCCGCCCAGCGGCCAGAAGGCAGGCCAGGACCCGACGCATCCGGCGCCCAAGCCGATCAAGATCGTCGGCGCCAAGGACTTCGACCCGATGGGCGACGACCACTCGGAGAACCCGGGCGACGTCCCGAAGGCGTACGACAACAACCCCGCGACGTACTGGCAGACGAGCTGGTACACCCGGTCCGACTTCGGCGGCCTCAAGCCCGGCGTCGGTGTCATTCTCGACCTCGGCAGCGCCCAGCACGTCAGCTCGGTGAAGGTCGACTTCGTAGGGGACGGTACCGGCGCGCAGCTGCTCGCCGCGCCCCCGGGGGCCACGTCGATGCCCACCTCGCTGGACGGCTTCAGCAAGGTGGCGTCCGGATCCGGGGCGAAGGAGCTGCTGTCGCCCAGCGGGAATCTGACCACGCGCTACCTGGTGGTGTGGTTGGTCAAGCTCCCGCAGACCCCAGAGAACAACTTCCGTGGCAAGATCTCCGAGATCAGCGTCACGGGCTGAACAGAGAACTGCCCGCGGCGGACATCCACAGCGGACGGGGGACGGCGCCTTGGAGGGAAACCCGCTCGGCGACGTGAGTGACGCCGACCTCCTCGCACGCCATGTCGCGGGTGACCCGGATGCCTTCGGCGAACTGGTACGCCGACATCGCGACCGGCTCTGGGCGGTCGCCCTGCGCACCCTGGGAGACCGTGAGGAAGCCGCTGACGCCGTGCAGGACGCACTGGTGTCGGCCTTCCGGGCCGCCCACACCTTCCGCGGGCAGTCGGCCGTCACCACCTGGCTGCACCGGATCACCGTGAACGCCTGCCTCGACCGGGCCCGCAAAGCCGCCTCCCGTCGCACCGCGTCGATACCCGACGAGGAGAACTTCGAGAACCTCCTCGAACCCCATGAGTCGGCGGAGGGCCCGGCGGAGCGCGACGAGCTCCAGCGCGAACTCGTCGCCGCACTCTCCACCCTGCCGCCCGAACAGCGCGCCGCACTCGTCCTCGTCGACATGCAGGGCTACCCGGTCGCCGAGGCCGCGGAAGTGCTGGACGTACCGGCGGGCACGATCAAGAGCCGGTGCGCTCGGGGCCGCGCCAGACTGCTGCCACTCCTCACCCATCTGCGCGCCCGGGGCGGGGATAGCCCCGATCGAGGCGGGGGAAGGAACCGGGCGGAGGGGACATCCGTCACAGAGACGGAATCGGAAAAGGACGGAGGTGGCCGGCAGTGACATCGTCGACGGGAGCGGACTCGCATCCCGAGGTCACCGACATTTCCGACCTGACCGAGGGCCTCCTCCCTCCGGAGCGCGCCACCGCCGTCCGCGACCACATCGCGGGCTGCGCGCTGTGCACCGATGTCCGCGACTCACTGGAGGAGATCCGCGGGCTCCTCGGCACGCTGCCGGGTCCGGTACGGATGCCCGCCGATGTCGCCGGGCGGATCGACGCGGCCCTCGCCGCCGAAGCCCACCTCGACACCGTCACGCCCGGTGTTCCACGTGGAACACCGACGCCGCATGTTCCACGTGAAACATCCGCCGCTCCCGTCGGGCACTCCCCGGCGTCCACGGGTCCGGGTCGCCCGGGGAAGCGTCCGCGCGACCGCCGCCGCTGGGGCCGGGGCGTGCTGGCCGCGGCTTCCGCGGCAGGCGTGCTGCTGCTGGGCGGTGTCATCTACCAGACGGTCTCGAGCGGCGGCGGCTCCAGCGTCAGCGACAGCAGTGTGCGCAAGTCCGTCGCGGGCGGCTCCGACGCGGTGGAGCAGCAGGTACGGCAGCTTCTCGCCGGAAAGATGTCGAGCGCCGCCAACACTCCGCTGGTCGGCGGTCCGGAGTACACGACGCAGGGCGGCAACCACACCGACCTCGCCCCGAACCGCGCTCCCACGCCCGTACCGCCCTGTGTGCTCAAGGCCACACAGCGACCCACGGCGCCACTGGCAGCCGAGCGGGAGACCTTCCAGGGCAAGGACGCCTACCTCCTGGTGCTGCCCCACCCCCAGGACAGCTCCAGCGTCGACGCATACGTCGTCAGCGCCTCCTGTACGGCTTCCCGTCCCGGTACCGTCCTCTTCCAGGCCACCTACCCCCGTTAGTCTTCCCACGCCCCGCTGAGCGCCCCTGAGCCGCCCCCGGGCGCCCTTGCGCCCCGGCGCGGGCGGGCGGCGTGCTGCCGCGGGGAATGCCCGACCCGTAGGATCCGTTAGGCAGGACGAGAGTCCCGGAAGGGCCCCCACAGCAGTTCGCAGAGACGAGGAAGACACCCGTGAGCGACGTCCGTAACGTGATCATCATCGGCTCGGGGCCCGCGGGCTACACCGCGGCGCTCTACACGGCGCGTGCGTCGCTCAGCCCGCTGGTCTTCGAGGGCTCGGTCACCGCGGGCGGCGCGCTCATGAACACCACCGAGGTCGAGAACTTCCCCGGCTTCCGCGACGGCATCATCGGCCCGGACCTCATGGACAACATGCGCGCCCAGGCCGAGCGCTTCGGCGCCGAGCTGGTCCCGGACGACGTGGTAGCGGTCGACCTCAGCGGCGACATCAAGACGGTCACCGACTCCTCCGGCACCGTGCACCGCGCGAAGGCGGTCATCGTCACCACCGGCTCGCAGCACCGGAAGCTGAACCTCCCCAACGAGGACCAGCTCTCCGGACGCGGCGTCTCCTGGTGTGCCACCTGTGACGGCTTCTTCTTCCGCGATCACGACATCGCCGTGATCGGCGGCGGCGACACCGCCATGGAGGAGGCGACCTTCCTCTCCCGGTTCGCCAAGTCCGTGAAGATCGTGCACCGCCGCGACAGCCTGCGGGCCTCCAAGGCGATGCAGGAGCGGGCCTTCGCCGACCCGAAGATCTCGTTCATCTGGGACAGCGAGGTCGCCGAGATCCACGGCGACGGCAAGCTCTCCAGCCTCACCCTGCGGAACGTCAAGACCGGCGAGACCTCGGAGCTGCCCGTCACCGGGCTGTTCATCGCGATCGGCCACGACCCGCGGACCGAGCTGTTCAAGGGCGTGCTCGACCTGGACGCCGAGGGCTACCTCACCGTCCAGTCGCCGAGCACCCTGACGAACATCCCCGGTGTCTTCGCCGCCGGCGACGTCGTGGACCACACCTACCGCCAGGCGATCACCGCGGCAGGCACCGGCTGTTCCGCCGCCCTGGACGCCGAGCGCTACCTGGCGGCGCTGGCGGACGCCGAGAAGACCGCCTGATCCGCTTCCACCCTCACCCCCGCACCTTTCAACACCTGAGGAGACTGCCGTGGCCGGCAACACCAAGCACGTGACCGACGCGACCTTCGCCGAGGAGGTCCTCGCCAGCGACAAGCCCGTCCTGGTCGACTTCTGGGCGGAGTGGTGCGGCCCGTGCCGTCAGATCGCCCCCTCCCTGGAGGCCATCGCGGCGGAGCACGCCGACGAGATCACCATCGTCAAGCTCAACATCGACGAGAACCCGGTCACCGCTGCCAAGTACGGCGTGATGTCCATCCCGACCCTCAACGTCTACAAGGGCGGCGAGGTCGTGAAGACGATCGTCGGTGCCAAGCCGAAGGCCGCCATCGTCCGTGACCTCTCGGACTTCATCGGCTGATCCAGCTGATCCAGTTCCACGTGGAACATCGCATGGGCCCGCCCCCTCACCGGGGGCGGGCCCATGCGTTTTCTCCCTGAGGTCTCCGTAGCGTCGCCCGCTAGAGCGGTCGCAGCGCGGGCTCCTTCTGGACCGCGCCGAGCAGCCGGTCGATCGCCATCTCGACGTCTTCCTTCCAGGAGATCGTCGAGCGCAGTTCCAGCCGCAGCCGCGGATACCGCGGGTGCGGGCGGACCGTCTTGAAGCCGACCGCGAGCAGATGCTCCGCGGGCAGTACGCACCCGGGGGCGGACCACTTCGCGTCGCCGAACGCCTCGATCGCCTTGAAGCCCCTGCGCACCACGTCCTTGGCCACGGTCTGCACCAGCACCCGCCCGATGCCCTGCCCCTGGTAGCCGGGCAGCACCCGGGCCGTCATGAGCTGGACGGCGTCAGCGGACACAGGGCTGGTGGGGAAAGCCATCGAGCGCGGAACATACGCGGCCGGGGCGTAGAGGACAAACCCTGCGGGCACCTCGTCGACGTAGACGATCCGTCCGCACGAGCCCCACTCCAGCAGGACCGCGGAGATCCACGCTTCCTTCTCCAGCTCGGGCTTGCCCGCCTGGACGGCGGCCTCCCCGCTCACCGGGTCCAGCTCCCAGAAGACGCAACTGCGGCAGGGCTTGGGCAGATCCGGAAGGTTGTCCAGCGTGAGTGGTGCGAGCCGACGCCCCATGTGGCCTGAACCCCATCTCTGTCGCGAACCACGTTGCCCACGGACACCCCGGCGCGAACGCCGGGGTGCGCCCGCGTCACTCGACGTCGTCGTCTTCCGGCTCGTCGTCGAGCTTGCTCTCCAGAACCTTGCCCTCGCCCGGTGCCATCGCGCCGAGGATGCGCTCCAGATCCTCTATCGACGCGAACTCCACGACGATCTTTCCGCGCTTCTGGCCCAGGTCGACCTTCACCCGGGTGTCGAAGCGGTCGGACAGCCGCGAGGCAAGATGAGTCAGCGCCGGGGACACCCGACGGCCGGCCCGCGGGGCCGCCGCCTTCCGGGTGGCCTTCGGCTCGTTGTTCATCAGCGTCACGATCTCTTCGACCGCGCGCACCGAGAGCCCCTCGGCCACGATGCGATGAGCCAACCGGTCCTGCTCCTCGGCGTCATCGAGGGACAACAGGGCGCGGGCGTGCCCGAAGGAGATCACCCCGGCGGCGACCCGGCGCTGCACGGGAGCCGGCAGCTTCAGCAGCCGCAGGGTGTTGGAGACCTGCGAGCGCGAGCGCCCGATCCGGTCCGCGAGCTGCTCGTGGGTGCAGGCGAAGTCCCGCAGCAACTGGTCGTAGGCCGCGGCCTCCTCCAGCGGGTTGAGCTGCGCCCGGTGCAGGTTCTCCAGGAGGGCGTCCAGGAGGAGCTTCTCGTCGTCGGTCGCCCGGACGATCGCCGGGATCCGCTCCAGGCCCGCCTCACGGCATGCGCGCCAGCGGCGCTCACCCATGATCAGCTCAAATCGGTCCACCCCGATCTGCCGCACGACGACCGGCTGAAGCAGACCCACCTCCTTGATGGAGGTGATGAGTTCATTGAGCGCGTCCTCGTCGAAGACCTCCCGCGGCTGGCGCGGGTTCGGCGTGATCGCGTCCAGCTCCAGCTCCGCGAAGTACGCACCAGGCGTACTTGTCACCGCGGGCTTCTGGGCGGAGAGATCCGGCTCTGTTTCACGTGAAACAGGGATGTCCACCACGGGGGGCGCGGATTCGGGCGCTCTGCGGTCGACCAGACCGGCCACCTTGGCCGCCGCGACACCGCGGTCCGGCGTGAGGACCGGAGCGGCCCCCGATGTGCCCGTCGATTGCGGCGCGGCCGGGATCAGCGCGCCGAGACCGCGGCCGAGCCCTCTGCGTCGATCACTCACTGGATCCCCTCCGACATGCTGTGCGGGTGGTGCTCGTCGTGCTGGCTGTACTCGCCCTGCGGGTCGTACTCGACGGCGACAGCGCCGTCGATTCCCCGGAGAGCCATCTCGCGGGCGGCCTCCAGATACGACAGTGCGCCGCTGGAGCCCGGGTCGTAGGTCAGTACGGTCTGGCCGTAGCTGGGGGCCTCCGAGATGCGGACCGACCGCGGGATGCTGGTACGCAGCACCTCCTTGCCGAAGTGCGTCCGGACCTCTTCCGCCACCTGAGAGGCGAGCCGGGTCCGGCCGTCGTACATGGTCAGCAGGATCGTCGACACATGCAGCTTCGGGTTGAGGTGGGCACGTACCAGTTCCACGTTCTTCAGGAGCTGGCCCAGGCCCTCCAGCGCGTAATACTCGCACTGGATCGGGATGACCACTTCGGCGCCGGCCACCAGGGCGTTGACCGTGAGGAGTCCCAGGGAGGGCGGGCAGTCGATGAGGACATAGTCCAGCGGCTGCTCGTATGCCTCGATGGCTCGCTGCAACCGGCTCTCGCGGGCTACCAGGGAGACCAGTTCAATCTCGGCTCCGGCCAGGTCGATGGTGGCGGGGGCACAGAAGAGGCCCTCGACATCGGTGACCGGCAGGACGACATCGGACAGTGGCTTGCTCTCCACCAGGACGTCGTAGATCGAGGGGACCTCGGCGTGGTGGTCGATTCCCAGTGCCGTGGAGGCGTTGCCCTGCGGGTCCAGGTCGATCACCAGCACCCGGGCACCGTGCAGCGCCAGCGAGGCCGCAAGGTTCACCGTGGTGGTGGTCTTGCCGACCCCGCCCTTCTGGTTGGCGACCACCATCACCCGGGTCTGGGCAGGCCGGGGAAGGCCCTCACCAGCGCGCCCGAGGGCTTCGACTGCCAACTGGGCCGCGCGGCCGATAGGGGTGTCATCCATGGGAGGCAATGTTTCACGTGAAACACCGTCTCCGAACCCCGGGGGCACGGAAAGTGGGCCCCCGGCGGATTCTGCTGTGCGGGGACCGGGGACCGGATCGGCCATCGGTCCCGCGATGTTGGCGTCGGACCGCAAGGACTCACACTCCTCGACTTCAGGCTCGCTATGAGAAGAGCCTGCCATGCCGGAGGGGTGATGAACCAGCGAGCCCCGGTTGCCTGTGGATAAATCCTGCGAACTGTCCACAGGTGCGGTCGTCTTAACAGGTTTGTTGGCGCGCGCCTCAGCCGCGGCGCGACCGCGGCTGAGGACTCCTGGCAGCAGTGAGCGACGTTTCACGTGGAACACGATGCACAGCGCGGGCTCACTAACTGCGCAGACACTCCGGATTATGTCGTTTTGGCCGTTTGTATGGCGTAGAGGCGTTCAGCGACGGCGGCGCGGACCCGCACCACCACGCGGTGCCCGGCTCGCACGAGCCGCCCTGGCGCGCCGGGTCGCGGCCCGCACTCCGCCGGGACTCTCACCCACAAGCACGCGTACGACTGTGGACAACGGGTCGACGATGCCGTCGCCGACCTGGACCACCGACGCCTCCACGGCGCCGAGGCGGCCGAGCGCCGCGCGGGCGGCCTTCAGCTCCTCCTCGGCGGTGTCGCCCTTCAGTACGGCCATCTCGCCGTGCGGCCGCAGCAGCGGCAGGCCCCAGCCCGCCAGCCGCTCCAGCGGGGCCACCGCGCGGGCGGTCACCACGTCCACCGGCGGCATGGTGCCGACCATCTCCTCGGCGCGGCCGCGCACCACCGTGACATTGGGCAGGCCCAGCAGCTTGACCACCTCTTCGAGGAACGTGGTCCTGCGCAGCAGCGGCTCCAGCAGCGTGATCTGCAGATCGGGCCTGGTGAGCGCCAGCGGAATGCCGGGCAGCCCGGCACCCGAGCCGACATCGCACACCGAGACGTCCTGCTCGATCACCTCGGACAGCACCGCACAGTTCAGCAGATGCCGCTCCCACAGCCGGGGCACCTCACGCGGACCGATCAGACCGCGCCGCACCCCCGCGTCCGCGAGCAGCTCGGCGTACCGCAGCGCATCGGCGAACCGGTCACCGAAGACCGTTCTGGCCTGCTCGGGCGGCGAGGGAAGCTCCGCCGCTGCCTCGTCCGTCACGAGGGCTGTCCTTTCCTAGGTCACTACCAGGCTTACAAGGTTCGGCCCCGCCTGCGAGCAGACGGGGCCGACAGAGCGTTGTCGCGCGAGGGCCGGTCAGACCGGGAGGACGACCACCCGGCGCTGGGGCTCCTCGCCCTCGGACTCGCTGCGCAGTCCCGCGGCGGCCACGGCGTCGTGGACGACCTTGCGCTCGAACGGCGTCATCGGGTCCAGCTTGACCGGCTCGCCGGTCTCCTTGGCCTCGGCAGCCGCCTTGGCGCCCAGCTGCGCCAGCTCCGCGCGCTTGCGGGCCCGGAACCCGGCGATGTCCAGCATCAGACGGCTGCGCTCACCGGTCTCCCGGTGCACCGCCAGCCGGGTCAGCTCCTGGAGCGCCTCCAGCACCTCGCCGTCCCGGCCGACCAGCTTGTTCAGATCACGGGTGCCGTTGTCACCGATGATCGACACCGACGCGCGCTCGCCCTCGACATCCATGTCGATGTCACCGTCGAGGTCGGCGATGTCCAGCAGACCCTCCAGGTAGTCCGCGGCGATCTCACCCTCCTGCTCCAGGCGGGTCAGGGTCGCGGACGTGCCGCTGTCGGGTGCCGTGGTGGTGTTGACGTCGCTCACGCCTGGACTCCTCTTACTTCTTCTTCGACAGGTTGGTCGGCTTCTTCGGGCCACCGGACTGCTTGCCCGGTGCGCCGCCCTGCTTCGAGGCGCCGCCACTGCCCGTCTTGGCACCCGTACCGCCGCTGCCTGCCTTGGGGGCGCCGGCCCGGGGCGCTCCGGCGCGGGGAGCGCCGCCACCGGCCCTGGGAGAGCCCTGTCCGCCCGCCGCGGGCGAGGCGCCACCGGACCCGCCGCCGGACTGCTGCCGCTTGGCCTTCGGCTGCCGCTTGGGCTGGGTGCGGTTGGCACGCGCGGCCTCGACGGCCTCCTTGGCGGCGATGTCCTCAGGGGGCTCGACCAGCTTGCCCTTGGCCCGCAGGCGCTCTTCACGCTGCTTGAACGCGAGGCTGCCCGGGGTCGGGTTCCGCCGGATCACGAACATCTGCTGGCCCATGGTCCACACGTTGGTGGTCAGCCAGTAGATGAGGACACCGACGGGGAAGTTGATACCCATGACGGCGAAGATCAGCGGGAAGACGTACATCAGCATCTTCTGCTGCTGCATGAACGGGGTCTTCACCGTCATGTCGACGTTCTTCGTCATGAGCTGGCGCTGCGTGTAGAACTGCGAGGCCGACATCATGAGGATCATGATGATCGTGACGATCCGCACATTGGCCTGAGTGGCGCCGAGGCTCTCGATCTTGTGCGCGCTGTCCGTGAACTTCGCGGCGAGCGGGGCACCGAAGATGTGGGCCTTCTGGGCGCTGGTCACCAGGTTCTCGTGGATGACGCCGACCGGCTTGCCCTTGGCGATGTTGCTGAGCACGTGGTAGAGCGCGAAGAAGAAGGGCGACTGAGCCAGAATCGGCAGGCACGAGGAGAGCGGGTTGGTACCCGTCTCCTTGTACAGCTTCATCATCTCTTCGGACTGCTTCTGCTTGTCGCTCTTGTAGCGCTCCTGGATCGCCTTCATCTTCGGCTGGAGCGCCTGCATGTTCCGCGTCGACTTGATCTGCTTCACGAAGAGCGGGATCAGGCAGATGCGGATCAGCACCACCAGCGAGATGATCGACAGACCCCACGCCCAGCCGCTGTCCTTGTTGAAGATCAGGCTGTAGAACGAGTGGAACTGGACGATGATCCACGAGACAGCGTCGTAGAGGGGGTTCAAAATCCCCACGATCAGGCTCCTTGGGCGTGAGAGGGTCCGGTGGGCTCGGGTGTGACGGGCCCGTCGGAGCCGCCCCGCAGTGCGCGGCGCAGCCGATCGTGCCATGGGGGTCGCTTACGCGGCGGGACATGATCCACACCGCCTGGCGACCAGGGGTTGCAGCGCAGGATGCGCCACGCGGTAAGGGCGGTGCCCTTGATCGCGCCGTGCCTGTCGATGGCCGTGTACCCGTAGTGGGAGCACGAGGGGTAGTACCGGCAGACCGGGCCGAGCAGCGGACTGATCGTCCACTGGTACAGCTTGATCAGCGCCAGCAGCGGGTATTTCATCGAGACACCCTCCCCTCGGCTTCGCCATGGGTGTCGCGACCTGTCAGCCTCTTGAGGGCGGCGTCCAGGTCGAGGGCCAGCTCTGCATGGTCAGCGCCACCGGCTCCAGGTAGCGCGCGTACGACAACCAGGCTACCGGGGGGCAGCAGGGAGAGTCGCTCCCGCACCAGATGACGCAGTCGGCGCTTGACCAGGTTGCGCTGGACCGAGCCCCCCACCGCCTTGCTGACGACGAAACCCGCACGCGCCGGGGGAGTGCTCCCCCCTGGCACATGCGGGTCCCTTGTGTCGGTACGGCCGACGGTCCGCAGATGGACCACCAGCAGCGGACGTCCGGCTCGGCGTCCGCGGCGAACCGCTGTCGCAAAGTCCTGGCGCCGCCTCAGCCGATTCTCGGTGGGCAGCACGGCATGAGACCTGTGACGACGATCAGGCGGACAGGCGGGCGCGGCCCTTGCTGCGGCGGGTCGCGAGAATCGCGCGGCCGGCGCGGGTGCGCATACGCAGACGGAAGCCGTGGGTCTTCGCACGACGGCGGTTGTTCGGCTGGAAGGTGCGCTTGCTCACTCGGGGGCTCCAGGGAAAATCGTGTCCGGCGGGGCGTCGCCTGGCTGTCACCGTGCGCCCACGAGAAACTCGCGGACCAGTCAGGTGCACCGCTTGACGATCATCCGGATTCCTCCGGAGGATCCTCGCCCATCGGTAGGCAGGCGGCAGCAGCCATCGACAACTCGACCTCGATACGGTACGCGCGGC
The DNA here is from genome assembly GCF_040680795.1 of Streptomyces sp. NPDC051976. Classification (NCBI taxonomy): domain Bacteria; kingdom Bacillati; phylum Actinomycetota; class Actinomycetes; order Kitasatosporales; family Streptomycetaceae; genus Streptomyces; species Streptomyces sp. NPDC051976. The sequence goes on from NZ_JBFAXL010000002.1 coordinate 190,035, forward strand.
TAGGCCATCCGGTCAAACCAGGCTCCGGCGGCCCGCCATTTGTACACACCCTGTGGACAACGACTTGAACCGCGCACGCCGCCCTGACTACCGTGGCTGAACTCCTTAATCTTCCCGCCCGTCTCCTGGACCACACTTTCGCGGGAGTGCCTGCACTACCGAGCAACCGAGAGAGCGTGCCCTGTGGCTGACGTAACTGCCGATCTTGCCGCAGTGTGGCCGCGCGTTCTCCAGAAACTGCTGGTGGACAGCGAGGACCTCAAGCCCAAGGACGCGGACTGGCTCAAGCGGACCCAGCCGCTGGCTCTGGTGGCGGGCACCGCGGTGCTCTCCGCGCCGAACGAGTTCGCCAAGAGCGTCCTCGAAGGGCGGCTGCTGCCGCTGATCACCGATGTGCTCAGCCGTGAGTTCGGTCACCCCGTGGGGATCGCCATCGCCGTCGCCTCCGGCGGCGACCAGGAACCGGCACCGCGCGCCGCCGAGCCGCACGAGCAGCACGGCGAGCAGCGCCACCCGGACCAACCCCTCGACCAGCGCGGCCCGCACGACCAGCGGCACGAGCAGCAGGACCCGTACGACGACGGCATGCGCATGCGGCGCGCGTATCCCGAGCACCAGGGCGGCGGCGAATGGCCGCCCCGCGCCTCGGACGACGGCTGGCAGCAGCCCGCGCCCGGTGGCTGGGGCGCGCCCGGCGGCTTCCAGGACCGCGACCGCGAGCGCGACCGGGATCTCAACCGGGACCGCGACCGCGACATTAGCCGCGACCGCGACCGTGACCGGGATCTCGACCGCGACAGGGACCTGAACCGCGAGCGCGACCTCGACAGGGACCGCGACCTCGACCGCGACCGGGACCTCAGCCGGGACAGGGACCTCGGGCGCGACCGCGACCCGTACCCCGAGCAGCGCGACCACCGCTACCGCCAGGACCCGCACGACAGCTACCCGTCCGTACCGCACCAGGCGTATCCGCCGTCGGCGCCGTCCGGGTACCCGCCGCAGTCGCCCGCGGTGCCCCCCGCGCGCACCGAGCGGCCGCCGGCCGTGCCGACCGCACGCCACCAGCCGGGGCACGCCGGCAGCGGCGGCGCGGGCTCCTCGGGAGGCGCGGGCGGGTCGGGCGGCGCCGTCGAGCCCACCGCCCGGCTGAACCCGAAGTACCTCTTCGACACCTTCGTCATCGGGGCGTCCAACCGCTTCGCGCACGCGGCCGCCGTGGCAGTGGCCGAGGCGCCGGCGAAGGCGTACAACCCGCTGTTCATCTACGGCGAGTCCGGACTCGGCAAGACGCACCTGCTGCACGCCATCGGGCACTACGCGCGCAGCCTCTATCCGGGCACCCGGGTGCGGTACGTCAGCTCGGAGGAGTTCACCAACGAGTTCATCAACTCGATCCGGGACGGCAAGGCGGACGCGTTCCGCAAGCGGTACCGGGACATGGACATCCTGCTCGTCGACGACATCCAGTTCCTGGCGAGCAAGGAGTCGACGCAGGAGGAGTTCTTCCACACCTTCAACACCCTGCACAACGCGAACAAGCAGATCGTGCTCTCCTCCGACCGGCCGCCCAAGCAGCTGGTCACCCTGGAGGACCGGCTGCGCAACCGCTTCGAGTGGGGCCTGATCACCGACGTCCAGCCGCCCGAGCTGGAGACCCGGATCGCGATCCTGCGGAAGAAGGCGGTCCAGGAGCAGCTGAACGCGCCGCCGGAGGTGCTGGAGTTCATCGCGTCCCGGATCTCGCGGAACATCCGCGAGCTGGAGGGCGCGCTGATCCGGGTCACCGCCTTCGCCAGCCTCAACCGGCAGCCGGTCGACCTGCAGCTCACCGAGATCGTGCTCAAGGACCTGATCCCGGGCGGCGAGGACTCGGTCCCCGAGATCAGCGGGACGGCCATCATGGCCGAGACCGCCGCGTACTTCGGGCTGGCCGTGGACGACCTGTCCGGCTCCTCGCGCAGCCGCGTCCTGGTCACCGCCCGGCAGATCGCGATGTACCTGTGCCGGGAGCTGACCGATCTCTCGCTGCCGAAGATCGGCGCCCTCTTCGGCGGCCGTGACCACACCACGGTGATGCACGCCGACCGCAAGATCCGCTCGCTGATGGCCGAGCGGCGGTCCATCTACAACCAGGTCACCGAGCTGACCAACCGCATCAAGAGCTGACGCCCAGCCGCCCGCGCAAGGGCTCGTACGGGCTCGTACCGCCCCCTTCGCACACCCCGCACGACACCGCGCCCCGGGAGTCCAACTCCCGGGGCGCGTCGCGTTGTTCGATTCCTCGGGGGTGCGGTGGACTTCTCCACAGGATCATGGCGTTCGGGCCGTCCACACCCTGGGGATACCGGAGTTGTCCAGAACGTCTCCACAGACGACCCCACCCGGGAGGTTTCGGCCCAGCTCAGGTGCGTGTGGATATGTGGGCAACCCCGGTCCACAGACTGTGGACGGCCGACGGGGTCCTCGGTGCCCCACTGGAGTTGTCCACCGCTCGCCCACAGGAGGCGGCCTGTTGTGCACAGCATGCGGCAGGTTCTCCACATCTTTGTCCACTGTTCGGCAACGAAAGCCGGTCTGTCCCCAGGAAGAGTGAAAGGCGTCACACCAAGGTGGTGGGTTGGGCTGGGGAGAACTCGGGTATTCCTGGGGACAGGGCTGGGGAGAACCAGGGGTCCCCTGTGGGTGAGGTGTGCACAACTTCCGCCCGTCCACAGAACACCCCGGTTGTCCACCGCCGCCGCCCACAGGCGCAGTGGATAAAAAACGTGGCCTGACCTGCGCAGGAACCACTTATCCACGGTATCCACAACCCCTATTACTACGACTACGTAGAGATAGCTGGGAACCTGCTTCGAAGCAGGGGGTGTGCACAACTTCGCCGGACTCGCCCGACGGCTCGTGTCCCGGCTTGCCACCAACCCGCACCTACTGTCGGTGCCGTGCGTCAGACTGGTCCCCGACAGTCAGCAACAAGCAGGAGGCGGTTCCGGTGAAGATCCGGGTGGAGCGCGACGTACTTGCCGAGGCCGTGGCGTGGGCGGCCCGCAGCCTCCCGGCCCGTCCCCCGGTGCCGGTCCTGGCCGGACTGCTGCTGAAGGCGGAGGACGGCAGGCTGAGCCTTTCCGGGTTCGACTACGAGGTCTCCGCCCGGGTGGCGGTCGAGGCCGAGGTCGAGGAGGAGGGCACCGTCCTGGTCTCGGGGCGTCTGCTCGCCGACATCTCGCGCGCCCTCCCCAACCGCCCTGTGGAGATCTCCACCGACGGCGTGCGGGTCACCGTCGTCTGCGGCAGCTCGCGATTCACACTCCACACCCTGCCTGTGGACGAGTACCCGGCACTGCCCGCGATGCCGATCGCCTCCGGCACCGTCCCCGGCGAGGTCTTCGCCGCCGCGGCCGCCCAGGTGGCCATCGCCGCCGGCCGCGACGACACCCTGCCGGTGCTGACCGGTGTGCGGATCGAGATCGAGGGCGACACCGTCACGCTGGCCGCCACCGACCGCTACCGCTTCGCGGTCCGCGAGTTCCTGTGGAAGCCGGAGCAGGCCGACATCTCCGCCGTCGCGCTGGTGCCCGCGAAGACGCTGCTGGACACCGCCAAGTCGCTGACCAGCGGTGACACCGTCTCCATCGCGCTGGCCGGGTCCGGCGCCGGAGAGGGCCTGATCGGTTTCGAGGGCGCGGGCCGCCGGACCACCACCCGGCTGCTCGAAGGCGACCTGCCCAAGTACCGCACGCTCTTCCCGACCGAGTTCGCCTCCGTCGCGGTGATCGAGACGCCGCCCTTCGTCGAGGCGGTCAAGCGCGTCTCGCTGGTCGCCGAGCGGAACACCCCGGTGCGGCTCAGCTTCGAGCAGGGCGTGCTGACCCTGGAGGCCGGCTCCAGCGACGACGCACAGGCTGTGGAGCGGGTCGACGCCAAGCTGGAGGGCGACGACATCTCGATCGCCTTCAACCCGACCTTCCTGCTGGACGGGCTCAGCGCGATCGACTCCGCGGTGGCCCAGCTCTCCTTCACGACCTCCACCAAGCCCGCGCTGCTCAGCGGGCGCCCCGCCCTCGACGCCGAGGCGGACGACGCGTACAAGTACCTGATCATGCCGGTGCGGCTGTCCGGCTGAGCCCGGTCCCGCGGGCCGACGTAGGCTCGCTCTCAGGTCAGACACGCGTCGAACGAAGGATCTGTGATGGAGCTCGGTCTCATCGGTCTCGGCAAGATGGGCGGCAACATGCGCGAGCGCATTCGCCGCGGCGGACACACCGTCATCGGGTATGACCGCAACCCGGATCTCGCCGATGTCCACAGCCTCAAGGAGCTTGTGGACGCGCTGCAGGGACCGCGCGTGGTGTGGGTGATGGTCCCCGCCGGGGCGGCCACCCAGTCGACGATCGACGAGCTGGGGGAGCTGCTCTCCCCCGGTGACGTCGTGGTGGATGGCGGCAACTCCCGCTGGACGGACGACGAGCGGCACGCCGAGGAGCTGGCGGCCAAGGGCATCGGCTTCGTCGACTGCGGTGTCTCCGGCGGCGTGTGGGGCCTGCAGAACGGCTACGCGCTGATGTACGGCGGCACCGACGAGAACATCGCCAAGGCCCAGCCGATCTTCGACGCGCTCAAGCCGGAGGGCGACTCCGGCGCGGTGCACGCGGGCAGCGTCGGCGCCGGGCACTTCGCCAAGATGGTCCACAACGGCATCGAGTACGCGATGATGCAGGCGTACGCCGAGGGCTGGGAGCTGCTGGAGGCGATCGGCTCGGTCACCGACGTCCGCGAGGTCTTCCGCTCCTGGAAGTCCGGTACGGTCATCCGCTCCTGGCTGCTCGACCTGGCCGTGGACGCGCTCGACAAGAGCGAGCACCTGGAGAATCTGCGCGGTTACGCGGACGACTCCGGCGAGGGCCGCTGGACGGTCGAGGCCGCGATCGACAACGCCGTGCCGATGCCCGCCATCACCGCCTCGCTCTTCGCCCGCTTCTCGTCCCGCCAGGACGACTCGCCGCAGATGAAGATGATCGCCGCGCTCCGCAACGAGTTCGGCGGGCACGCGGTCACCGCGGCCGAGTAGCACCGCGGCGCCAGCGGGACACGGCGCCGCGGATACACCACAGCAGGGAGGTCGGCGCGGTCCCGCGCCACAGCACGCGATGCACGTAGCGCACCTTTCGCTCGCCGACTTCCGCTCCTACGCCCGGGCCGAGGTCCCTCTCGACCCGGGCGTGACGGCTTTCGTGGGGCCCAACGGCCAGGGCAAGACCAACCTCGTCGAGGCGGTCGGCTATCTGGCGACGCTGGCCAGCCACCGGGTCGCCTCGGACGCGCCGCTGGTCCGGCTGGGCGCCGAGCGCGCGGTGGTACGCGCCCAGGTCGTACGGGGCGAGCGGCAGCAGCTCGTGGAGCTGGAGATCAACCCGGGCCGGGCGAACCGGGCCAGGATCAACCGGTCGTCGCAGGTCCGGCCGCGCGATGTGCTGGGCATCGTCCGCAGCGTGCTCTTCGCGCCGGAGGACCTGGCGCTGGTCAAGGGCGACCCGGGCGAGCGGCGGCGGTTCCTCGACGAGCTGATCACCGCCAGGGCGCCGCGGCTGGCCGGGGTGCGCAGCGACTACGACCGGGTGCTGAAGCAGCGCAACACCCTGCTGAAGTCGGCGGCGATGGCCCGTAGGCACGGCTCCACCGCCCGGGGCGCCGATCTGTCGACGCTCGACGTGTGGGACCAGCACCTGGCGCGGGCCGGCGCCGAGTTGCTCGCCCAGCGCCTCGACCTGGTGGCGGCGCTGCAGCCGCTGGCCGACAAGGCGTACGAGCAGCTCGCCCCCGGCGGCGGTCCGGTGAGCCTTGAGTACCGCGGGTCGATCGGCGAGCGCGGCGCGGGGCAGGAGGAGGTCCCGGCGCCGGGCGGCCGCGAGGAGCTGTTCGCGCGGATGATGGAGGCGCTGGGCGAGTCGCGGCGGCAGGAGATCGAGCGCGGCGTCACGCTGGTGGGTCCGCACCGCGACGACCTCGTACTGAAGCTGGGACCGCTGCCCGCCAAGGGCTATGCCAGCCACGGCGAGTCGTGGTCGTATGCCCTGGCGCTGCGGCTGGCGTCGTACGAGCTGCTGTGCGCGGACGGCGGCGAGCCGGTGCTGGTGCTCGACGACGTGTTCGCCGAGTTGGACACCCGGCGCCGGGAGCGGCTGGCGGAGCTGGTCGCCCCGGGCGAGCAGGTGCTGGTCACGGCGGCGGTGGACGACGACGTGCCGGGGCTGCTGCGCGGGGCGCGGTTCGCGGTGGAGAACGGAACGGTGGAGCGGGTATGAGCGAGCGGAAAGCCAGGTCCGACGGAGCTCCGTCACCACTGCCCTCGGGCCCGTCCCCCACACAGCCTCCGAGCCCCTCCGGCGCACTGCCCTCCGGCGCGCTCCCCGAGCAGACCGGTGTCGACCTGGCCAGGGTCGCGCTGCGCGCCGCCAAGGAGCAGGCGCGGGCCAAGGGCGCGGCCGCGGTGCAGAAGAAACAAGCCAGGCGCGGCGGCCTGCGCTCCGGCGCCCGTGCGGACGGCCGCGACCCGCTGTCGCTGGGCGCCGCGATCAGCCGTCTGATCACCGAACGGGGCTGGGAGGCGCCCGCCGCGGTGGGCGGTGTGATGGGCCGCTGGCCGCAGCTCGTCGGTCCCGAGGTGGCGCTGCACTGCTCGCCCGCGCGCTACGACGAGGACGAGTGCGTGCTGACCGTGCAGTGCGACTCGACGGCGTGGGCGACCCAGCTCCGGCTGCTGGCGCCGACCCTGGTGGCCCGGCTCAACGCCGACCTGGGCCATGGCACGGTCAAGGTGATCAAGGTGCTGGGACCCGCCGGACCTGCGCGTTCGTACGGCCGGCTGCGGGCGCCCGGCAGCCGCGGCCCCGGTGACACCTACGGCTGAGTAGCCTCCGGCGGCCGCCCCCTGCGCTGAGTAGCGGGAGGTTGACAGCCGGAAGCCCTGGACGCCCGTGTGAGCGGTTTTGGCACCAGGGCCGCGTGTAGGGAGTCGGGCGATGGCGGTTCGGGACGGCACATGGGAACTCAGGTACCGGCAAAGCCCCATTCATGTCGGCGCTACCGGTAGACTGATAGGCAGACCGCCCTCCCCTGGCATCCGGCAGGGGTACCCCAGCGGAACATGTCGAAGACGCAGCCGATCCCGCTCGGCGGGAGACGGCTCGTGCTGTGCCAGAAAGGGCGCTTCGTGGCCGATTCCGGCAACCCCACAGAGAACTCCAACAAGTCCTACGACGCCAGCGCGATCACCGTGCTCGAAGGCCTCGAGGCGGTGCGCAAGCGCCCCGGCATGTACATCGGCTCGACCGGTGAGCGGGGCCTGCACCACCTCGTCCAGGAGGTCGTCGACAACTCGGTCGACGAGGCGATGGCGGGCCACGCGGACACGATCGACGTCACGATCCTGGCCGACGGCGGCGTGCGCGTGGTGGACAACGGCCGCGGTATCCCGGTGGGCATCGTCCCCTCCGAGGGCAAGCCCGCCGTCGAGGTCGTGCTCACCGTGCTGCACGCGGGCGGCAAGTTCGGCGGCGGCGGTTACGCGGTCTCCGGCGGTCTGCACGGCGTCGGCGTCTCCGTGGTCAACGCGCTGTCCTCCCGGGTCGCGGTCGAGGTGCGCACCGAGGGCCACCGCTGGACGCAGGACTACAAGCTGGGTGTGCCGACGGCGCCGCTGCTGAAGAACGAGGCGGTGCAGGAGACCGGCACCACGGTCACCTTCTGGGCCGACCCGGACATCTTCGAGACGACCGAGTACTCCTTCGAGACGCTGTCGCGGCGCTTCCAGGAGATGGCGTTCCTCAACAAGGGACTGCGCATCTCGCTGACCGACGAGCGCGCCGACCACGTCGACGAGGAGGGCAAGCCGCTCACCGTCACGTACCACTACGAGGGCGGCCTCGTGGACTACGTGAAGTACCTGAACTCGCGCAAGGGCGAGCTGATCCACCCCACGGTCATCGACATCGAGGCCGAGGACAAGGAGCGGATGCTCTCGGTCGAGGTCGCGATGCAGTGGAACACCCAGTACACCGAGGGTGTCTACAGCTTCGCGAACACGATCCACACCCACGAGGGCGGCACGCATGAGGAGGGCTTCCGCGCGGCGATGACCGGCCTGGTCAACCGCTACGCGCGGGAGAAGAAGTTCCTGCGCGAGAAGGACGACAACCTGGCGGGCGAGGACATCCGCGAGGGTCTGACCGCGATCATCTCCGTCAAGCTCGGCGAGCCGCAGTTCGAGGGCCAGACGAAGACGAAGCTGGGCAACACCGAGGCGAAGACCTTCGTCCAGAAGGTCGTGCACGAGCACCTGACCGACTGGCTGGACCGCAATCCCAACGAGGCCGCGGACATCATCCGCAAGGCGATCCAGGCGGCCACCGCCCGGGTCGCGGCCCGTAAGGCGCGCGACCTGACCCGCCGCAAGGGGCTGCTGGAGTCGGCGTCGCTGCCGGGCAAGCTCAGCGACTGCCAGTCCAACGACCCCACCAAGTGCGAGATCTTCATCGTCGAGGGTGACTCGGCCGGTGGCTCGGCGAAGTCCGGCCGCAACCCGCAGTACCAGGCGATCCTCCCGATCCGCGGCAAGATCCTCAACGTCGAGAAGGCGCGGATCGACAAGATCCTGCAGAACACCGAGATCCAGGCGCTGATCTCGGCTTTCGGCACCGGTGTGCACGAGGACTTCGACATCGCCAAGCTCCGCTATCACAAGATCATCCTGATGGCGGACGCCGACGTCGACGGCCAGCACATCAACACGCTGCTGCTGACCTTCCTGTTCCGCTTCATGCGGCCGCTGGTCGAGGCAGGTCACGTCTACCTGTCCCGCCCGCCGCTGTACAAGATCAAGTGGGGCCGGGACGACTTCGAGTACGCGTACTCCGACCGCGAGCGCGACGCCCTGGTGGAGCTGGGCAAGCAGGCGGGCAAGCGCATCCGCGAGGACTCGATCCAGCGCTTCAAGGGTCTGGGCGAGATGAACGCGGAGGAGCTGCGCGTCACCACCATGGACATCGACCACCGTGTCCTCGGCCAGGTCACGCTCGACGACGCGGCGCAGGCCGACGACCTGTTCTCGGTGCTGATGGGTGAGGACGTCGAGGCCCGGCGCTCGTTCATCCAGCGCAACGCCAAGGACGTCCGGTTCCTCGACATCTGAGTCGGCCCCGTTTGTGGCCGGTGATCCCGGCCGTGTGAAAGGACTATCTGACAGCGATGGCCGACGAGAATTCCAACGTTCCCCCCGTACCCGACGTCCCCGCGTCCGAGCAGGAGCTGCGCAACGAGTCGGGTGGCCTGCGCATCGAGCCCGTCGGGCTCGAGACCGAGATGCAGCGCAGCTACCTCGACTACGCGATGTCCGTCATCGTCTCGCGCGCGCTGCCGGACGTACGGGACGGCCTCAAGCCGGTGCACCGCCGTGTGCTGTACGCGATGTACGACGGCGGCTACCGGCCGGAGAAGGGCTTCTACAAGTGCGCCCGCGTCGTCGGCGACGTGATGGGCACGTACCACCCGCACGGCGACTCCTCGATCTACGACGCCCTGGTCCGGCTGGCCCAGCCGTGGTCGATGCGGATGCCGCTGGTCGACTCCAACGGCAACTTCGGTTCCCCGGGCAACGACCCGGCCGCCGCCATGCGGTACACCGAGTGCAAGATGATGCCGCTGTCCATGGAGATGGTCCGCGACATCGACGAGGAGACCGTCGACCTCCAGGACAACTACGACGGCCGCAACCAGGAGCCGACGGTCCTGCCGTCCCGGTTCCCGAACCTGCTGATCAACGGCTCCGCGGGCATCGCGGTCGGCATGGCGACCAACATCCCGCCGCACAACCTGCGCGAGGTCGCCGACGGCGCCCAGTGGTACCTGGCCAACCCCGAGGCGTCGCCCGAGGAACTGCTCGACGCCCTGATGGAACGGATCAAGGGCCCGGACTTCCCGACCGGCGCGCTGGTGGTGGGCCGCAAGGGCATCGAGGACGCGTACCGCACCGGCCGCGGCTCGATCACGATGCGCGCCATCGTCGAGGTCGAGGAGATCCAGAACCGGCAGTGCCTGGTCGTCACCGAGCTGCCGTACCAGACGAACCCGGACAATCTGGCGCAGAAGATCGCCGACCTGGTGAAGGACGGCAAGATCGGCGGCATCGCCGACGTCCGCGACGAGACGTCCTCGCGCACCGGGCAGCGGCTGGTGATCGTCCTCAAGCGGGACGCGGTCGCCAAGGTCGTGCTGAACAACCTGTACAAGCACACCGATCTGCAGACCAACTTCGGCGCCAACATGCTGGCGCTGGTCGACGGCGTGCCGCGCACCCTGTCGCTGGACGCGTTCATCCGCAACTGGGTGAACCACCAGGTCGAGGTCATCGTCCGGCGCACCCGCTTCCGGCTGCGCAAGGCCGAGGAGCGCGCCCACATCCTGCGCGGTCTGCTCAAGGCGCTCGACGCGATCGACGAGGTCATCGCGCTGATCCGGCGCAGCGACACCGTCGAGGTGGCGCGCGAGGGCCTGATGGGCCTGCTCACGATCGACGAGATCCAGGCCAACGCGATCCTGGAGATGCAGCTCCGGCGGCTGGCCGCCCTGGAGCGGCAGAAGATCATCGCCGAGCACGACGAGCTGCAGGCGAAGATCAACGAGTACAACGCGATCCTCGCCTCGCCCGAGCGGCAGCGGCAGATCATCAGCGAGGAGCTGCAGGCCATCGTCGAGAAGTTCGGCGACGACCGGCGCAGCAAGCTGGTGCCCTTCGACGGTGACATGTCCATCGAGGACCTGATCGCCGAGGAGGACATCGTCGTCACGATCACCCGCGGCGGCTACGTCAAGCGCACCAAGACCGAGGACTACCGGTCGCAGAAGCGCGGCGGCAAGGGCGTACGCGGCGCGAAGCTGAAGCAGGACGACATCGTCGACCACTTCTTCGTGACCACCACCCACCAGTGGCTGCTGTTCTTCACCAACAAGGGCCGGGTCTACCGCGCCAAGGCGTACGAGCTGCCCGACGCCGGCCGGGACGCCCGCGGCCAGCACGTGGCGAATCTGCTGGCCTTCCAGCCGGACGAGCGGATCGCCCAGATCCTGGCGATCAAGGACTACGCCGCCGCCCCGTACCTGGTGCTGGCCACCAAGGGCGGCCTGGTGAAGAAGACCGCGCTCAAGGACTACGACTCGCCCCGGGCCGGCGGTGTCATCGCCATCAACCTGCGGGAGTCCGGCGCGGCCGTGGCCGACGGCGACGCGGACGGCGAGACCGCCGTGGCGGGCCTGACCTCCGACGAGCTGATCGGCGCCGAGCTGGTCTCGGCGGAGGATGACCTGCTGCTGGTCAGCCGGAAGGCGCAGTGCATCCGCTTCACCGCCACCGACGACGCGCTGCGCCCGATGGGCCGCGCCACATCGGGTGTGAAGGGGATGAGTTTCCGCGAAGGTGACGAACTTCTCTCGATGAATGTCATCCGGCCGGGTACGTTCGTGTTCACCGCCACCGACGGCGGGTACGCCAAGCGCACCTCAGTGGACGAGTACCGGGTCCAGGGGCGCGGCGGACTCGGCATCAAGGCGGCGAAGATCGTGGAGGACCGCGGTTCGCTGGTCGGTGCTCTGGTGGTCGAGGAGACCGATGAGATCCTGGCCATCAGCCTGAGCGGCGGCGTGATCCGTACGCGGGTCAACGAGGTCAGGGAGACGGGCCGTGACACCATGGGCGTCCAACTGATCAATCTCGGGAAGCGTGACGCCGTCGTCGGCATCGCACGCAACGCCGAGGCAGAGGACGATCCGGAGGTGGCCCTGGCGGCCGGCACCGGTGACGACGACGGAGCGGCCGAGGGCGTGGAGCCCGCGGCCGGTGAGCCGGAGGAGTAAGCCGTGAGTGGAGCCACGGGCGCCGAGGGTGGGACAGGGAAGTCCGGGGGTGCCCGTGGCTCGGCAAGTCATCTCAGCGGCACTCCAGAGGGGGGTTACACCGTGACTGACACCCGTCAGCCGCCACCGCCGCACCAACCGCCCGCGCACCAGCCCGCGCAGGCGTACACACCGCCGCAGCCGGCCACGGCGCCTCAGGGGCACGGGGGCGCCCCCGCAGGCCCGGGCGGACCCGGCACGGCCGGCGGTCTCGCCGGTCCGGCGGGCGCGGGCGTACGCAGACCGCGCCCCGCGGCGCGTCCCGTGCCGCGGACCCGCAAGGCCCGGCTGCGGATCGCCAAGGCCGACCCTTGGTCGGTGATGAAGGTGAGCTTCCTGCTCTCCATCGCACTGGGCATCTGCACGATCGTGGCCGTCGCCGTGCTGTGGATGGTGCTCGACACCATCGGCGTCTTCAGCACCGTCGGTTCCACGATCAGCGAGGCCACCACGTCGGAGCAGGGCGGCAAGGGCGGCTTCGACCTCGTGTCGTTCCTCTCGCTGTCCCGGGTGCTGACGATCACCACCGTCATCGCCGTCATCGACGTGGTCCTGGCCACCGCCCTGGCCACGCTCGCGGCCTTCGTCTACAACCTCTCCGCCGGTTTCGTGGGCGGCATCGAGCTCACGCTCGCCGAGGACGAGTAGCGGACGCGGATACCGATTTTGGGACATGGCCCAGGGTGCGCTAATCTTTCGATGCAGCGCGGGGCTATAGCTCAGACGGTTAGAGCGCTTCCCTGATAAGGAAGAGGCCCCAGGTTCAAGTCCTGGTAGCCCCACCGCGCGAGAGCCCCCCGGCCGATCGGCCGGGGGGCTCTCTGCGTCTTCGGGTGACGGTGGGTGTGGCAGGCGGATGTCCGGGGTAGAGGACATGGTCGGTAGGTCACCGTTCGGTATCGGCTGCTGTGTATAGTCGGGCGCGTCAGAAGCTCTTCCCACGCATGAAGGAGGAGGTCACGCGATGAAGAAGTTTCTCCTGATCGCACTGGCCGCCGTCGCCGGCCTGTTCGTGTACCGACAGATTCAGGCGGACCGCGCCGAGCAGGACCTGTGGACGGAAGCCACTGACGCGGTCCCGGCGGGTTCGAACGCCAACGTGTGAGACGTCAGTGAGACGCCCGGACGCCGTGCAGGCACCGGCTCGTCTCCGGGCCCCGGCCGCACCAAGCGGCCGGGGCCTTCGGCGTTCCCGGGGCCTGTTGCGGGACCGTGACCGGAACCTGGCGGGAACCGCTTGAGTTTGCGTGAGCAAATCCTTATCTTTGCTTGTGCAAACGACGCCGTGTGCCGCGCGCACAGGGGGGAAGCGACGCTATGGAACGACGACCGCCACCGGGGCGGGGGGCCGCCGTCGTACGACGGGCGGCGGTGACACGGGGAGCCACGGCGGTACGCAGGGCCGCGGTGGTCCTGCTGCTCGGTTCGGGGCTGTGCCTCGGCGTGGCGCGCTTCGGCGCGCCGCCCGCGTCCGCCGCACCGGCCGCCGGCGGCCAGGACGGCAGCATCGTGATGGTGCTGGACTCCTCGGGCTCCATGGCGGGCCCCGACGGCTCGGGAAGCACCCGGATCGCGGCCGCGCGCACCGCGGTCGGCGCGGTCGTCGACTCGCTGCCCGACGGCTATCCGACCGGACTTCGGGTCTACGGCGCCGGGAAGACGCACGGCTGCGACGACACCAGCCTGGTCCAGCCCGTCACCGCTCTCGACCGGGCCGCGATGAAGCGAGCGGTGGCCGCGGTGCGGCCCAAGGGCGACACACCGACCGCGCTGGCGCTCACCAAGGCCGCCGCCGACCTGCCCCCCGACGGCCGCCGGACGATCCTGCTGGTCTCCGACGGGGAGTCCAACTGCGGTACGCCCAAGCCCTGCCAGGTCGCCGCCCAGCTCGCCGGGGACGGGATCGGGCTGCGGATCGACACCGTCGGCTTCCAGGTCAAGGGCGCGGCCAGGGACGAGCTGGAGTGCGTCGCGCGCGCCGGGCACGGCGCCTACTACGACGCCCCGGACGCCGCCGCGCTCGGCCGCCAGCTCGTACGCGCCTCGCAACTGAGCGCCGACGCCTACCGTTTCGAGGGCACCCGGATCACCGGCGGCCTGACACAGGCGAAGGCGGCGCCGATCACCCCGGGCCAGTACCTGGACACCCTCGGCCCGGGCGAGACCCGGTGGTACGCCGCCTCCCTCGACGCGGTGTCCACCGCGGACCTGTCCCTCACGGCGGTCCCGCAGCCGGGCGTTCCCGTCGGCTACGGCGACGGCCTGGAGCTGCGGCTCGCGGCGACCGGCGCGTACGGCTCCACCTGCGACACGAACTACGCCCACTTCGGCCAGGACGAGGGCGCGATGACGCTCACCGGCGCGGTCAGCCGCACCCCGTCCTCGGGCCACGACGGGAGCTGCGACAAGGCGGGCCGCTATCTGCTGTCCGTGCACCGTACGAGCGCGGCCGCGTCCGACCGCGGGCGCTGGCCGGTGGAGCTGGCCTTCGGCAGCGAGGCGCCGCTGCCCGCGGGCACCACCGCGGCCGCGGCGCGCAGCGACTACGGGGCGGCCCCCGCGCCCGTCACGGGCACCCCGAAGGACCTCACGGGCGGCACCGGCTTCAACGACGCCACCCGGGTCGCCACGGGCGTCTGGCGGGACCGGTTGCTGCCCGCCCAGACCCGCTACTACAAGGTCCACGTCGGCTGGGGCCAACAGCTCACGTACACCGCCGAGTTCGCCAACGAGCCGGTGCTCGACGACGCCTCCGCGGCCGCCTCCACCTTTGTGACGGCCGCCGCCTACGCTCCCGGCAGGCTGCCCGTCCGCAGCGCCTCCGACGCCCGCGACGAACGCGCCTACTTCGGCAAACCGCTGTCGGTGGGCGTCGGTACGGTACCGGTGACCTGGACCAACCGCTGGGTGGCCAGCGGCCCGGCGACCACCGTGCACCGCGCTGGCGACTACTGGATCGCGGTCGGCCTCGGCCCGGACGCCGCACGACTGGCCAGGAACACCGCCGTCGGCGTCATCCTGCGGGTCGACGTCACCGGCACGGAGCTGGCCGGACCGCAGTACCGGGCGCCCGCGCTCGCGGCGGGGAACGGCGGCAAGAACGCCTCCGGCGACGGCTCCGGGACGTCCGGCGCATCCGGAGGCTCCGGGGGCCCTGACGGCCCCGGGCGCGTCACGGCCGGGCAGGCGGGCACGAGCGGGTCCGGTTCCGGTCCGACCCATGTGACCGGTACGGATCTGGTCGCGGCGGGTACGGGCGGCGCGGTCGCGCTGGCCGGGGTCGGGGTGGTGGCGCTGGTCCGTCGCGGCGACACGGGCCAGCGGACGTCCGGCGGCTTCGGAAGCCCGGGTGGCCCGGGTGGCCCTGGCGGTCCGGGCGGTCCCGGCGGCTTCAGCCGTTCCGGCACCACCGGCACGACCAGCGACTCCAGCGCATCCAGCACGTCCCGCACCGTCGACGACGCGGGCACCGACTACAGGGGTGGGGCATGACACGCCGACTGACGTTCACCGCGGCGGCGGCCGTACTCGCGCTCGCCGCCCTCCAGGGCCGGGCCGTGGCCGACGGTACGCCCGCGGCGCCCACCGCACCCGCGACCTGGCAGTCGCGGGGCACCGCGATATCCGGCGCCGCCACCACGGCGGACGCCCCCGCGATGCGGCCCGCGACCACGTACACGGACACCATCGCGGTCGGCCAGACCCGCTTCTACGGGGTGACGCTCGACGCCACGTCGTCGGCGTACGTGTCGGCCTTCGCGCTGCCGCCGGCCGGGACGCGGGTCACCTACGGCGACGGCATCGAGATGAAGCTGCAGAGCGCCGACGGCTCGGACTGCGACAGCCGCGACATCCACTTCGGCGACGAGAACGACCCCCGGCCGATCGGCAGCGCGGTGACCCGCCTCATCGGCGTCGGCACGTCCTGCCAGACGGCCAACCAGTACACCCTGGAGGTCCACAGGACCAGCGCGGGCACCTCCGACCCGGGCCGCTGGCCGCTGGAGCTGCGCTTCGTCAGCGAGCCCGGCCTCAAGGCGGGCTCCGCGGCGCCGCACGCACCCGTGACCGGCACCGACACCCCGTCACCGACCCCGCTCACCACCGGCACCCCGCGCCCGGCCCAGGGCGGCACGGGCTTCGACACCGCGGCCGCGCTGAAGACCGGCATCTGGAAGGACCGGGTGCTGCCGGGCGAGACCCGCTTCTACAAGGTCCCCGTCGACTGGGGCCAGCAGGCCACCGTCTTCGCCGACTTCTCCAGCGCCCAGGTCAAGGACACCTCGCAGTACATCAGCGGCGGCGTCCGCCTGACCGCCTACAGCCCCGTACGCGAGTTCGTCGACGACAGCGACCACGGTTACCAGGGCACGCCCACCTCCCTGCACGAACAGCTCGCACCCGTCTCGTACGCCAACCGCGCCTCGGACGACGACCAGGTCTCGCGGGTCCGGTACGCGGGCTGGTACTACTTCGCGGTCACCGTGCACCCCGACGTCGCCAAGGCGGTGGGCGGCCCGGTGCCGGTCACCCTGCGGGTCGATGTGACCGGCAGCGCGCAGGCCGCGCCCGCCTACGCCGCGGACGCCCGTCCGGCGGGCATCGGCGTCGACGCCCACGACGTGTCCTCCGCGAACGGCACGGCGGCCTCCTCCAGCGGCTCCTCGGGCACCTCGGCGCTGCGCTTCCTGGCCTTCGCGTCGCTGGGCGCGGGCACGGTCCTGCTGCTCAGCCTGGCCGTCTGGTACGCCACCGCCCGACGCAGGGCCGGGCGGGCGGGCCAGCCGGTTGACGCGGTGCCGGGGCCCTACCAGCAAGGTCCGGGGCCTTCCGGCTGGTAACGCCGCCGGTTTCCCCGGATCCTCGCGGGGCGCTCAGGACATCGCGAGCGCGAGGATGCCGAACGCGAAGCAGAGCGCGGCGATGACGAGGACCGGGACCACGATCTTCGCCGGTGGTCCCGGCTTCGGCCGGTGGACCGGGAGTCGCGCGGAGACGGTACCCGTGCCGGGCGCGTCGGCCGAAGCCGGGACCACGGCGGCGGCCGGGGGCAGCGGCTGGGCGGGCGCCGGCAGATCGGCGCGGGTCCTGGTGTGGGTCAGCGGCTGCGCGGGCGCGGGCACTTCGGCGGGCGCGTGGACCTGGGCTTGGGCTTGGGCTTGGGCTTGGGCCTGAGCTTGGAGCTGGGGCTGGGCCGGTGTCTGCGCCTCCGGGCGCAGCGGTGCGCCGGGCGCGGGCGGACCGGGCGGCACGGCGGCGTGGGGGGCTGAGGCGGCCTGGGCATGGGCCTGGGCATGGGCCTGGGCATGGGCCTGGACGGGGGCCGGGACTTCCGGCGCGGGCGCGGGGGCCGCCTGCGGCCAGGCGGCGTGCGGCGGCTCGGAGACAGGGGCAGGCGCCGGGGCGGGTACGGGAGCGGGCCCGGCGGAGAGTCCGTTCACCGGGGTGGGCAGGGGCGTCGCGGGAAGCGGTCCTTCGGGGCCGAAACCGTCCGGCAGCGGGCCCATCTGGTCGAAGACCTCGACCGGTTCGTCGGCCGCCGCCGCGGGTTCCCCCATCACCTCGGCCGCCGCGGCCAGCGCCTTCCGCGCCCCCGTGGCCGTACGGAACCGGGAGCGCGGATCGGGCTGCAGCAGCGCGCCGATCACCTGCCACAGCGGCTCCGGCACCCCCAGCGGCGCGGGCGGCATGCCCACGGCGAGGAAGCGCTCGGATATCGCCTGCGCGTCCGGCTTCTGACCGCCCAGCAGGTACAGCGCGACCAGGCCGACCGCGTACAGGTCGGCGGGGAAGTCGGGCTCGGCTCCGACGAGCTGCTCGGGCGCGAAGTAACCGGGCGTGCCGACCACGTAGTTGGTCTCGGTCAGCCGCGGCTCGCCCTTGCGCATGGCGATGCCGAAGTCCGACAGCCGCAGGTGCGGGGTGCCGGTGCCGGTCGCCTCCAGCAGGATGTTCGCGGGCTTGATGTCGCGGTGCACCACGCCCTCCGCGTGCACGGCGGTCAGCCCGGACAGCAGCTGGTCGAGCAGGACGCACACGTAGTGCGGCGGCAGCGGCCCGTAGTCGCCGATCAGGTGCGACAGCGAACCGCCGCGCACCAGGTCCATGGTGAACAGCACCTTGTCGTCGTCGGCCGCCCAGCTCGCGGGCGCCAGCACATGCGGATGGTCGATCCGCATCGCCTGCTCCCGTACGAAGCGCAGCAGCGCGTGCGCGTCGCTCTGCTGGAGCACCTTGGCGGCCACGTAACGGCGGCGGCGGTGGTCCCAGGAGCGCCAGACCGCCCCGACGCCGCCGCGCCCGATCGGGTCCACCAGCTCGTACCGGCCCGCGAAGACCTCACCCATGGTGTGCCGCGCCCCCTTCGCCGCTCTGCTCGTCGTGTCCGGTCGCTTCCTCAGTCCTGGTGCGCCTCGTAGTGGCTGACCGCCTCGCTGGTCCGCCCGGCGCCGTACACACGGAGGAACTCTGCCAGTTGCGGGTGCGCGGGCGCGAGGGACCGTGCGGCCTGTTCGATCTCGTCCGCCGCGGCCACCGACCGCAGCACGGTCTGGATGCCGCGGACCACCTGACGGGCGGGTGCGGCGCCCGTCTCACCGGAGGAGTGCGTGGTGGTGCCGCCGAGCACCGACGACCCCGCCGACTCCCGGATCTCGTCCATCCGGGCCGCCGCCTCCATCGCCCCGGTCCTGCCCGCCGCCACCTGCCCGGCCAGTTCCTGCAGCGACTGCAGCCGCTGCACCACCGCCGGATTGCCGATCTTCGCCCGCTGCCCGCTCATGAGCTGCGACAACATCGGCGCCGACAACCCCAGCACCGCCGCCAGCCGCGCCTGGTTCAGCCCCAGATCCGCCAGCAACCGCCGGAACAGGTCCCCCAGCGGCTCCCCGTACCAACTCCGCTGCAGCTCCCGCGCCTCCAGCGCCCGAGCCCCGGGGTCCTGCGCCGACGTCTCCATGACCACTCCCATTTGCGCCTGCGAATCCTGCAAACCATCCTACGGAGCCCGATACCCGGTCGGCTCGGCCCGCCGGAACAGGTACGCTGTCCAGCGACGAGGGGCCTTAGCTCAGTTGGTAGAGCGCTGCCTTTGCAAGGCAGATGTCAGGAGTTCGAATCTCCTAGGCTCCACAGTGTTTGTGCAGGTCAGCCACCCTCCCGTCCGATGTGGACGGGAGGGTGGCTGGCGTCCGGCACGCATATGGCACACGTCGAGGTGGGGCCTGCTCTCACGCGTGCCTGCTGTCCCCTCCTCAGCGGGGCCGCCGCAGACTCGGGCCTGTGCGGCCTGGGGATCCTGCGACGGGGTGTCGGTGCGAAGGACGTCCATCGGCAGCTTGACCAGCGCGGTGGTGCCGCCGGAGTCGGACGGGCGGAGCTGGATGCGGATGCCGTGCCGCAGGGACAGCCGGCCGACCACGAACAGGCCCATGCGGCGGGAGACGGAGACGTCCACCGTCGGCGGGTTCGCCAGCCGGTCGTTGATGTCGGCCAGGTCCTCGGGGGACAGGCCGATGCCGGTGTCGTGGATCTCGATCAGCACCGGGCCGTCGGGCAGGGAGTGACCGGTGACCCGCACCTTGGTCTGCGGCGAGGAGAACCAGGTGGCGTTCTCGATCAGCTTCGCGCGGTGGTCGAGCTGGAACAGGGTGGAGAGCACCGCTGGCGGTGGCGAGCTGCCTCAGCGAGGGCTCGCCAGTCCATATGTGCACGTCGTTGAGCTTGCCGATGAACTCCTCAGCGCTGCCGCACTCGATGGGGTCGGGCTCGGAGCCACGCGGTCGGGTGCCGCGTCTGCCGTGGTGCAGGCTGGCTAGTTCCCTGAGCTGGGCGGGGTGGTGGTGGCGGTGGTGGTACAGCAATTGGACGAGCTGGAGGGGAAGGTCAGGGTGACGGTCACTCCGGGGTCGGCGCGGGTGCCGGCTTCTGGGCTTTGGCTGACCACGTGGCCGTCTGCGATGTCTGCGTCGGCTGGGCCGTCGAGTTGGATGCTGCCGGTGAACCCGCTGTCGTGAAACGCACCCTCGGCGTACGTGAGGGTCATGCCGATCACGTCGGGGACAACTTTTAGAACAGGGGGCGGCGGGGGTTTGGCGGTCCGTGTCCTGGTGCGGGCGGGTGTGGGGTCCGTGGTGGGTGCGGTGCCGGAGGTGGGCTTCTCCGTGGCCGGGTTGCCAGATGCCGAGCTGGTGGTGGCGCTGGCAGTGGAGCTGGTGGAGGTGCCGGTTGTGGTGCGGGTGTCCGGGCCGGCGGGACCGTTGTGTCCCAGGGCCTGGGTCACGAGCAGGATCGCGATGGCCAGTGCCGCGGTGAGCAGACCAGCCGTTGTTACGAGGGTTCTCCTGCGGCGCGGTCCGTTGGCCGACCCGGACGGCGTTGCAGGAGAGCCGGGGCTGCCGGTACCGCCGGGGGCGTCTGCGTCCTCCCAAACTGGAGTATTGGCGGAGTGTGTTGTCCCCGGGGCAGGGGCAAGCGCAGGGGGCAGCGGGGCACGGCGACCGTATTCGTAGCGCATGGCCTCCAGTGCGCCGTTGAGGATCTCGTCTGCCTGCGCGGGCGCGTTCGGTTCCTGTCCCTGGCGGGTGAGGGTGTGCTCCTGCCGTTGGACGAGTTGGGTCAGCCTGCTTTCGCGTTCCATGAGGCTGCGGCGGGCTTCGGAGCGTTCATGTGAGGCGGTCTCGGCCTGGGCCCGGAGTTCCACCACGGCGCGTACGGCGCCGTGGTACTCGTCCTGGGCTCCACCGGTGGCGGCCTCCCGGTACGACTCCAGCTCGGTACGGTTGGCCGCCAGGTGCGACTCCAGGCTGCGCATGCGCTGTTCGGCCGCTTCCAGCGCGGCGGCAGCCCGCCTGCTGCGGTCCTCCGCGGCAGCTGTACGTAGAAGGGCCTCGTCCCGGGCAGTCATCAGCTCGTAGAAGCGGTGCAGGACCGGGTTCTTCTTCTCCAGCGCTGCGGTGTAGGTGTCCCACAGGTGTTCGCGGTCTTGTGTTCCTGGCGGGTCGACGAGGTGTTCGGACGCCAGGTCCAGCAGGTGCTGCACGGCGTCACGTGAAGGAAGGCGCTCCCCGGAGACGAAACGCTGCAGCGTTCTCTTACTCACCCTGCCGTGCCGCTCTCCGGGTAACCGTTCCAGGTCGTCAGCATCGCCCATTCGTGCGGAGACCTCGTCGGCCAGGCGCTCCAGCGGCCACCCGTGATCGTGTAACGGAAAGATGACCAGGTTCCGCAATACCTGGACCCATAACCGGACCTGCTCCGGCAGATCCGCCGCTATGGGGTTGGTCGCCCGTCCTCGGCCCTGGCGGCCCCCCGGCTGTTCCGAACCCCCACCCATGCTTCCCCCACCCCTTTGTCACGTTGATTCCCCGCCGGGCACGTGCTGTTTCCGAGGTGATCTCTCTGCAGTCCCCCGGCCCGACGGTGAAGGTCCCCACCACAACCGCCGGCGCTTGCCAGCGGAGTTCAAGCATGGCCACCAAGTGACGTGTACCGCAGCAAATCCCCCTTGCTCCTGACGACGACTTCCCCCGTACCCGGTCCGGTCACTCGCAGGGTCTGGTCTGAACGCCACGGTCAGCAGCCCTCGCCGAGGCAGTGGTGGGGTTGGCACCGGCCAGCGTGGCTGAGTACTCAAGTACGGCGAGCGGGGCGGTGATGCGGAAGATGTGGCCCTGGCCTTGGCCCGGCGGATGGTGCGCCCGGTGGTGGGGCCTGGCGTACGGCGTCTCATGGAAGGCTGGCCTGCCGACCGCCTGGGGGTGGTCGGAGGTCAGGCCGGCAAAACGGCGGTCGGTGGCCTGCCTTGCCCGGCTCCGGCAAGGCAGGCCGCCGATGTTGTAGCAGCGGGGTGGCACATGTCACGCCGCCGTTCGGTCTAGAGCCACCAGTTCGTCGGCCGCGTGCTGGGCCTTCCGGGCTGCCTTCTCTGCCTTCGCCTTGGCCTTGGCGAGGACGCGGGCTCGCCGCTTGTGCATCTTCTTGGAGACCTCGTCCAGGCGGTCGGGGAAGAGGTGGCCGTAGACGTCGAGGGTCATGGTGGCGGACTTGTGGCCGAGCATGGTCTGGACGACGTTGACGTCGGCGCCGCTGGCGATGGCGAGGGAGGCAGCGGTGTGGCGCAGCTTGTGGGGGGTGACGCGGAGGTCGCCTAGACCAGCGCTCGTGACCGCCGGATCGAAGACCCGACGCACGAAGTTGCTGGCGCGCAGTGCGCCGCCCTGGGGGCCGTTGAAGAGCAGCTCGTCCGTGTCGCGTCCTTCAATATGCGGCCATAGTTCGTCGACGAGGAACGCGCTGAGCGGTACGAACCGCCGCTCGTGGTTCTTCGGGGTGTCCAGGTACAACTTGCCGCGGTCCAAGGCGAACGCCTCAACGATGTGGGCACGGCGGGTGGTGAGGTCAATCCGACCGACCTTCAAGGCCGAGGCTTCGCCCCAGCGGAGGCCGGTGTAGGCAAGCAGCAGGATGAAGGCTCGGTACTCGCCTGCGGCGTCCGCGAGGGCTTCGACTTGGAGTTCGTCCAGGTACACGTGCTCGGCGGTGTGGATGGTGGGCAGCGGCACGCCATTGGCTGGGTTGAAGGCGAGGCGGCGGGACTTCACAGCGAATCCCAGGACGCGACTGAGGACGACGTATGTCTTGCGGATGGACCTCGCTCCCTGCTTCCGACCGTTGGCGGTCTTTCCGGCAGCCAGCTCGGTCAGCCACTCGGCGATGTCGTCGTACTGGATTCTGTCCACAGGGGTGGACCCCCACTTGGGGATAACGTGCGTGTCGAGCGCGATCCGGTAGCGGGCGAGGCTGGACCGCTTGAGGTGGAGCTGGCTCTCGAACCACGACTCGGCGACTTCGGCGAACCTCACGCGTCCTGCGGCGGGGTCCCGGTAGGTGCCGTCGCCGAGCCGGGCCTCGACCTGGCCGCGGTAGTCCTCGGCCTTCACCTTCAGGGGGAACGTCTTCATCTTGGGCATGCCGTCGGGGCCGTACCAGCGCACGCGCCAGCGGCCCGGCGGTGTGCGTCCGGCCAGCTTGGCCTTGGCCACGGCCTGGGCGTAGGCGGCGTGGGTGGCGCGGTCCTCGATCCAGACCCGCGCCATCAGACACCGGTCCAGTGGTGTGCGGTGTTTGCTATGAACAAGCTGGGCTGCTCCCTCGGTATTCGTTTCATCGGCCGGGTGAATGTACCCAGCATTCTTCCGTTTGAACAGTGGTTTGGTCTCACTGTATTCCTGTGATAGTCGGTGCTCGGCCGGTCACCGAAAAGCTGACGCTCTGTTTTCTTAAGAAGGATGCGATGCGAACGCGAGGTGTGTGGTAGGTTCCCGCGCCCGGAACCCGGAAGAGGTCATCACTGCTGGTGGGAGCCCATCAGTAGTGACGCAATAACGGCTGTCCAGCCCCGTTCGCAAGCTCGCCGCCTTGTGCCATTTCACCCCTCGTGCCCGTTGTGTCTCACCAATCTTCAGAGTCAACGCCGCGATTATTTGGTCGGCCGCCGATCGGCGCCTACCGTTATCGAATTCCCGGTGGCGGCTCATTTGGGCCGCCCGTGAATCGTCACCATAATGTGGCTGGATGGTGCGGACGTCATGTGGTTGTGTTGTCCGCGCCCCTGGCCAGGAGAGAGGAAAAAAGAAGGATGCCGAAGACGAAGAACGGCACCGCCGAGGGGGTGCGCCGACCGATGGCGACTCCGGCGCAGGTGTCGGAGTACCTCGGTGTGCCGGTGGCCACGCTGTACCAGTGGCGGCACCGGGGCATCGGGCCGAAAGTCCACAAGCTTGGGCGCCACCTGCGCTACCGCTGGTCGGAGGTGGAGGCATGGGTAGACCGGCAGGCGATCGACCTGGCGGCCTGACCACCGCAGCCGCGACTGGCTGGAGAAACGAAACGACCCCCGGTGCGGGAACACCGAGGGCCTCGTGAACACCCCAAGCGACTTGTATCGATCACGACGGTGGAGGCGGGCCTGGCAGCCCATTGCCCCACCGGGAGGAGTTCAGCATGAATGCTACGCCCCCAACGCCCGAGGACGCACCCCCGATACCGCTATGGCCAGCGGTCGCCGTACCAGGCCAGCCCGGCAGCACTGCCGGCCACGGCCCTGATCCTGCAGCGGTTCCGACCGACGCCCGTCCGCTCGCTGAGCCCCCCACAGCGTTGGACTGGGGGCCGGGTGAGGGCTCGCGGCTCTTGGGGGAACTGCGGTCGCAGATCGCCCGGTTCGTGATCCTGCCCTCGCAGTACGCGCTGGACGCGGCCACGTTGTGGGTGGCGGCCACGCATCTGCAGCCTGCGTGGCAGCACGCCCCGCGTCTGGCGGTCGTCGGGCCCGCGAAGCGGTGCGGGAAGTCGCGGCTGCTGGATGTGCTGACTGAGACGGTTCACGAGCCGATGCTGACGGTCAACACCAGTCCGGCGGCGGTCTTCCGGTCAATCGGCGACCAGCCGCCGACGCTGCTGGTGGACGAGGCCGACACGATCTTCGGCAGCGTGAAGGTCGCGGAGAAGAACGAGGAGCTGCGCGGGCTGCTCAACGCCGGTCACCAGCGCAACCGCTACGTCACCCGCGTCGTCGGCAACGACCACACCCCGCACCGGTTCGCGACCTTCGCCATGGCCGCGCTGGCGGGGATCGGTGACCTGCCCGACACGATTATGGACCGGTCGGTGGTCATCCGGATGCGCCGCCGTGCTGAGGGCGAACGCGTCCACCCCTTCCGCTCCAAGCGGGACACCCCTGCCCTGCACGCACTTCGGGGGCGGATCGTGTCCTGGGCTGGGCCGTTGGTCGACGCTGCGGCGGACCTGGAGCCGGAGATGCCGGTGGAAGACCGCGCCGCCGATACCTGGGAGCCGCTGGTCATCGTCGCCGACTTGGCGGGTGGACCGTGGCCGGACCTGGCCCGCCAGGCATGTGCGCGGATGGTCGCCGCCGAAGCCCAGGCCGAGGAGGACAACCCCGGCGGCGCCAGGGTGCTGGCGGACATCCGGCGGATCTTCTTCGCCCGCCACGAGCCGGACAGCCTGACCACCACCGACCTGCTCGCCGAACTGCGCTCGGATCCCGAGGCGCCATGGGGGGAGTGGGGCAGGGCAGGGCTCTCCGCCCGCGACCTCGGTTCACTGCTGCGGGAGTTCGGGATCGTCTCGGGCAACGTGCGGATCGCGGACAACACCCAGCGCAAGGGCTACTCCCGCACCAAGTTCCTGGACCCGTGGCGGCGGTACTGCCCGACCATCCACCCCACGGAGGCAAGCCCAGCAGCGCGTACCGGCTGAGGCACAGCCCCACCCCCGGTTGCCGTCCTTGCCGTCCCTGCCGTAACACCCCAGGCCAGGAGCGGTATGTGCGGGACGGCAACCGGGGTCAAGACGGCAACGCGATCCGCACCTGCCGTGCCGTCCGCCTGGGACGGCGCCCTTCTCTGTCTCGTGCCGTCTTGTCCGTCCCCGCCGTATCGCCCCAGCTCACCGGCGATACGGCCGGGACGGCACCACCACACCCATCCGTCCACGCCACCCCGCAGCCGTCGAGCGATGCCCGGCGCCAGGACGCGACAGCGCCGCGCCGGGACGCCACACTGCGGCCCTCCCGTGACCGCCCTGACCTGCGGTTGCAACGGCCAAGACGGACAAGACGGATGTCCCGACCCCACCCCCTGCCACCACACCGAAGGAGCAGTACCGCCATGCCCAACCCCGCCCCGACCGAGCAGCCTGCCGGCCGAGCAGGCGCATGGGACCGGGCAGCGCTCATCGCGCTCGCCGCACTGGCCTTCGCCCTGTCCTACAACGCCCTGCGCCAGACCGCCGCCGCAGCCCGCGTCCAGGGCCCGCTGACGTACGCCTTCCCGCTGATCATCGACGGCTTCATCGCCTACGGGGTACGCGCCCTGCTGATCCTGCGCCGGGCCCACATCCTGGCCCGCGCCTACGCGTGGCTGCTGTTCACCGCCGCCACCGCCGCCAGCACTTGGGCCAACGTCCTGCACGGCATCCGCCTCAACCAGCAAAGCCCCACCGTGGAACACCTCCGCCTGAGCGACCACGTCGTCGGAGCCCTCGCGGTCATCGCCCCACTCGCCCTGGCCGGAGTCGTCCACCTCTACATCCTCATCACCCGCGAGACCGCCGCCCCACTCCAGCCCAAGGCCGATCTTCCAGAAGCCAGCACCGACATCAGCAGCCCGACCCCGCCCGAACCCACCCCGACCGAACGGGACGCCATCCTCAGCAAGACGGACCTGCCCCCGCGGGAGCCGGACCAGACCCAGGCGGAAACCGGCCCGGACCGGGGCGGCGACCGGCCTGGTCCGGCACGGCGGATGGGGCGTCCCCCGAGCGCTGAGCTGGACGACCTCATCACTCTGGCCCGCCCGCTGTTCACGCTGCACGAAAAGCCCACCAGGGCACTGGTCCGCGACCACATCCGCGGTGAGGGCCACAGCATCAGCGAGGACCGGCTCACCCAAGTCATGACCGCGCTGGACGCCGACCGGCACCGGGTCTGACCGGAAGTCCCCGCAGGCCAAGCGGCCGACCGCCCCGGGCCGGGCCGCCCATCCGGTCAACGCTCTCGCACCACCGCACGAAATCCCAGAGAACAGCCGACCGACCGCCGCCCCCCGATACAGCCACCACGCGGCCCTGTTCTTCCGCTGAACAGCAGGCCGTTCCACGACTGAACGCAAGTCCCGTTCACCCCGTGAACACGCGCCGCACTCCCCGTTCCGTCGCGGAACGAGCGCTCCGTTCCGTGGCGGAACACGGAAATGTTCCGCCACAGATCACCGTGCCGGCACGTGATCGACGCAGCTCTGACCGTGGCGCGGCGGCTGCTTGGGCCCCCTTCCCGCGCTACCTACCGGAAACGAGCACCTCGATGTCCCACCACCACGAACCCCCCGGCCATCCGATGCCGCCCACGTCGTCTGGCTGCAGCGAGACCGGCGCCGTCCTCGCCCACCTCCCCAATGGCACGAAGCCCACGGAAAGCCCAGCCCGAGTGGGAGCAAGCTGGAGCGGTCGAAACTCCTTTCGGGTTTCGTCCGCGCTTGCCCCCACCCCGTCGGGGGCGGGGGAGGTCCGGCGCCAGGTGGCGCCGGACCTTGAGGGGGAGGCCGAGCGCGGCCTCCCCCAGGACACCCCGCCTCCGGCCGGCACCGCTTGCCCGTCCTGCGGCCACCCGACGTCCGCCACCGCGCAGGATGAGCAACCGTCTTGGCGAGACCCGGACGACCCGCCTCTCGTTGCGCCGATGTACCGCAAACGCACCAGGGAGACCCGCAGCCAGGCCCGCAGCATCCGCTTCACCCCCACCGCAGAGGTGGTGATCGAGGCCGCCGCCCAAGCACGCGGCCAGTACTTCGCGGGCTACGTCGGCGACATCGCCTACGCCCATGCCCTGGGCAGGACCGCTGCGGGCACCCCCGAGGACGACCCGGTCCGCCCGCTCGTCGAGACGGTGGAGAAGCTCATCGCCCAGCTCCGCCGGACCGGCAACAACCTCAACCAGGTCACCCACGCGATCAACTCCGGCGTCATCCCCGAACACGCCGAACACGTCCTGGCACGCGTCGAGCAGGCGGTCGAGGACGCCTTCACCGTCCTGGACGGCTTCGTCGGCAAGGACGCGGCCTGATGGTCCCTGACGTCTCCACCGGTTCCCGTACCGCCGGGCTGCTGTACTACCTGTTCGGCCCCGGCCGCCGCGACGAACACACCGACGCGCACATCGTCGCCGCCTGGGACCCCGCAGGTGCACCCGACCCCGGCCGCGACGCGGACGCCACCATCACCCAGCTCGCCGACCGCCTCGACCTCCACGTCCGCCTCCGGGCAAAAGAGACCGGGAAGATGCCCACCAAGCACGTGTGGCACTGTCCGGTGCGCACCGCGCCGGGCGACCGCTACCTCACCGACGCCGAATGGGCAGACGTGGCCCGCAGGATCGTCGCGGCCACGGGTATCGCCCCCGACGGGGACGACCTGGCCTGCCGGTGGATCGCGGTGCGGCACGCGGATGACCACATCCACATCGCCGCGGTCTCCGTCCGCGCCGACGGCCGCCGTGCCCGCACTAACCGTGACGGGATGCGTGCCCAGGCCGAATGCCGCCTGATCGAGAAGGAGTACGGGCTGCGGCAGCTCAAATCCGGCGATATGACCGCACCCAAGACCCCCACCAGTGCGGAGCAGGCGAAGGCCGAGCGCATGGGCAACAGCGTCACCAGCCGTCAGTGGCTGCGTGATCAGGCGTACGGCGTGCTGGCTGCGGTGCGCACCGAGGAGGAGTACTTCGACGTCCTGGGCAGCCTCGGCATCAAGGTCAACAAGCGCCTCGGGCCACAGACGGGCCAGGTCACCGGCTACAGTCTCGCCGCGCCTGGCGACACCAACACCGCTGGCGAGCCGGTTTACTTCGGCGGCTCCAAACTCGCCCCCGACCTGTCCCTCAACCGCATCCGCGAGACCCTCGCCCACCCCGTCCCGCGCCCGGCAAAGAAGCACCGCCCGCGACCGGAGGACATCTGGCGGCAGGCGGACCAGGCCCTGCGCCAGGCAGCCACGGTCCTGGACGGAGACGACGACGCGGCAGCCCAGGCGCACCTGTCCGCCTTCAGTGCCTTCCTGCACAACACTGCCTTGGCCGCCCCACGGGGCAGCCGGGCTGAACTGAAGGCCGCAGCAGCGGATTTCAACCGGGCCCGCCGCTCAGCGATCCGCGCCGACCATCAGAAAGCCTCAGCCCTGCGCGACGCGGCCAAGGACCTCATCTACGCCTCGTCCGACGCCGGCGGACTGGCCGTAGCTGTCCTGTTCGCCCTGGTCCACACGGCGGCTGCCGCGGCCCGCTGGTACGAACAGCGAGGCTACGAACAGCAGGCAGCCGCCGCCCAGCAGACGATCATCCACCTGAGCACCGGATACCAGCAGGCCGCAGCCCCCGTCCTGGCCGACCTCACCCGCCGCACCCCACGTCCCCAGGCCGCCCAGCGGTTCGAAACCATCGTCCGCCAGGCCATCCCCGACCACGCCGGCCGGGTCCTTGCCGACCGCGCCTGGCCCGCCCTGACCACCACCCTCGCCCAAGCCGAAACCGCAGGCCACGACATCCCGAGCCTCCTGCGGCAGGCAGCCGCCGCACGCGAACTCGACACCGCCCACTCACCCGCCGAAGTCCTCAACTGGCGCCTCACGACCACCCCCGACCGCCGAGTAGCCGCCGCCCAAGCCCGTAGTGCTACTAGCCGATCTACTTCTGCCATGTCACGCACCACACGGGCGACGCAACCGGCCGGGATCCCCGAAAAGCGACGTCGCCATCGATGAAGGTGCCCCACTGCACGTTGTCGCGCTCAATCGAATCCCTGCCAGCGGGTGCCCCGTTGGCGCTGGAACACCGCTGGCATATTTGGATCCTTCGGGCTCCTGTGAGGCGTGGCCAGACCCTGGCTCCGGGCGGCGTCATGAGGAGGCGAGAACGATCGATTTACGTAGTGGCGATATGACGGACTGCTACGTTGTGCTTGCCGCGCGCCCAGGTGCGGGAGAGTGTCCGGGGGGCTGTATGGAACCGGGAAGCGTCAGCATTGCGTTGCGGGCTGCATCCGCAGTGGTGGGACCTCTGGTGCGTAGGCTCTTCGCCCAGCCAGGCCCGGGGGCAGACCTGGTGCACGAACCGGTTCGCATCTCGGGCCTGGTCGCATGGCGGGGCGAGAAGCGAACTCTGACCGCCAAAGAAGTGCACACACTGGTTGAGGAGTTGGTGGCGCGCGCCGTCGGGATCAATCCTTCCGAAGCCACCCTGACTGATGGAGAACGGGCGGAAGTCGCTGAAGCCCTGGCCCTAACGCTCCTGGCTCTAGGCGAGATCGGCATGAACGACGTCCAGGCAGTCCGCCTGGGCCACCGAACGCTCGCGCACACGCTCAAGAAGCGTGCACCTGCGGCCACCAAGTACCTCAGCGCCAATGCTACGTACACGTTCAACACTCTTCTTGAGGTGTGCTGCCTGCACATTCTCAACTTCTTCACCCAGCGATCGACCTTCATCGCACGCACCTTGGTTGAGGCCACCAACCAATTAGAGGAACAGTCCCATCAGTTGGGGATCCTGATCGGCCGCATTCCGCAACCGGTGAAGGACTCCGCCTTCGAGCACAGGTACGGCGAGTACGTCATCAGCAAGTACGGGATGCTGCGAATCTTTGGCTTGCGTCTGCGGCAGGAGGAGGGTGCGGCCTGGCCTCTAGAAGCGGCGTATCTCAGTCTCGAAGCCGCACCGGTCGACAAGAGCCCGCGCCAGATGGGTCCCATCCCCCGTCGAAGTCCGTTTCCCATGGCGCCACGCAGGATCGAGCAATTGCTGCCTGGCGGCAAGCGCATCCTCCTGCAGGGCCATGCGGGCTCCGGGAAGACGACGCTGTTGCAGTGGATGGCTGTCAGCATGGTGAGACGTACGTTTCCCCAGGAACTCGCGGAGTACAACGACTGTATTCCCTTCTTTCTTCAGCTGCGCACGCTGACCAGGCGGGGAAACCTGCCCAACCCATCGGAGTTTCTCGCGTCGACCGGCAACATGCTCGCGGACGCCCAG
This sequence comes from Streptomyces sp. NPDC051976, assembly GCF_040680795.1. Classification (NCBI taxonomy): domain Bacteria; kingdom Bacillati; phylum Actinomycetota; class Actinomycetes; order Kitasatosporales; family Streptomycetaceae; genus Streptomyces; species Streptomyces sp. NPDC051976. Next base: position 220,579 of record NZ_JBFAXL010000002.1, read on the forward strand.
CCGGAGGGCTGGGTCAACCGGGTTCTGGAGTCGGGACGTGCTTTTCTCCTGATTGACGGCGTCGATGAGGTCCCGCAAGCCGAACGGGAGCGGACGCGGGAATGGCTGCGTGAACTACTCAGCGCCTACCCGAAAGCGCGTTGCCTGGTAACCGTCCGGCCATCCGCAGTACAGGACGACTACCTGCGCCGCGAGGGTTTCGCTCAACTGTCGCTGCTACCCATGGGCCGCGACGACATCGTCACATTCATCGCCCAGTGGCATGACGCTGCCCGCTCTGAGTCAAAGCAGGAGACCGAACACCTCAACCAACTCCAGCAGGCACTCATGGAAACCGTGGCCGCGAACCCCAGTATCTCCCGCCTCGCCGAGAACCCGCTGATGTGTTCGCTCATCTGTGCCCTCCACCGGGACCAGCAGGCAAGGCTTCCACAGGATCGCAAGGGCCTGTATGAGTCGGCTCTCGAACTTCTGTTGGTGCGGCGTGACACCTACCGCAGCATCGAAGCCCCGGAAGGCATCGAGCTGTCCAAAGAGGCGCAGATCCGGCTGCTGTCGCGCATCGCGGCTTGGCTCATCATGCAAAGACAATCCGAGGCCGATCAAGAGGACGTGGTAGAGGGCATTTTGGCTGAAGTATTGCCAGCCATCCGGGAGGCCCACAAGCAGGGCGGCCCGCATGAGATATTTCGCTACCTGCTCCTGCGCAGCGGACTTCTACATGCGCCGACCGAGGACTCCGTTGCCTTCATCCATCGCACGTTCCAGGACTACCTCGGCGCTAAGGCCCTACAGGAAAGTCGCTACTTCAGCATCATGGTCCGCAACGCTCACGACAACCAGTGGGAGGATGTCATCCGCATGGCCGTTGGCCATGCCCAGCGGAAGCAGTCCAGCCAGTTGCTCAGCAAGCTAGTCAAACGCGGCGACGACGTGAAGAAGCACCGGCATCGTCTCCACTTACTGGCTGCCGCCTGTCTCGAGGATGCAACCGAATTGGATCCCGCCGTGCGCCAGTCCGTCGAGGACCGCTTGGCGGTGCTTGTTCCGCCTCAGACCATCGACGAGGCTTACGAGCTAGCGGCTGCTGGCTCCGTGGTACTTCCACTGCTCCCACAGGACCCTGATGGCCTGGGGGACGAGGAGGCGGCTGCGGTCGTGGCCACGGCCAGGCAGATCGGTGGCGATCCCGCGTTGGCGCTGCTCCGAAAGTTCCGCCATCACACGTCCCCTCGAGTCCAAGCTCAGTTGAACCGCGCCTGGCACGCGTTTGACTGCGATACGTACGCGGACGGGGTTATCTCGCATCTACCAGCTGATTCCCTCTTCCAGGTACACACTGCCGCGCATATACGGGCACTGCTCAGGATGGGCGGCCGTACAAATGTCCACTGCTCCGGCTCTATTTCCGAAGAAAACCTGTCGCTGCTGCCCGAAACCCTCAAGACCCTCTACCTGATTAACAACGAGACCATCAACGATCTTGATTTCGTGCAGGGCTTCAGGTGCCTCAGCGATCTTACGGTGGGGAACTGCCCACGCATCCGCGATATCGGAGGACTCCGTGGCCTCGGTTTGCGGTCCCTCACGCTCCTCGACCAGTTGCGCCTGGAGTCCACGGCGAGCCTGGGGTCGATGCCGAAGCTGGAGGCTCTTGCCCTCGACTTCTCTCTGCCCTGGGACTCTCTTGCCGGCCTGCCAGTGGAGGCTCCGTTGACCTCCCTGTATATCGGTCCCGCTGCATACACGGTTTCGGCCGTCAGGGGGATTTCGCGCTGGGTCACCCTAAAACACGTCTCGTTGTCTTCGGTCGGCCTGCGCACTGAGGACTACGTCGAATTGGCCCGACTCCCCCTGCTGGAGTCACTGAATCTAGCGGGGGAGAGCATCGCGGCTATGCGCGGACTCGGACCCTTGCCCGGTGTCGCGCATTTAGCGATCACCGATGCAGTGGAAGCGGAGGACCTTACGCCACTCCGGGAGTGTTTTCCTAACATGCGCCGCCTGTCCCTGTTGTGGAGCCCGGGCAGCGCACCCACTCTGGATCTGGAGCCGCTCCATATAATGAAAGATCTCATTGTGCAGGTCACCAACGGGGGCGAGGTGACAGGCGCTGGTACTTTCCCTGAGGGGCGCGCCCTCGTTACCCCCCGTCACCCTGCCTAGGATCAGAGCTGCAGCTTATAGCTGCGTATTGCACCGGGGCGGCGAGCGAGCACGTTCTCGTGTGTCCGATGGCCGCTTCAGCACTAACTGGTCGTTTCAGAATCACCGGCTGCGGCAGGGGCTGCCGAGTGTCCGGAGCGCCGCTCGGGGAGGTCGTGCGGCCTTGAGGAAGCGCAACGGGTGATCTTCACACGTGTGCGGTTCGCTGGACGAGGAGGAGTGCGAGCGGGCCCGCGGGGAGCAGGAAGCGGTTGTCCGCGACGGCGTTCAAGGCTTGGTCCATCGGCCACCACTGGAGTTTGAAGTCCTGTTCAGTGGGGGTGAGTTGTTGGGGGCCGAGGGTGAGGTTGCGGGCTTCGTAGAGGTGGATGCGGGCGGGTGAGGTGAGGGTGAGGGCGTAGGAGCCGAGGGGGCGCCAGGTGGTGGCGGTGATGCCGGCTTCTTCGCGCAGTTCGCGGTGTGCGCATTCCTCGTCGGTTTCGCCGGGTTCTTTGCGGCCGCCGGGGAGGAAGAGGTAGTCGCCTCCGTGGTCGGGGAAGTGGGCGCTGAGGAGGGCTACAAGGCCGTCGTCGTCGCGGGCGACGACGACGGAGGCGTCGCGGGTGGGACCTCGGTCCGGTGGGGTGGCGCTCATACCGAGTGAGGCTAGCGGCGGCGACGGACAGTTCAGCACAGCATTGCGGCGTAGGGCACGTTCATGACGACGGGGTGGGCGATGCCGCGGCCGTGGTAGCCGTCTTCGCCGAAGGCGTCGCCGTGGTCGGCGCACAGGATGATCAGCCAGCGGCGATGAGCGGTGAGGGTGGTGATCAGTCGGCTGAGGTGGGTGTCGACGTAGGCGAGGGCGGCCTGCTGGGAGGCGAGAGTGTCGTGGCTGTGGCCGAGGTAGTGGCCGTGGGGGACGTGGGTGGCTGAGACGTTGACGAAGAGGTAGACGGGACGGCCGTCGTAGCGCTCGGCGATCTCCAGGGCGTGGTCGACCGGGTGGCGGGTGGAGTCGGGTTCGGGTGAGCAGAACTCGGGTCGCCAGTGGTCCTCGTCGAACAGGTCGGGCAGGACGGAGCCGAGTGGCGTCTCGCGGGAGAAGTAGGTGACGCCGCCGATGCAGATGCTGCGGTAGCCGTGCTGGGCGAGACCGGCGAGGAGGTTGGGGGCGTCGAAGACGAAGGTTTCCGGGGGCACGGTCTTGAACGACGGTGGTCGGCACTCCCACAAGCGGGGCGGTTGCTCGGGCTGGGGCAGTTTGGGCAGGAAGCCGGAGAAGAAGGCGATGTGGGCGGGGAGGGTGAAAGTGCCGGGGGTCTGGCGGCGTTCCCAGCCTCCTTGGGGAAGTAGCGAGGCGAGCTGTGGGGTCAGGCCGCTGTCGTAGGCGGTGCGGGCGGTGTCGTAGCGCAGTGAGTCCAGCGTGACGAACAGGATGCTGGTCTGGCTGCGGATGATCTCGGCTGCGTTGATCACCGGGCGGCCTCCAGGGCTGCGGCGGGAAGGTGCTCGACGGTGCCCTTTGCGGTGTCGCTGACGGGGATCGGTACGCGGCCCTCGGCGATCATGCGGCGGATCTGATCGAGTCCGGTGTCTTCCTGGAGCATCAGGCCGTTGGCGTCGTACAGGCGGATGTGGACGATCGTGGTGCCGTTCGGGCCGGGCGACGCGGTCACGTAGGCGCCGGCGATCGACTGCTGTCGGGTGAAGGCGAGAAACGAGTCCTGAGCGATCTCGCTGATGGCTGTGACCTGGCAAGCGTGGTGGCCAGCGTTGATGGCGCCGTTGCACAGGCGGCGGAAGAACTCCGCGGTTACCGGTTGGCCGTCGCTGCCGACTGCCAGCCGCTGTGCTGAGGTGAGGGCGACGAAGCACGCGCCGAGCCACCAGGCAACACCCTCGTGGGTCTCGCCGGGAAAGCGGCCGATCGCGCCGCCGTCGCGGATCACGGCGTCGGTGTCGATGGGGTTAAGCACCGTCGGCCTCCAGGTGGGCGGTGATCTGGCCGGCCAGGTCGGCTGCCGATTTGCCGTCTGTGTCGAGGGCGATGCCTGTGGGGTCGGTCTGTTGGACTGCTTGGAAGTTGACCAGCAGGCGGGCCAGTCGGCCGGGTACCGCGAACAGGTCGAGGTCGTCCTGCTTGGTGTCTCGCTTGCCCGCGAGGCGTTCACGCAGAGTGGCTTCGGAACAGTCCAGGTAGAAGGTGTGGGTGGGGGCCTCCAGGTAGGGCTGGAAGGGTTCGAGGAGGCGGGCGACCTCCTCGACGGGGACGTCATGAACGGCGGCGTGACACGCGACCACCGAAGAGGCGTAGCGGTCGGCGACGACCGGGCCGACCATCCGGGCAACGCGCACCGCATCGGCGGCGTGCAGCAGCCCGGACAGGTAGAAGGCGAACTGCGGCAGGGCGCGTAGCCGCTGGTTCACTAGGGAGGACCAGTCGGTGTGGGGAGCGGGAAGAGTGTGCAGCGTTGTCGCGCGAAGGCGCCTGGCCAGGATCTGGGCGAGCGTCGACTTCCCGATGCCGGAGACGCCTTCCAGGACGATGAAGGGACTCGGCGGCCCGTCGAAGTACACCGGCCGGTACGGGGCTGGCAGCTTCACAGGGTCCCCTCCGTGAAGGCCGCGACGTGGCCGGCGACCGTCCGGGCGAGCTGGGCGGGGTCGGCGATCAAGCCGCTGGCGTCGAGCCGTAGGTCGTCGCGGAGCAGGCAAGGCTGGACGCCGCCGCCGTGATCGACCCGCAGGGCCCAGAAGCCCTCAACGCACTGGGCGCGCACCGGGCAGGTGCCGCACTGGCCGACGTGGTGGCGGCCGAGATCGCGATGAATGACGTCAATCTCGATGCCGTCGACGCGGAAGACCCTGCGGCCTTGGCCGACACCGGCGACCTCGGTGTGCTCATCACTGGTCAGCGTCCGCAGGTGCGCGATGATGTCGTCGGCCGGAACCGCTGAGGCGGCGCGGCCCTCGTTGAAGTCGGTGCCGACAAGTTCGATGAACTGCACCGGCAGCCGACGCTCCAGCGCGTAGTCCAGGATCTGGCGGACTTCGTGGGCGTTCTCTTCCTGCAGGAGCGTGTTCAGCTCGACCCGTTCGAAGATGTCGCGGGAGACCTCGATGCCGTCCAGGACCGTGTCGATTCCGATGCGGGTTCCGGCGATCGCTCGCAGCGAGGCGTCGGAGAAGTAGTGCAGCGAGACCTTGACCTTGTCCAGGTGCGTCCTGGCCAGCCAGGAGCGGTGGGTGCGGACGCGGGTCCCGTTCGTGATCAGCGTGTACGAGGCGTCCGGGCCCGGCTCGGCCAGCCCTTCCAGGACCGGTCGGGCCATCGGCGAGGTGAGCGGCTCGCCGCCGGTGAAGTACACGCGCTTGAGGCCCGAGCCCATAAGCGAATCGATGACGGCGAGGTAGGCGTGGGCGCCGAGTATGCCGGGCCGCGGCTGTTGGGATCGATCCTGCCGGGTCACAGGCGGTGGGACGTCGCCTTCGTTGTGACAGAACCAGCAGGCGATGTTGCAGCGCGGGGAGAACGAGACCCGTAACTGGCCTCGGAGCGCGGCGAAGTTGTGCAGGGCCGTCCAGTCGGTGCTGGAAGCAGGTAAGGGGACGTGGGTGGTTGCCATAGGGCGCTCCTGACTGGGATACGAAACGGAAATGAGCCGGCGGTCGGCAGAGGGGGCGGCCACTAGCAGCGGCGGTGCCGTCCCTGCGGAGGAGGCGGGAAGCCTGGGCAGACGGGTGTGCCGACTGCCGCGTAGCCGTTCAGGTCGTGGCCGCCGAGATCGGCGGAGAGCTGGGTGCCGATGATCTGGTCGGCCAGAGAGCATGCGCAGGTCTCGCAGGCGAACAAGTCGACGGTGACGCCCTGCGCCGTGCCGGGGCCGATCCACACGACACGGGCAGCCTCCCGGCCGCACCACAGCCAGCATCTGCCTGTGGTCCAGCGGTTGCCGTCGTTCTGCTCGGCGGACAGCGGCAGGCGGGACATGCGTCGGCCGGAGAGCGGACCGGACCAATGGCTCAACGGGGTGCCCATACGCTCGCTGCCCCCACCCTGAAGTGCTCGGAGGTGATCCGACAGCGCGATAACCAGTGGTGCTTCCGAGGCGATGCCCTCCGTCCGGATGCAGCGCCACGCGGCGAAAGCCCCGCCGTGCCATCACCGGTCGTGATCTTCGCCCAGACGGCCTTGCCGACGGCGGGGTTCGGGTACGCGTACCCCCACGCCGCCGACAGCTCTGCTACCAGGTGGAGGCCGCGACCGCTCTCCCCCTCCTCGGACGTCTCCTTCAGGACGGGAGGTCGACGGTCTTGGTCGTGGACGCAGATGAGCAGGTGGCCAGGCATGCACTGCAAGACGAGGGCACACGCACGAACCTTCGGGCTGACACCCGCGGTTGTCGGGGCCGCCGGAGCGGGTCTCGCGTGGCGCACAGCGTTCGTGACCAGCTCGGAGACGACCAGCAGCGCGTCGTCAGCGGTGGCCGACGGAATCTGCCACGTCGTGAAGACGTCCCGGGCGTGAACTCTCGCCCAGCGCACCGCCGATGGCTCAACGGCCAGGTCCAGCATGCTGTGGAAGGGGTGTGGCTCGGTGACCATCGTCGCGCCTCTCGTGCTCCGAGAACTGGCCTCGCTCGCGGAGTGACGGCGTTCCATCCTCAACGGCGAGTTACCATGCTGGCGCGGACGGTGACGTACCGGAATGTGGTTCTGCTGAGGAGACCCTGAAGTTTCACCGCAGTTCCAGTCCTACCAGGCGTCCTTGAGCCCGCTGGCTCTGCGGACGGGTGCCATGCTGATCGCATGGCTGAACTCAACGGACGTCCCGTCACCCTGGAAGAGCTCCAGACCCTCGCCCTCACCAACTACGGGTCGTTCACCAGCCTGCGCGTGGACGACGGTCGCGTACGCGGTCTGGACATGCACCTGGAACGGCTCGTCCGGGACAGCCGCATCCTCTTCGGCGTCGACCTCGACGTGGACCGCGTACGCGAACTGATCCGACGAGTGGCACCGGCCGACGGCTCAACGACCATCCGCGTCACCGTCTTCGACCCCGCAACGGATCTCGGACACCCCGACCGCGCCACCGCCCCCCAGATCCTCGTCACCCAGCGTCCGGCCGGCGTGCTGCCGCTGCCGCCCCTGTCCGTCCGGTCAACGGTGTACGAGCGTGACCTGCCCGAGGTGAAGAGCGTCGGACTCTTCGGTACCCTCCATCACCGCAGGGCCGCTCAGCTCGACGGGTACGACGACGCCCTCTTCGTCGACGCCGAGGGCGTCATCAGCGAGGGCGGCACCTGGAACATCGGCTTCTACGACGGCGACCACGTGATCTGGCCGCAGGCGAAAGCGCTGCCCGGCGTCACCATGCTGCTCCTCCAGGACGCCCACGAGCACCGCGTCGCTCGCACCACGCTCGCGGAACTGGGCGCGATGCACGCCGCGTTCGCCACCAACGCGGCCGTCGGCGTCCGCGCCATCGCCGGTATCGACGACGTGCACTTCGCCGCGGACCACCCTGTCCTCGACATCCTCCGCAAGGAATACATGGACGTGCCCGGTGAACCGATCTGAACCCAAAGCCCGGCATCGGGCTCGTCGCTAGGGTTGCAGCAGGACAGCCGGAGGGGACGCGTGGCCACGGTAGAGCGCTGGACGGGGCAGGAGGCCAAAGCCTTACGCACGGCCAAGCGCATGAGCCTCGAAGCATTCGCCGCCCACCTCGGCATCAGCGAACGCACCCTGTCCACCTGGGAAGCCCGCGGCGAGAACATCACCATCCGGGCCGTCAACCAGGCTGCCCTGGACACCTCCCTGCGCGTCTCCAGCCCCGACGTCCACGACCGCTTCATCCGCCTCACCGAAGCCTTCGCAACCGTCCTCCACAACAACACCGATGTGGCCGACCACGAACAGCCGGTGCAACGCCACGAACGCCACCCCCACGACGGCAAGCAGATGGCCCTCATCGACGCCGGCGTCTATCTCGCAGGCCCCCAGAACAAGCCCCTCTGGGTTCCCGCCTTCTACCTCGACGTCTTCCCCGTCACCAACTCCGACTACGCCCGATTCGTCGCCGCCACCGGCCACCAGCCCCCACAGCACTGGCCGAAAGGCAAATGCCCCGACACCCTCTTCGACCACCCCGTCACGTACGTCACCTGGCACGACGCCACCTCGTACGCCGCCTGGACTGGCAAGGAACTTCCCACCGCCCAGCAATGGGAAAAGGCCGCCCGCGGCGTCCGCGGCGACACCTATCCCTGGGGTAACCAGCCCACCCCCGCCAAGTGCAACTCTCGCGAAAGCGGCATCGGCGCCACCACCCCCGTCAGCCGCTACCACAGCGGCGTCAGCCCCTACGGCGTCTACGACCTATGCGGCAACACCTGGGAATGGACCAGCACCCGCACCACCCCAGGCCGCTACGAACTCAAAGCCGGAGCATTCACCAGCCCCTTCGCCCGCGCCACCCCCTTCGCCTTCAACGACGCCGCCTCCACGATGCTCGACGACGACACGAGCTTCCGCTGCTGCAAACTGCAGGGCGTGGTTACGTGACGGCGACGGGGACGGCGTTCTCTGTCCCGGCCTGCGGCGGTACGGCTCCCACGGTGCCGTCGGGGGCCTGGCGCTGGTGACGATCGTTTTCGCCTTGCCGAAGGCGGGACCAGCAGCCGAGTGACAGGCTGGACCGCCCAGCCGATCACGCCGAAGGTTCAGTGATCATCTCGACGTCGGCGCCCTGCGCCCAGAGGGTGATCGCCTCCCTTTGTCGTGGACCCCAGGCTGCCAGGTTGATGCGCCCGTCGTGGGTGATCTGCTCTGCTTCCACTACGCCGAAGTGCTGGTAGCAGTCGGCCAGCAGGGCGGCTGCGGCCTGCACCAGGCCGCTTCCTCCTGCCGCCGTTGCGTCGAGCAGTAGGCCAGCGCGGCCGGTTGCGTGTTGCTGGTCGACGGAGCTGAAAACGATGTGCGCGCCACCACCAAATGCTCTCGCCAGTCCACGGGATGCTCCGCTGAGACCGTCAAGGGTCAACCGTGCGGTGGCCGTTCCCGAAGCGCCAGCGCGTTTGACGGCGTGGCGAGCCAAGCGCTGGAGCACAGCCAGGACGGTCATAACCACCAAGTCGCTGTGCCAGCTCTCTACGGGCGTGGGGAAGTCATTGTCATTCATCGCCCCGACTATTGGCGCCTGGACAGCCCACGCCGCGGTGCCGTCGGCATGGAAGTGAGCCACGTGGCGGCCGTTCGACTCGGCCTGTGCAGCGATGAAGCGCTGCGGGCCCACGCCGAAGACCCTAAACACATCCCGGTAGAAGGGCAGCTCAGTTTGGCCCTGCTCGGAGCAGAAGTCCCGGAACGAAGCCTTGCTCAGGAAGAAGGCCCCAGGGAGATCAGGCACGAGTGTCACGATCACCCGGGCTCCTGGCCTTCCTCGGCCGTCGTCGTTCACCTCCGTGTGAGCGTGGTCCAATACGTCGTGCCGACCGGCGGCCAGGGCAGTGGAAGCAGCGATGGCGCTCTTGACCTGGGCAAGGTTCATATGGGCCGTCGAGTTGTCGTTGCGGTAGGGGAAGCGCAGCGTCCCGTCGCGGAGGTCCTTCAAGCCGGTCACCGCGTGCGGCACTCGGGCGCTGGGTGGCACAGAGATGACCACGAGCCCGTGCGGTGCCGACGCATCGCGGTCTTCCGCGATGAAGTGGATCTCGCACTCCACCGGCGGGTCCAGGCGCAGTACCAGGGCCTCGCGGTAGGTCTTGCGGAGCTGGTCGGTCAGGGGCTCAGGATTGACCCCCACTGGAATGGAGGTGTCACGATCCTCCTCCAAGCCGAGGATCAGTGTGCCGCCGGCGGCGTTGGCCAGGGCTGCGACGTCCTTGGCCAGCTCGGCTTGCCACTCGGGCTTCTTCTCGTACTGCTTGGCCTTGTAATCCAGGTCCGTGCTCTCCACCGCACTGGGGTTCCTGATCAGTGTCAGGTACTGGGCGTAGCTGGCCTCACCGGGCACGGTTCCGAGCAAAGTGCGCAGACGTACATCAAACATCCCCTGACGGTAGACCTCACCGCCCGGACCCCGCTCGGGAATTACGCATAGTCGCGGGCCAACACTGGTAGCACGTGGGATCGATCAGGTTGAGACGCTGCTGCTGTCGATCAGCCGGGCCAGGAGACTCAGGGCTGCAAGTTGCTCCAGCGCCTCCTGCTCAGTCCACTCTCCACTGTCGTGTGCTGCAGGATTGCGGATGGCGAAGAAGGCCCCGAGGCCCATCTGGAGAGTGCCGCGCTGACGGCTCTGGGTCGTGGGGCTGGTGGGATCGCCAGCGACACGCAGGCGTGGACGCCCTGGTTCAGGGGCTCTGTCGCTGAACGCCTCCTGGATCAACTTGTCATCCGCGACGTCGGTACGCCCGAGTTTGTTCTGGGTGTGGGCGTTGATGGAACTGGCGGCCGCGTGGACGGCTGCCCGGTAGTGGCGGGACTCCCAAAATGTTCGAGCGGCATCCCAGACCCAGTGGTGGAACCTATCGGCGGCGAGGGTCGGGGCATCAGGGGCGAGCCGTGCTGCCCACTCGTCCATGTCGGCAAGAATGCCCAACCCGCGGTGGACCTCGTTGCGAGCCATTGCCACGCCCGCCATCTGATCGATGTTGACCTTGTCGGCGAGGTCCGGATCGAGCAACCGCAAAATCTGCTTGATCGTGGGCTCGGCGCGGTGCAATTGGTCGTGCAGCGCCTGGTCACCGAAGTACGCACCAGGAGCTTTGGTCTCTTGGTAGTGGACAGCAACGCCGTCGAACGCTTCTAGTTGCTGCCTCATCCACTCACGGTCCACCCCCAGATACTAGGAGCCCCCGGGGACAGTCGGACGGGTTTGTGCGCGTCTTTGGACGAGGAGCCGTTCAGCTCGTGGGTGCGAGCAGGTGTCCCATGCCAGCCACCACCGATGGGACAACCGCGTAGTACACCCAGGCGCCGCGCCGCTCGGAGGTGAGCAGTCCGGCCTCGCGTAGCTTCTTCAGGTGGTGGGAGACGGTCGGCTGCGAGACGCCGACGTCCTGGATGTCGCACACGCACGCCTCGCCGTCCGGATGCGAGGCGATCTTGGAGAACAGTCGCAGCCGCACGGGATCGGACAGCGCCTTGAACATCCCGGCCATCTTCTCGGCGTCCGCCGGCCGGGATTGCCCTCGCCACTAAGCCCAGTCAATGGGAAAGGACGCGAACAGTGCGCCGAACAGGGGGGTGACGGTCGGAGCAGGACCCGAATCGCACTAAATGGGTCGCAGTCACACCGCCCTACGGTCAGGATGACTATGTGTCATCACCAAGTCAGGGCAACGAAGTCGAGGACTACGCCCGTCGTCTCGCCGGAGGTCTCGGCGTTCCCGACTTCGTCTACGAGCCAGTTCTCATACGCCGAGGAGGCAGCAGTCGGGAGATCAGCGACGGCTTGTTGGTCGCCGGTTCCGACGGACTGATCATGCAGGTCAAGAGCCGCGAAACCGAGGCTGCTCGGGACGACTCTCCTGAGAAGGCAATCAGTTGGAGCCTCAAGAACGGCTTGGCTGCCCAAAGGCAAGGAGCGGGCACGCGACGCACGCTGGTCGCCAACCCCGTACGTATGCGCTCCCTGCGGGGCTACGAACGCGATATGCCTGACGCCAGGTCTTGGCCGGTCGTCGTGATCATCGATCATCCGCTCGCCCCTAGCGTGGCGTTCGAGCCCTCACCAGACACCCTCTTCATCTCCTCGGCTGATTGGATGAACCTGCACCGCATGGTGCGGTCCACCGCAGGCGTGATCAGCTACACGCGCAGAGCGCTGAGCAGCGGGATCTCGGTAGCGCTGGGAGACGAGGCGAGGCGCTATGGCGCATTGGCCGCAGCCGACCTGCAGGCCGCGACCGGGTTCACATCCTTCCCGACACTGCCTTACGGTCCTATTGGCGACCGGGAACTGCAGGACGTCGCCCTCTTCGATGACCTTGTCGAGCGCGTCGCGGACCCAATCGGCGGTACGGGTTGGGACCCCGAGGAGTATCTGACCATCGTCGAACAGCTCGACCGTGCCCCCCTCATCGGTCGCGGCCGGATCGGCGCCAGGATGCGCCAGTCCCTTATCGAGATGGTGAGGACGCAGGCGAGCCGCGCGTTCCGGGCCTTCGACCCGTCCGGGGGTGGCGACCGCCTGGCGTTCCTGTACGCCTACGACGACGGTCGGTACGGAGACGATGGTCAACGGTTCATAGCTGAAGTCGGCTGCTACACCGCCCTGCGCCAGCATCAAGCCCTCGACGCCGGATCCGACATATACTCCGCCACCCTCGGCATCGGTGTCCTCCACCACCCCGATCGAGGACGCCGATATGCCTTCGCTCGCTTCCCGGGACGTCCATCCGCTCTACCAGACGACCTACGTCAGTCCCTGGAGGCGCGGTACGGAAACCCCACGTGATCCCGTGTCCGCGTGCACGAAGGCCGTCACATCGGACAGTCCGAGACCGAGCCCTTCGGCGGTGAACGGGGGAGCTTCGCCGACCGCTAGAGCGCTAGATCGCTGGTCAGGCCGCCGGGCCTAGCGAGTGGGGTGCTAGCTCTAGCACCTGTGCTAGCAGCTGGCCGGCCCAGGTATGGCCTGCCCGTGCCTCGCAACACGATGATCAGCGTCAGCTTCGCAGCGCTCGCCCTCCACTTGATCGCCAAGTCGACGCTCGCGCTGATTGGTGCGTTCCGCTTCAACACCTGCCTGGGGCTCGCGAAGGCGCATGCGGCCGTTTGAGAAGCGGCTGAAGCTGCTCGGCCGCCCTGCCGTTGGCAGCACGTATCCAGCACACACGCCCCCCGAAAACGTCCACCATCTATGGAAACTCGTGTCGGGTGTATCCCCAGGTCAGTCCTATGACGGCCACATCCGCCCAGGTCCCGAACCCGCCCCGAGATAATTTGCAAGGCAGATGTCAGGAGTTCGAATCTCCTAGGCTCCACTCCTCTTCTCGTAGGCCGGCGGCCCCCTCTCCCCACCCGGGAGCGGGGGCCGCCGCCGTGTGCACCGAGTGCCCCCGGGCCGGGCGGCGTGCCGGAACTGCCGCCTGGGCAGACGCGTCTGTGGAAGCGAACGGTCGGTCAATCGGCAGGAAGGGCGGTACGCACTCATGGGCATCGTCAGCTGGATCATCCTCGGGCTGCTGTCCGGAGCGATCGCGAAGATCGTTCTGCCGGGCCGCGACCCCGGCGGGCTCGTCGGCACCACCCTCATCGGCGTCGCCGGTGCCTTCCTGGGCGGCTGGATATCCGCCCACTTCCTGCACCGTTCCGTCGCCCACCACTTCTACGACCTCAAGACCTGGGTCGCCGCCGTCGGCGGAGCCCTGGTCCTCCTGATCGGCTACCGGATCGTCTTCGGCGACTCCCGCCGCTGACCTCCCCGCACGGACGGCTCCCGGGCGGCGGATCGCCCACGGCCGCCGGCGGGCCCCCTCACCCTGATGGGCGCGGTGCGGGGGCCGGGCGGGGTGGCGGTGGGGAGCATGGGCGCATGACTGGTCCTGAGGTGACGGACGGCGGCGACGGGCTCGACTTCGACGACCGCGGCGACTTCCAGAACGCGGACCGGGGGTTCGTGGCGGGCCCGCAGGACGGGACGGTGCTGGCCGAGGACGGGCGGGTGGTCTGGGACTTCGCGGCGACCGGGCTGCTGGCGGGGGACTGCCCGCCGACCGTGCACCCCAGCCTGTGGCGGCAGTCGCAGCTCTGTTCGCGGGCCGGGCTGTACGAGGTGGCCGAGGGCGTCTACCAGGTGCGGGGCTTCGACCTGTCGAACATGACGCTGGTCGAGGGCGAGCGCGGCGTTGTGGTCGTGGACCCGCTGGTCTCGGCGGAGTCCGCGGCGGCGGCGCTGGCGCTGTACCGGGTGCAGCGCGGGGACCGGCCGGTGACCGGCGTGGTCTTCACCCACTCCCACCTGGACCACTTCGGCGGCGTGCTGGGCGTCATCGACCCGGAGGACGCCGCGGGCGGCGGTACGCCGATCCTCGCGCCTGCCGGCTTCATGGAGAACTCGGTCGCCGAGAACGTCTACGCGGGCACCGCCATGCTGCGCCGGGGCGTGTACTACTCCGGGGCGAACCTCGAACGCGGCCCCACCGGACTGGTCGGCATGGGCCTGGGCTTCACCGCCTCGACGGGGACGCCCGGACTGCTGCCGCCCACCGTCCACATCACCCGTACCGGCCAGGAGGAGACCCTGGACGGCGTGGTCTTCCGCTTCCAGCTCACACCCGGCACCGAGGCGCCCTCGGAGATGAACTTCCTGCTCCCCCAGCGCCGGGCGCTGTGCATGGCCGAGAACGCCACCCACAACCTGCACAACATCCTGACGCTGCGCGGCGCCTTGGTCCGCGACCCCCGGATCTGGGCCCGCTACCTGCATGAGGCGGCCCGGCTGTTCGCCCCCGAGGCCGACGTGCTCTTCGCGTCGCACCACTGGCCGACCTGGGGCCGCGCGTCCATCGAGGCGTACCTCGGCGAGCAGTGCGCGCTCTACGCGTACCTGCACGACCAGACGCTGCGGCTCGCCAACCAGGGCCACACCGGCACCGAGATCGCCGAGATGGTCGAGCTGCCGCCCACGCTGGCCGGCGCCTGGCACGCCCGCGGCTACTACGGCTCGGTCAGTCACAACGTCAAGGCGGTCTACCAGCGGTACATGGGCTGGTACGACGGCCACCCGTCGTCGCTGTGGGAGCACCCGCCGACCGAGAGCGCACGGCGGTACGTCGACTGCGTGGGCGGCATCGAGGCCACCGTCGGCAAGGCGCGGCAGTACGCGGACGACGGCGACCTCCGCTTCGCCGCCCAGCTCCTCAAGCACGCCGTCTTCGCCGCGCCCGACCACGAGGGCGCGAAGGAACTCCTGGCCGAGGTCTTCGAACGCCTCGCGTACGGCGCCGAGAACGCCACCTGGCGCAACTGCTACCTCACCGGCGCCCAGGAACTGCGCGGCGGGATCACGCCCACCTGGGTCTCGGCGGGCAGCATGACCGCCGCGCTCTCGGTGGAGCAGATCTTCGACTCGCTCGCCATCCGCGTCGACGGCCCCAGGGCGTGGCAGCACCAGCTCACGGTGGACTGGCACTTCACGGACCTGGACGCCCGGTACCGGATGACGCTGCGGCACGGCGTCCTGCTGCACGCGCGTACGGACGGTGACCGGACGGCGGCGGCCCAGGAACCGGGCCCGGAGCCCGACGCGGCGTTCACCCTCACCAAGCCGCTGCTAACGGCGCTGCTCGCCGGACAGGACGTGGACGGGGTCGAGTACACCGGCGACGCCAAGGTGCTGACGACCCTCGTGTCGCTGCTCGACGACCCCGACCCGGACTTCGCCGTGGTCACCCCGTGAGGCTCACCTCCTGAGCCCTCGGGGTGGGGCTCAGCCGCCCGCCCTGGCGAGGGCCAGTTCGAGGACGACCAGCAGCGCGTCGCGTACGGAGCCGCGTTCACGGGCGTCGAAAGCGATCACCGGGACCCGGTCGGCGACGTCGAGGGCCCAGCGGACCTCGTCCAGCGGGTGCTCGACGCGGCCGTCGAAGGAGTTGACGGCGACGGCGAAGGGGATCCGCTTGTGCTCGAAGTAGTCGACGGCGGCGTAGCAGTCGTCGAGCCGCCGGGTGTCGACGATGACCAGCCCGCCGAGCGCCCCCTCGACCAGGTCGTCCCACATGAAGCCGAACCGCTCCTGGCCGGGCGTGCCGAACAGAT
Source organism: Streptomyces sp. NPDC051976 (assembly GCF_040680795.1). NCBI lineage: Bacteria > Bacillati > Actinomycetota > Actinomycetes > Kitasatosporales > Streptomycetaceae > Streptomyces > Streptomyces sp. NPDC051976. The sequence continues at coordinate 236,500 of NZ_JBFAXL010000002.1, forward strand.
AGAGCTTCAGCGTCGGGTCGATGGTGATGCAGCCGAAGTCCATGGCGACGGTGGTGGTCGTCTTGTGCGGGGTGTGGCTGAGGTCGTCCACGCCCGCCGCGACCGTGGTGATGGCGGCCTCGGTGGTGAGGGGGGCGATCTCGGAAATCGAGCCGACGGTCGTGGTCTTGCCCACGCCGAAGCCGCCCGCGATCACCATCTTGACCGGCAGCGGCGGCCGTACGCTCGCCCGCCGGGCGGGGTGCGTACCGGCGGCGGCCCCGCCGCGGGAGGGTGGATCAGTCGGTGTCACGGAGCGCCCCCCGGGAGTCGGGGATGGTACGGAGGCCATCGATAACCCTTCGCAGGACGGCGACGTCCTGGGCGGTGTCGGTATTCGGCACGTGCACGGACAGATGTCCGCCGGCCCGCAGGTCCTCGGCCAGGACGCGGACCACGTTCAGATGCAGGCGCAGCTTGGCCGCGATCTCGGCCAGCGACTGCGGCTGCCGGCAGACGGCGACGATGTCGCGCCGCTCGAAGGTGAGGGTGGCGAGCGCCTCGACACCGGCCACCGTCGTCACGACCTGGGTCTCCAGCGGCGCCGGCGGACCCGTACCGCCGCCCGCCACCCGGCCCGCCGTGACCAGGAACGGCCGTACGGCGGGCGCCCGGCCGACCGGGTCGGCGCCGAGGTCCGGGCTCAGGTCCGGGCCGAGCTGCGGTCTCGGGTCCGGGCTCGGGTCCGGGCCGAAGTCCGCGCCGCCCTCCGGATCACGGCCGGACCGACCCGCGCCGAGCGGGTCCGCGCCCGGGTCACCGGACGTCATGGGTCTTCCTTCCCCTGCCACGCGGGTACGCATGCTTCACGGGCACTCATCAGGCCCCGTCATCCGGCCGCCGCGGTCTCGACGCTGTTCTTCAGTTCCAGGACGAGCTGCGGACTGAGCGCCGCCCCGGCCCGGTTGGCGAAGACGGTCATCTCGTACGCGATGTTGCCGAGCTTCGCCTCCTTGGACGTCACGACGCCGAGCACGGCGCCGCTGCCGATCGCGGAGACCAGGATGTGGCCGTCCTCCAGGTCGACGATCACCTTGTTGAGGGCGCCGAGACCGTAGTTGCCCGCAGCCCCGGCGGCCAGGCTGGTGATGCCGGAGACGATGGCCGCCAGCCGCTCGGAGTCCGCGTGGGCGCGCAGCCGCGAGACGGCGATCAGCAGCCCGTCGGAGGACACGGCGATGGCGTCGACGACCCCCGCGGTCTCGGTGGCGAACCGGTTGAGCAGCCAGGTGAAGTCCGCGGCCGCGGCCCGCAGGTCCTCAGCGGCGGCGGCTCCGTCAGAGGTGTTGCCGGTCGGCATGGTCACTGCTCCACTCCTTTCGGTTTCGGGTTACCCGTTTCGTTGCTCGCGGCGGTGTCGCGGTGGGCCCGCTCCACCGCCGCCTCGAACTCGTCCAGCTCGGAACGGACTTCCTCCGCGTCCAGCTCGCGGCGCGCCGCCTGGCGTGCCTCCTGCGCCGCGGTGTCGTCGTCCGACGTCCTCAGGGTGGCGCCGCGCACCCGGCGCCGCAGCGGGCGGGCGGCGGGGGTGCCGCCCTCGGGTCCGGCCCCGGGCGCGCCCACGGGCGCGGCCACGGAGTCGCCCACCGGTTCGGCCGCCGACTCGTGCACCGGCTCGACCTCCGCCCCGCTCGTGGCGTCGGCCGTACGGGCCGCGGGCAGCACCGGCTTACGGCGCTCCGGCAGGGGCGCGGGCCCGGCGTCCGGCCGATCCCGCCTCGCCGCCTTGGCCTCCGCCTCCGCCTTCGCTTGGGCCTTCGCCTCGGCCCATGCCTCGGCCCGCGCGTCGGCCCTCGGGTCCGCTGTCGCACCCGCCGTGCCGTCCGCCGTCGCGGTCTTCTCCCCAGCCGTCTCCCCGGCCGCCTTCCGGCCCGCCGTCGCCTCGGCGTCCTGCGCGGGCCGGGTGAAGGGACTCATCAGGAGCAGCAGCGAGGACGGGATGCCCACCCGGACCGTGACGCCGCCGCCCGGGGTCGGGATCAGGGTGACGCCGACGCCCCAGCGCCGGGCCAGGCTGCCGACCACGAACAGGCCCAGCACCTTCGTCGGCACCAGGTCGAGGCGTTCGCGCCGGATCAGCCGGGCGTTCTCCTCGGCGAGCCGCGCGCCGCTCATCCCCAGGCCGTGGTCGCAGATCTCGATCAGGGCGCCCTCGGCCCCGGAGCGCACCGACACCTCGACCGGGCTGCGGGCGGGCGAGAACGCCACGGCGTTCTCCAGCAGCTCGGCCAGCATGAGCGTCAGGTCGGCGATGATGTCCGGCGCGACGGTCACCTCGGTGTCGGCCACCAGCGAGACCCGCTGGTACCCCTCGATCTGCCCGAGAGCGGCGCGTACGACGTTGGTGAGCGCGGTCGGGCCGTTGTCGAGGCCGGTCTCGCGGATACCGGCGAGCAGCATCAGGCTGTCGGCGTTGCGCTGCAGGCGGACCGCGAGGTGGTCGATGCGGTAGAGCCGGTCCAGCAGCTCGGGATCGGTCTCGCCGCGCTCGATGGCGTCGATCAGGGCGAGCTGCCGTGCGGTCAGATTGCTCACCCGGCGGCCGACGTTGCCGAACATCTCGGCCACGTTGCGGCGGCTGAGCACCTGGCGTTCCAGCAGCGCGGCGGCCGTGGTCTGCACCCGGTTGAAGGCGTCGGCCAGGTCGCCGATCTCGTCGCGTACCGGCACCGGCACCTCGCGCAGCCGGGGCGGCCCCGCGTCGACGGCGTCGTCGTCGGCGACCCGGGCCAGCTCCCGGCCCGCGACCTCGGCGACCTCCACCGCGGCGCCGGTGAGCGCCTGCACCGGGCGGAGCACCGAGCGGCGGATCGCCACCGAGAAGCCCAGCCACAGCACGAAGCCGAGCAGCGCGCCGCCGAGCAGCCAGGCCGCCCGCCACCAGGTCTGGTCCGAGGTCCGGTCGGCCTCGTGCGCGATCTGGCCGATCAGGTCGTTGGTGATCGTCAGCCGGTCCTGCGCCTGCTGCTGGTAGCCCGGGTACGCGCGCAAGGCGCTGTCCAGCGCGGGCCGCAGCTGCGCGGGCGTCTTGGCCTCCAGCGAGCTGGGGTCGATCTGCAGGCCCGCGTACTGCAGCGCGATGGCGTTCCACGCCGGGCTCTGCTCGATCCCGGCCAGCCGGGCCCGCTGCGCGTCGGTGGCGAACTGCCCGAAGCGGCCGGCCTGGTAGGTGTAGAGCTGCTCGCTGCCGACCGCGTTGATGAACTCGATGAGCGCGTTGGTGTCACCGGTCTGCGCGGAGAACACACAGGTCTCGAAGGAGGCGTGGGCGGCCTCCGCGCGCAGCAGCGAGTCCAGCAGGCTGCCGATGCGCCGGGAGTCCAGGTCGGTGCCGTGGTCGAGGCCGAGGCCGTCGATCAGGGCGTCCACGGTGGTGGTGTAGGCCGGGTCGATGTTGTCGGCCGGCAGACCGCTCTCCTCGATGGTGGCCCGCAGGCTGCCCAGCCCGTCGATCTCCTTCAGCACCTGCGCCTCGGCCAGCGGGATGCGCGAGCCGAAGGCGGCGCGGACCTTGTCGGCCTGCGCGTCCGTCGCGGCCTGCGCCGCGTGGTAGGCGGCGGGCGACGGCCGGATGCCTCCGGTGGTCGACTCGAAGCGCACCGACAGCAGCACCGCCTGCTGGTGCTCGCTCTGCATACGGTCGACGAGTTCGGCGACCTGCCGGCTGTCACGGACCAACTGGGCGGCCTTGCCCGCGTCGTGCGCCTGGTCCACCAGCCCCGCGATCACATAGGCGAGCAGCGCGGCCACCACGACGAGCGGCACACCGACGAGGACGTTGAGTTTGCGGCGGAAGGGCCAGCGATCCGCGAGATTCCTGATACCACCGCGTACGCGCTGCACCGGATCGGGCCGTACGGACGCGTCCACTTCGTTCGCGGACACCCAAGCCTCCTCGAGGGACCTGTCTCCGGACCATGCCATGCCCGAGGCGTGTTCTGACCGGTCCCATCCGCCTCCGGATCAAAGTGATCGGATACGCGCCATAGTTGTCCGAACACCATCGCCAATGTCGGGGAGACTACCGCCTCTTGACGGCGGTGACCTGACTGTTTCACGAAGAATCCGACGCCGGGGATACGCACCCGGCGCAGCGCCGATCGCCCTGTGGCGTACGGGACATACGCTACTTCGCCGACCGTAGGACATCGATGCCAATCAGTGACCATGGTGCACCTTGACTGAGTTCGGACCGGCTGGATTGGATCGCCGCAGTGGCGGATCGCACGCCTCGGGCACGCATGATCGCCCTCCGATCGACACGTGAAACCCTCAGCCCGGGAGCGGATGCCGTGACCTCTCATGCGAAGAGCGCTTGGTCCCACCTGAGACGCGGACGGGCGGCGTCGGTGGCGTCCGCCACCGCCGTCACCGCCGCGCTGGCCGCGCTGCTCGCGGGATGCGGCGGTTCCTCGGACGGCTCCAGCGACGCGGTGGCCGGTGACGCGGGCGGTGACGCCGTGGTCGTCGGCTCCAACAACTTCGCCGAGAGCACCCTGCTCGCGGACGTCTACGGTGAGGCGCTCAAGACGCAGGGCTTCAAGGTCACTTACAAGCCCAGCGGCAGCCGCGAGACCACGTACGGCCTGCTGAAGAACGGCGCGCTGACCGTACTGCCGGAGTACAACGGCGCGTTGCTGGCCTATCTGGACCCCAAGGCGGGGCCGACCACGGTCGCGACCACCGACGCGGCGATCAGCGCGAAGCTGGACCCGCGGCTGGAACTGCTCAAGCCCGCCCCGGCCCAGGACAAGGACTCGGTCACCGTCAACGCGGCCACGGCCGCGAAGTACCACCTGACCACCGCCTCCACCATCGCCGACCTCGGCAAGGTCGCGGGCGAGATCACGATCGGCGGCCCGCCGGAGTTCCAGACCCGGCAGCAGGGCCTGCCCGGCCTCAAGTCGGTGTACGGGCTGGTGCCCAAGGCGTTCAAGGCCCTCGACCCGAGCGGCACCCTGACCCAGGCGGCCCTGTCGAACGACAAGGTGCAGGCCGCGGACATCTTCACCACGGACGTGAGCATCGCCAAGGAGAAGTTCGTCGTCCTGCGCGACCCGAAGAACCTCTTCGGCTTCGAGAACGTGGTGCCGCTGGTCTACCGGTCGGGACTGTCGCAGAAGGGCGTGGACACGCTCAACGCCCTCTCCGCCAAGCTCGACACGGCCGCGCTGCTGGCCATGGACGCCCAGGTGGCGAGCGGTGGCAAGGACCCGATGGTGGTCGCCCGGACCTGGCTGGCATCGGTCGGGCTGAGCTGACGGTGCCGGTCGTACGCCTCGACGGGACCGGTCTCGACGCCGACACGGTGGCCCGGCTCGCGGACGGCGGGGCCGTGCCCGAGGTGCCGCCCGAGACCTACGCCCGCGCCGAGCGGTCCTGGCACACCGCCCGGCGGCTGGCGGCGACCGGCCCGCTCTACGGGCGGGACACCGGGGTCGGAGCCCACCGCATGGTGTTCGTCAGCGACGAGGACCGGGCCGGCCAGGACCTGCGGTTGCTGCGCAGTCACGCGGGCGGCATCGGCGCGCTGCTCCCGGCCCGCCAGGTGCGGGCCATGCTGGCGGTCCGTGCCAACCAGCTTCTCGCGGGCGGCTCGGGACTGCGCCCCGCCGTGGTCCGCGCCCTCGTCGAGGCCCTGCGGCTCGGCGTCCACCCCGCGGTGAACGAGTACGGCGCCGTCGGCACCGGCGACCTCACGGCACTGGCCCAGACCGGCCTGACCCTGATCGGCGAGCTCCCGTGGCGGTACGGCGACGGTCTGCCGGTCCCGGTGGACGGGACTTGCGCGGCGCAGGCGCCGCCGGTGCCCGAGCCCGTCGTGCTGGAGCCCGGGGACGCGCTCGCGTTGATGAGCAGCAACGCCCTCACCCTCGGGCAGGCCGCGCTGGTCTGCCACGACATGGAGGTGCTGCTCCACGCCTCGCACGCGGTGGCCGCCCTCTCGCTGGCGGCCGTCTCCGGCTCCCTGGAGGCGTACGCGGCGCCCGTGCACGCGCTGCGGTCGTATCCGGGGACGCTGCACGCGGCGGCCGAGGTACGCAGACTGCTCGGCGTGCCCGACCGGCCGCGCCTGCCCGGCCGCAGGATCCAGGACCCGTACGGCTTCCGGGCCTTCCCCCAGGTGCACGGTCCGGCGCTGGACGCGGTCGGCGCGCTGCGCGCGGTCGTCGGCGTCGAGGTCAACTGCCCTTCGGAGAACCCGCTGATCAGCGAGGACGGCCCCGAAGGCGGCCCGGCGGCCTATCACCACGGCGGTTTCTTCGCCACGCCGCTGGGCCTGGCGCTCGACCACCTCTGCCTCGCGGTGCTGCAGACCGGCCAGCTCTCCGCGGCGCGGCTGTCCAGCTTCGGCGACGGCGAACTCACCGGCCTGCGGCCGTATCTGGCGGGGGGAGTCGCGGCCAGTTCCGGGGTGATGATCCTGGAGTACAGCGCCAACTCGGCGCTGGCCGAGGTACGGGCCTGCGCGAGCCCGGCCTCCGTGGGGCACACCGTGCTGTCCCAGGGGACGGAGGAGGCCGCGAGTTTCGCCTCGCAGGCCGTCCGCCAGGCGCTGCGCGCCCTCGACGCCTACCGGCTGGTGCTCGCCTGCGAACTCGTCGCCGCGGTGCGGGCTTTGCGCCTGCACCCGGTGCTCCCGGACGCGCCGGTCTTCGCCGTACTGGACGCCGGTCTCCCCGTGGACACCGAGGACCGCCCGCTCACCGACGACGTGACCGCCGCCGCCGCGCTCCTGCCGACGCTGGCGGCCCTCTAGGGTCTGACCGGGGCCGACGGGAGCGGACAGCGGCCGGCGGCGGTTGACGGCGGCGGCCTCTCGGGGTTGCCCCGGGAGAAACGGCCGGGCCGTGCAGGGCCTGGTGAGACACAATCGGGGGCGTGATGTTCGGCATTCTGGGCGCGACGCGGGTGCTGGCCGCGGACGGCGGCGAGGTCGCGCTGGGCGGGCCGCGGCGGCGGGCGCTGCTGGCCCTGCTGCTGCTCGATGCCGGGCGGGTGGTCACCCCTGAGCGGCTGATCGACGGCCTCTACGGCGAGGAGGCGCCCGCCGGGGTGGGCAACGCCGTCCAGTCCCAGATCTCCCGGCTGCGGCAGGTGCTCCCGGTGCCGATCGAGGGGCACCCCGCGGGCTACCGGCTGGCCGTCGACCCCGATCAGGTGGACGCCCACCGCTTCCAGCGGCTGGCCACCGAGGGCCGCACCGCGCTCGCCACGGACGACCCGGAGAAGGCCGCCGAGCTGCTGCGCGACGCCCTCGCCCTGTGGCGCGGGCCCGCCCTGGCCGATGTGGGCGGTGCCCCCTTCGCCGCCGCGCAGATCGTGCGACTGGAAGAGCTGCGGGTCGGCGCCGTCGAAGACCGTGTGGAGGCGGATCTTGCCCTGGGCAGGCACCGCGCCCTCGTCGCGGAGCTGGGTGAGCTGGTGAGCGCACACCCGCTGCGCGAGCGGCTGCGCGGCCAGTTCATGCGCGCGCTCTACGGCAGCGGACGCCAGAGCGAGGCGCTGGAGGCGTACGAGGACGCCCGGCGTGAACTGGCGGACTCACTCGGCGCCGACCCGGGACCCGAGCTGGCCGCCGTCCACCTCGCCGTACTCCGCGGCGACCCCGCGCTGCTGCCGGAGGCCGCCCGGACCCCGCTCGCCCGCCCCGGGAATGTTCCACGTGAAACCGACACCGACGGACATGTTTCACGTGAAACATCGCCCGCCGCACCCCTCGCACCCCCCGCGCCCGAAACAACCGCGGCGCCCGCCCCACCCCGGCACACCCTGCCCGCGCAGCTCACCAGCTTCGTCGGCCGCGCCGAGGAGCTGGAGCGGATCGCCGAACTGACCGCGCGGCAGCGCCTGGTGACCCTGATCGGCCCCGGCGGGGCGGGCAAGACCCGGCTCGCGGTGGAGGCTGCCGGGCGGTACGCCGAGGACGCCTGCTTCGTGGAGCTGGCGGGCCTCACCGACGGGGCCGAGCTGCCGCAGGCCGTACTGGGCGCACTCGGGCTGCGCGAAGGCGGTCTGCTGCCGACGGGCGCCGGCGCGGCGCACGGCACGGGGCCCGACCCCGTCGCACGTATCACCGCGGCCCTGGAGGGCCGCCCGCTGCTGCTCGTCCTCGACAACTGCGAGCACGTGGTGGCGGACGCGGCCCGGCTGGCCGAGCGCCTGCTCGCCGCGTCACCACGGCTGCGCCTGCTGGCCACCAGCCGTGAGGCGCTGGGCATCAACGGCGAGGCGCTCTGCCCGGTCCCCACGCTGGGCGTGCCGCGCTCCGCGACCGACCGCGCCGCGGTGCTGGAGTCCCCCGCCGTCCGGCTGTTCACCGAGCGTGCCACAGCGGTGCGCCCCGACTTCGACCCCGCCGCCGATCTCGACTCCGTCGTGCGGCTGTGCCTGGCGCTGGACGGGCTGCCGCTGGCCATCGAGCTGGCCGCCGCCCGGCTGCGCTCGCTGTCGGTCACCGAGATCGCCGCCCGCCTCGGCGCGCTCCCCGACGACGACTTCCCGTACAGCCTCGGGGTGCGGCCCGACGCGCTCTTCCGGCTCCTGTCCCGCGGCAGCCGCACCGCCCAGCCACGGCAGCGCTCGCTGCGCGGCGTCGTCGACTGGAGCTGGGACCTGCTGCCCGAGGACGAGCGCGCTGTGCTGCGCCGCGCGTCGGTCTTCGCGGGCGACTGGACCCTGGCCGCCGCCGAGGCGGTCTGCGCCGACCCCGCCACCGACGCGGGCACGGACGCCGGGATCGCGGCCGACGACGTCCTGGACCTGGTGGACGCGCTGGTCGACAAGTCCCTGGTGGTCGCCCAGCGGCCCGACGACACCGGCCGGGTGCGGTACCGGCTGCTGGAGTCGATCCGCGCCTACGGCGCCGAGCGGCTCGCGGAGGCCGACGAGACCGAGACCGCCCGGCGCGCGCACGCCGCGTACTTCCTGGACTTCGCCCTCGCAGCCGACCCGCATCTGCGCCGCGCCGAACAGCTCGAATGGCTGCGGCTGCTCTCCGACGACCGCGACAACCTGCACGCCGCCCTGCACCGCGCCATCACCGCGGGCGACATCACCACCGCGATGCGGCTGATCGCCGCGCTCTCCTCGTACTGGCTGCTGCGCGGCGTCCGCTACGAGGGCGTCGCCCCCGCCCGCCAGGTGCTCGCGGCCATCGGCCCCAACCCGCCGGAGGGGATGGAGGAGGAGTTCGCGCTGTGCGTGCTGGCGGTCGTGAGCACCCTGTCCGACGCCGCGGAGTTCACCGCGCACGTGGCCGCCGCGTCCCGGGTGGTCGAGGCGATGAACCGGCTCGCGCGGCGCTTCCCGGTGCTCACCTTGCTGTGGGCGCCGTTCGCCGGGGTGCCGGACGCCGATATGGACACCATGGCCGCGATGGAGGACTTCCTCATCGGCCACGAGGATCCCTGGTACCGGGCGCTGGCACACCTGGGCGTCGGCTTCCAGGCGTGGCTGGTGGGGGCCGACGCGGAGCTGGCGCAGCGTGAGATGGAGATCTCCTTCGAGGGCTTCAGCCGCCAGGGTGACCGATGGGGCATGATCACCACGCTCAATGTGCTGGCCGACCTCGCCGACTACCGCGGTGAGCTCGACGACGCCTTCGCGCTGCTGGGCCGGGCGCTGGTCCTCGCCGAGGAACTCGACTCGGCCCTCGACATGGCCGAACTGCTCTGCAACCGGGCCGCCTACAGCCTGCGGGCCGGGGACCACGCCGCCGCCACCGCGTACTGCGAGCGGGCCGTGCGCCTGTCCCGCCGCGCGGGCGCCCCCGAGACGCTCGCCATGGCCCACCTCGGCCTCGGCGACGCGGCGCGGCTGCGCGGCGACCTGGCCACCGCCCGGGACCTGTGCGAGCAGGCGCTCGCCGAGTGCCCGATCGGCTGGTTCTCCAGCAACAGCACCCGCTCCCTGGTGCTGGTCGCGCTCGGCCGGATCGCCGTCGCCGAGGGCGACGCGACCGCCGCCCGCGGGCACTTCAGCGCCGCGGCCACCACCGAGCGCGCCGCGATGCGCTTCCCGCTGGCCGGGGCCGTCACCGCCGTGGCCGCGGCAGGACTGGCGCTGCTGGAGGACGACCCGCGCCGGGCTGCGGTGCTGCTCGGCGCCGCGGAGGCCCTGCGCGGCGGCTCACTGGACGGCCCGGACGCGTCCGGCGCCGCCGCCGCGGCCCGCGCCGCACTCGGCGACCAGGAGTACGCGGCGGCCGTCGCGGAGGGCGCGCGGCTGTCGCGCGAGGACGCCATCGAAGGGGTCATCTCCTATGTGACGCCCGGCTGACCGCGGCGGTCAGCGGGCGGTGCGAGCGCCGTCAGGGGGCGGTCAGCGGTGGCGCGCACTCTCCTTCCATGACGACGACACCGAAGCACGACACCACGGGCGGCACCCCGGCCGCCTCTCCCGCGGAGAACCGCCGCTGGGCCGTCCTGGCCATCTGCTGCGTGGCGGCGGCCCTGCTGGGCATCGACAACAGCGTCCTCAACTACGCCATCCCCTCCCTCTCCCGCCAGCTCGGCCCCTCCTCCACCCAGCTCCTGTGGATCGTCGACATCTACGGCTTCGTGCTCGGCGGCATGCTGGTGGTGGCCGGCAACCTGGGCGACCGGATCGGCCGCAAGAAGCTGCTGCTGATGGGCGTCACCGGCTTCGGCGTCGCCTCTGCGCTCACCGCCTACGCGGACAGCCCCGGCATGCTGATCGCCGCCCGCGCCCTGCTCGGCCTGGCGGGTGCCACGATCATGCCGTCGACCCTCTCCCTGGTCCGCAGCGCGTTCAGCGACCCCAAGGAGCGCACCACCGCCATCGGCATCAGCAGCGGTGTGGCCGCCGCCAGCTTCGCGCTCGGCCCGGTCGTCGGCGGCCTGCTGCTCGACCACTTCTGGTGGGGCTCGGTCTTCCTGATCAACGTGCCGGTGATGGCACTCGTCCTGGTCGCCGGTCTGCTGGTGCTGCCCGAGTCCCGCAACCCGCACCCCGGGCGGCTGGACTGGGTGAGCGTGCCGCTGTCGGTCGTCGGGATGTTCGGGATCATCTACGCCATCAAGACCGGCGCCCGCAACGGCGTCGACGACCACACCGTGTGGCTGACCGCGGCCGTCGGCGCCGCCGCCCTGATCGCCTTCATGCGGCGTCAGACCACCGTCGCCGCACCGCTGCTCGACCTGAAGCTCTTCCGCAACGCCGCGTTCTCCGGCGCCATCGCCTCCAACGCGGTCACCATGTTCACCGCCTCGACGCTCTCGCTCGGCGCCTCCCTGTACTTCCAGGTGGTCCGCGGCTGGTCGCCGCTGACCGCGGGACTCGCGCTGCTGCCCGGCCCGCTGTCCGCGGCCTTCGCCGCACCGCTGTCCGCGCTGCTGATCCCGAAGATCGGCCGGGCCCGTACCGTCGCCCTCGGTCTGGTGCTGCTCGCCGTGAGCACCGCGGGACTCGGCATGGTCACCCCGCACAGCAGCTACTGGTGGCTGCTGCCGGTGTTGGTGGTCAACGGGGTCGGCATCATCTTCATCTTCTCCGTCACCTCCGACACCATCCTGGCCAGCGCCCCCAGGACCGCCACCAGCGCGGCCGCCGCGATCTCCGAGACCGCGATGGAGATCGGCGGAGCGCTCGGCATCGCCGTCCTCGGCTCGGTCCTGAGCACCCTTTACCGCAACGACCTGCGGCTGCCGGGCGGCGTCTCGGCGCAGACCGCCGGGGCGGCCGAGGAGTCGGTCAGCGCGGGCGTCGAGACCGGCGGGAAGCTGTCCGGTGCGACGGGCCGGCACCTGATCGACGCGGCCCGGCAGGCGTACTGCCACAGCCTGCACACCACCACCCTGGTCGCCGCGGGCATCATGCTGGTCGGCGCGGTCGCCGCGCTCTTCGCCCTGCGGAACGTCCCGGCCGTCCTGGACGACCGGACGGACGGCGACGCCGACGCCGCCGCGGTCACCGGTGCCTGCGAGCCGAAGGACGCGGCCCCCGCCGCCGCGATCTGAGCGGACACAGCGACACACGACGACAGGCAGAGACACACAGCGACACACGACGACGCGCCGGTGGGTGCCAGACCTCAGGGTCCGGCACCCACCGGCGCGTCGCGGGCAGGGTGCTACGGGTAGGGCTACGGCTTCGGCTGTGCGCGGTCGCTACGGGTGCGGGCCGCCGCGGCCCTCCTCGTCGTCGGGACGGTCGGCGTCGGCCTGCTTGGCCTCCACCTCGGGGTCGAGCCCGGCGTCCACGGACCCGTCGACCCGCTCCAGACCGGTCGTTCCCGCGTCCTCGTCCAGCGGGTCGACCATCGAGAGCCGACCGCTGCCGTTGAGCGACGACCGCTCCGCGGCGTCCGTGGTCTCCACCGGCTCGGTCGGTTCCGTCGGCTCCACCAGCCAGTCCGGGTTGGTCTGCCGGGACCACCACTTCCAGGCGGCGATCGCGGCGCCGCCGACCAGACCGGCGACCACCAGACCGCGGAAGACCCGTGCGGTCCGCTCACGGCGCCGCTGCCTGCGGACCAGCCCGTCGATCTGCTCGGCCGTCACCTGGCCGCGCAGCGCCTGCAGGGCGGCCGCGCCCCGCAGCACCACCTCGTCCTTGGCGGGCCCCGCCACCGCGCGGGTGGCGGCCATCGCCGACTCCACCCGGGGCGCCGCGTAGTCCGCCGCGGTGCGCGCGGTGGTCCGGGTACGCCGGGCGGCCGTCTCCACCGCGTCCGCGGCCTTCGGCGGCACCGCCGCCCATGCCTGGTCGCGGGCCTGGAGCACCCGGTCCGCGAGACGGGCCTCGTACTGCTCCCTGGCCAGCGCGCCGGCCTGCTGCGCATAGTGCAGGGCACCGTCCTTGGCCGTGCTCGCGTACGGCGCCGCCACCTCCGCGGCGTGCCGCACGCTGTCCTTCGTCACGTCGGCCGCGTGGCGCACGCTGTCGATGCGGGTCACAGGAACCTCCTCCTCGGTGGCCGTACGGTTTTCGCCTTTCCACCCGGTTTGAAATCATGCCCGCCTTGGGCCCGTCCGGCATGTGCGGAGGGGCATACGGGTCAGGCCGCGCGTCCCGCGGACCGGAGAAGCGGGGAAGTCCGCACACCCAGCCGCGTCCGTGCGAGGATTTGTCCCTGTCAGCGAAGACTATGGAAGGTAGATCGTGGCCGAGCAGCTCTACGCCACCCTGAAGACCAACCACGGCGACATCGTGATCCGGCTGCTGCCGAACCACGCACCCAAGACCGTGGACAACTTCGTCGGGCTCGCCGAGGGCACCCGCGAATGGACCGACCCCCGTACCGGCCAGCCCACCACGGCCAAGCTGTACGACGGCACCGTCTTCCACCGGGTCATCTCCGGCTTCATGATCCAGGGCGGTGACCCGCTGGGTAACGGCACCGGCGGCCCCGGCTACGAGTTCGCCGACGAGTTCCACCCGGACCTCGGCTTCGACAAGCCGTACCTGCTGGCCATGGCCAACGCCGGACCGGGCACCAACGGCTCGCAGTTCTTCATCACCGTCGCGCCGACCACCTGGCTGACCCGCAAGCACACCATCTTCGGCGAGGTCGCGGACGACGCCAGCAAGAAGGTCGTGGACGGCATCATCGGCGCCCCCACCAACCCGCGCACCGACCGCCCGCTGGACGACGTCGTCATCCAGACCGTGGTCGTCGAGAAGCGCCAGGGCTGAGTCCCGTACCCTTCGGGAACATCACGCCCCGCCCGCACGTATGAGTGGGCGGGGCGTCTCGTGCGTTGCCCGAAGGGGAGAAGGATCATGGACCAGGCGGTCTGCTGCTACCGGCACCCGGACCGGGAGACCGGTATTCGCTGCACGCGCTGCGACCGGCCGATCTGTCCCGAGTGCATGGTCAGCGCGTCGGTGGGCTTCCAGTGCCGGGAGTGCGTCGGCGAGGCCCACCGCAGGACCGCGGCGCCGCGTACGGTCGCCGGCGGCACCGTGGCGGCCGACCCGTTCCTGATCACCAAGATCCTCATCGGCCTGAACGTCCTGGTGTTCCTGCTGGTGAAGATCTACGGCGACCGGCTCGCCCTCGACCTCGGGCTGTACGCGCAGTGCGGCACCAGCCCCTTCACCGGCCAGCAGACCTGCATCGGCGTCGCCCAGGGCCCCGACCAGTGGTACCGGGTGCTGACCTCGGCGTTCCTGCACGAGGAGTACTGGCACATCGGCTTCAACATGCTGTCGCTGTGGTGGATCGGCGCTCCCCTGGAGCGGCTGCTCGGCCGGACCCGCTATCTGGCGCTGTACCTGGTGTCGGCGCTCGGCGGCAGCGCGCTGGTACTGCTGATCGCGCCGGACGCGCTCACCCTCGGTGCCTCGGGCGCCATCTTCGGGCTGTTCGGCGCGACCGCGGTCTACATGCGGCGGATGCGCTACGACATGCGCCCGATCCTGATCCTGCTCGCCCTGAACATCTTCTTCAGTTTCACCTGGGCCAACGTGAGCTGGCAGGGTCACATGGGCGGGCTGGTCTCCGGCACGGTGGTCGCCATAGGGATGGCCTACGCGCCGCGCGAGCGCCGCGATCTGGTGCAGTGGGGGACCTGCGCGGCCGTGCTGGTCGTCTCGCTCGTCCTCACCGGGATCGCTGTGGCGCAGGTCACTTCCTGAGCCCCGTGTCCACTGGCGTTGATCACACGTTATCCACAGCGTGTACCTGATCCTGTGCATGTTGTGCACAGGCGGTGGGAACGGTCGTACGAAGCGTCACCCACCCGTGGATGAGCTGCGGTTTCTCCGTTCTGCCTGCGCAACTACCGGAAGATCGGCGGCAGAACAGCGAAAGACCGGTGGCCCGTCGAGCGGCCACCGGTCGTACCGGCGTCAACCTCGTAGAGGTTATCCACAGATCTTCCGACCTTTTCCCCACTGTGGATAACGGTGTGGACAAGCGTCCGGACCCCTGGCGGGAGTGCCTGTGGACAACTACTTCCACTGCGTGGAAACGACGAACCCACCTGCGATGAAGCCGAAGCCCACCACGATGTTCCAGTTGCCCAGGGCGTCGACCGGCAGGCTGCCCTGCGTCACGTAGAACAGGACGATCCAGGCCAACCCGACAATGAAGAACGCCAGCATCAGCGGGGCGACCCAGTTGCGGGTGGTGCCGAACTTTATGGTGGTGGCGGTCTTCTCCGGGGGCGGAGTGAAGTCGGCCTTCTTGCGGATCCGTGACTTCGGCACGAGGGGCTCTCCTGTCGATGCGCTGCGTGACCGCGCGGGTATCTAGGGGTAATCCGGGCGGATATCGGGCCTGGTAAGGGTCACTACCGCTGCCGGGCGTCCGTTAGCGTAGTACTTCCTCGGGTTATAAGGAGCAAGGGTACGGTGACGGATTCGGGCGACGCCTCCCCCACCCCCAGCTCCCGTCCTGTTACTCGCACCGTAGCGCTGCGGGTGCTGAGTGCGGGAGTCTTCGCGCTGGCCGGACTGATCTTCTGGACGAGTTTCGACACCGCCAAGGGCGTCGACATCCGCAGTGACGACCCGCTGCCGAAGCTGTCCGACACCGTGAAGACCAAGAACACCCGCAACCAGCAGCTCGACGCGCAGCTCGCCGGGGTCCGCGCCGACGTCGACCGGCTCACCCAGCAGGGCAGCGGCATCAGCGCCGCCGAGCGGGCCAGGCTCGCCGCGCTCGACCAGGCCGCCGGCACCCGGCCGCTGACCGGCCCCGCGGTGGACGTCACCCTCAACGACGCCCCGCCCAACGCGGTGGCCCTGGTCCCCGGCGTCCCCGACCCGCAGCCCAACGACCTGGTCATCCACCAGCAGGACCTGCAGGCCGTGGTGAACGCGCTGTGGCAGGGCGGCGCCCAGGGCGTCCGCGTCATGGACCAGCGGCTCATCTCCACCAGCGCGGTCCGCTGCGTCGGCAACACCCTGCTCCTCCAGGGCCGCGTCTACTCGCCGCCCTACCGCATCACCGCCGTGGGCGACCCCGCGAAACTCCGCAAGGCGATCAACGACAGCCCGGCGATCCAGAACTACCTGCAGTACGTCAACGCGTACGGTCTCGGCTGGAAGGTCGACACAGACAAGCGGGTCACCCTTCCCGGCTACACCGGCACCATCGACCTGCGGTACGCCACCCCCGCGCCCTAGGGCCTCTCCCGCGCCGCACGGCCCCCGTTCTTTGGCCAACGCATGCCGAGCCTTTGTCCGGCCGGTCCCCCTTCCCCGCCGATCTCCCTTTACTCTGTTCCCGGAGAAGCGGGAAGGAAGGCACACCATGTACGGCTGGTACTGGCGGCATCTGCCGGGCAACGCGTGGGTCAAGGCGTTGATCTCGCTCGTGCTGGCGCTGGTCGTCGTCTACGTCCTCTTCCAGTACGTCTTCCCCTGGGCGGAGCCGCTGCTGCCGTTCAACGACGTCACCGTAGACAACGGGATGGCCGCTGTCCGATGAGCGCACGCATTCTCGTGGTGGACAACTACGACAGCTTCGTCTTCAACCTCGTCCAGTACCTCTACCAGCTCGGTGCCGAGTGCGAGGTGCGCCGTAACGACCAGGTCGAACTCGCCCACGCCCAGGACGGATTCGACGGCGTGCTGCTGTCGCCGGGCCCCGGCACCCCGGAAGAGGCGGGCGTCTGCGTCGACATGGTGCGGCACTGCGCCTCCACCGGCGTCCCCGTCTTCGGCGTGTGCCTGGGGCTGCAGTCGATGGCGGTCGCGTACGGCGGCGTGGTCGACCGGGCGCCCGAGCTGTTGCACGGCAAGACCTCGCTGGTGACGCACGAGGGGGCCGGTGTCTTCGCCGGGCTGCCGACGCCGTTCACCGCCACCCGCTACCACTCGCTCGCCGTCGAACGCGACACCGTACCCGACGAGTTGCAGGTCACCGCCTGGACCGAGTCCGGCATCATCATGGGCCTGCGGCACCGGGACGCCGCGGTGGAGGGCGTGCAGTTCCACCCCGAGTCGGTGCTCACCGAGTGGGGGCACCGGATGCTCGCCAACTGGCTTGCGGAATGCGGCTACCCGGGCGCTGTCGCCCGCTCCGAGGGCCTGGCTCCGGTCGTGGGGGGGAGGGCAGGGGTGTGACCACGCTCCGCCCGGAGCGCCCCGCCGACGGCCCGATGTCCTATGAGGACACCGGGCAGTTCAAAGCCGTCGTCGAACAGCTCGACGACCCCCTGAACGACCCGCTCCCCGGCCGCCCCCCGGCGGTCAGCGAAGCACCACCCGCGATGCCCGAGGCACTGGTCCCCTCGCCGCCGGACGCCCCCACCTCGCCGTGGTTCCGCCCGCACGAGACGCCCGCGCCGCACGAGGCGCCCGCCGCCCCGCTCCAGCCGGTGGCGGCCGGGGCGGGGGACACCGCGGTACTGCCGCTGGTGACCGAGCAGGAGCCCGCAGACCCTGCGCCGGACGGGCGGGACGCACCGGAGCCGCCGCTCTTCGTCCCGCCGCCCCCCGACGGGGGCAGAGCGGCCCGCAGGAAGGCCGCGCGGCAGGGCGGTGGCCATGGCGGTGGTCACGGTGGCGGCCACCGGGCAGGCGGCCGTACGGCGGGTGGTGCCGCGGCGAGCGGCGGCACCCAGGAGGCGGCGTCGGCACCGCTCAGCCGGGTCGAGGCCCGCCGGGCCGCGAAGGCCGCCAAGGAGAGCCCCGCGGTCATCGCGAGCCGTATCGTCGGCGAGCTCTTCATCACCACCGGCGTCCTGATGCTGCTCTTCGTCACCTACCAGCTCTGGTGGACCAACGTCCGCGCCCACCAGGAGGCCAACGGCGCCGCGAACCACCTCCAGCACCAGTGGGACGCCGCCGGAGCCGACCCGAACCGGGTCCCCGGCACCTTCTCCCCCGGCCAGGGCTTCGCGATCATGTACATCCCCAAGCTGGACGTGAAGGCGCCCATCGCGCAGGGCGTCTCCAAGCACAACGTGCTCGACAAGGGCATGATCGGCCACTACGACGGGGCCCAGAACACCGCGATGCCGTGGGACAAGACCGGCAACTTCGCGGTCGCCGCCCACCGCAACACCCACGGCGAGCCCTTCCGCTACATCAACCACCTCGTACCCGGCGACAAGATCGTGGTCGAGACGGCCAACATGTACTACACGTACGTCGTCACCAAGACGCTGCCGTCCACACCGCCCGGCAACACGTCGGTGATCAACCCCGTGCCGCCCGGCTCCGGCTTCACCGGGCCCGGCCGCTACATCACGCTGACCACCTGCACCCCGGAGTTCACCAGCACCAACCGGCTGATCGTCTGGGGCAAGCTGGTGGAGGAACGGCCGCGCAGCAAGGGCAAGCCCGACGCCCTGATCGAATAGAACGGAACAGAGTGACGACGACACAGCGCCGCGGTGGGCGGGGACGCATCGCGGCCACCATCAGCGTCCTCGGTGAGATCCTCATCACGGTCGGGGTGATCCTGGCCCTCTTCGTCGTCTACTCCCTGTGGTGGACGAACGTGCTGGCCGACCGGCACGAGAAGAAGGCCGCGGACAAGGTGCGCAAGGAGTGGGCCTCCGCGCCCCAGGCCCCCGGCGCCCTCGACACCCGGGACGGCATAGGTTTCCTGCACGTCCCGGCCATGGGGAAGAACTTCGACCTCCTGGTCAAGAAGGGCACGTCCACCGAAGTGCTCAACGAGGGTGTCGCCGGGTACTACACCGACCCCACGCCCTCCGCGCTGCCCTGGGCCAAGACCGGCAACTTCACGCTCGCGGCGCACCGCGACGGCCACGGCGCCAAGTTCCACAACATCAACAAGATCCACGACGGTGACGCGGTCGTCTTCGAGTCCAAGGACACCTGGTACATCTACAAGGTCTACAAGATCCTCGACCAGACGTCGAAGTACGACGTGGCCGTGACGGACCAGGTCCCCAAGGAGTCCGGCAAGACCAAGCCGGGCCGCTACATCACCCTCACGACCTGCACGCCCGTCTACACCTCCCGCTACCGCTACGTCGTCTGGGGCGAGCTGGTCCGCACCCAGAAGGTCGACGCCGCGCGCACGCTGCCGGTGGAGCTGAGGTAGTTCCCGGCGCCCTGGTGCCGGGAAAGGGCCGGACGGAGAAGACGCACAAAGGAAGCGCACGCAAAAGGCGGGCGGGGCCTACGCACTGCGTAAGCCCCGCCCGCCTTGTGTCCGTGCCTTACCGGTGAGCGGCTAGCCGCCCTGGCCTCCGCCGAAGGCGGTGAGCCTGACCGGCTGGCCCTCCTGCAGCTGAGTGCCCGCACCGGGGTCGACCGCGAAGACGTGGGCGTTGTCGCCGACCGGGTTGCCGCCGGGGCCGACCGCGCTGATCTGCAGGTTCAGATTGAGCGCGTTCAGCTCGTCCCGGGCGTCCTTGACCGTCTTGCCCACCAGGTCGCCCGGCACCTGGCCCTGCGGCGTCTGGGACTGCGGCGGCCCGGAGGAGACGGTCAGCGTGATCGGGGTGTCCAGCGACTGGTCACCGGAGCCCGGATCGGGGGTCTGGCTGATGACGCTGCCCTGCGGCGTCTCCGTGGAGGGCTGGTCCTGCGGGGCCTTGTTCACATTGGTGAAGCCCTGCGCCTTGAGCGCGGCGACCGCGGCGTCGAAGGTCATGCCCTTGACGTTGGTCGGGGTGGCCTTCTTCGGCGCGATCGCGACCGTCAGCGTGATCGTGCTGCCCTTGGGACGCAGCGTCCCGGCCTTCGGGTCCTGGCTCAGGACCGTGTTCGGGTCCTTCGTCGTGGAGACCTGGGTCTTCTGCGTGACCTGGAAGCCCTTGGCCGTCAGCTCCGCGTTGGCGTTGTCGTACGTGTCGTTCTTCACGTCCGGGACCGCGATCGGCGCCGAGCCCTTGGACAGGAAGACGGTGATCGTCTTGTCCGACGGGACCGCGGCGTTCGCCGCCGGGTTCTGCGCGCAGACCAGGTCCTTGTCCACGTTGTCGCAGAACTTGGCCGCGCCCTTGACGACCTTGAGGTCGACGTTGGTCGCCGAGGCCTGCGCGTCGGCGAAGGTCTTGTTGACCAGGTTCGGGACCGTGCCGCCGTCGGCCGTGTTGTCCTTGCCGAAGATCGCCTTGCCCAGGAAGATCGCGCCGACCAGCACCAGGATGCCCGCCACGACCAGCAGCACCGTCGAGGTGTGGTTGCCGCCGTTCTTCTTCCCGCGCCGGCGGTCCGGGCGGTCGTCGTAGCCGTAGCCGCCGTCGTCCTCGCGCATCGGCGGCAGCATCGAGGTGTGCTGGTCGGCCTGCTGCGGCAGCGCGGTGGTGGCCTGGTTGTCGGGGTAGCCGTAGCCGTAGCCGACCGAGCCCATCGCGGCGGTGGCGGCGACCGGCTGGCCGTCGAGCGCGGCCTCGATGTCGGCCCGCATCTCGTCCGCGGACTGGTACCGGTAGTTCGGGTCCTTGGTCAGCGCCTTGAGCACGATGGCGTCCATCGCGGGCGTGACCTCGGGGTCGTACACCGACGGCGGCTGCGCCTCCTCGCGTACGTGCTGGTACGCCACCGCCACCGGGGAGTCGCCGACGAAGGGCGGCCGGACGGTGAGCAGCTCGTACAGCAGGCAGCCCGTCGAGTACAGGTCGGAGCGCGCGTCGACCTGCTCGCCCTTGGCCTGCTCGGGGGAGAGGTACTGGGCGGTGCCGATGACGGCCGCGGTCTGCGTCATGGTCATGCCGGAGTCGCCCATCGCGCGGGCGATGCCGAAGTCCATGACCTTGACCTGGCCGGTGCGGGTGAGCATCACGTTCGCGGGCTTGATGTCGCGGTGGACGATGCCCGCCCGGTGGCTGTACTCCAGGGCCTGGAGGATGCCGACAGTCATCTCCATGGCACGCTCGGGCAGCAGCTTGCGGCCCGAGTGCAGCAGCTCACGCAGGGTCGAGCCGTCCACGTACTCCATGACGATGTACGGGATCGAGATCCCGTCGACGTAGTCCTCGCCGGTGTCGTACACGGCGACGATCGACGGGTGGTTGAGCGAGGCGGCGGACTGGGCCTCCCGGCGGAACCGGGCCTGGAACGACGGGTCACGGGCGAGGTCCACCCGCAGCGTCTTCACGGCGACCGTGCGGCCCAGGCGGGTGTCATGGGCGAGGTACACCTCGGCCATGCCACCACGGCCGAGCACCGAGCCCAGCTCGTACCGGCCGCCGAGGCGACGCGGCTCTTCCATAGCTCTGCCCTCTCCTCAAACCCGTTCTTGACCGAAAACCGTTAACCATACCCATCGAATGCTCGGGCATACGGTACCCGGCGTGCCCATCGCATTCGCTTCCCGTCCGTACGCCGATACCCGACCGGTACCTGATCCGCGCACGGCCGACACTCACTTCCCGAGCACCGCCTGCATCACCTGCTTGGCGATCGGCGCGGCCAGTCCACCACCGCTGATGTCGTCGCGGTTGGCCGAGCTGTCCTCGACGACCACGGCGACGGCGACCGGCGAACCCTGGTCGGTCATGGCGTACGAGACGAACCACGCGTAGGGCTTCTGGTCGTTGTTCACGCCGTGCTGCGCGGTACCGGTCTTGCCGCCGACCCGCACCCCGGGGATCTGCGCGTTGGTGCCGGTGCCCTGGTTGACCACGTTCTCCATCATCGCCTGGAGCTTCTGCGCGTTCTGCGGGGTCAGCGGCTGGGACATCGGGCTGGGGTTGGTCTGGGCGATGGTGCTCAGGTTCGGCGCCACCAGCTTGTCGACCATGTACGGCTTCATCAGCTTGCCGTCATTGGCGATCGCCGAGGCCACCATCGCCATCTGCAGCGGGGTCGCCGCCGTGTCGAACTGGCCGATGGAGGAGAGCGCGACCTGGTCCTTGCTCATCTTGGTGTCGAAGTTGCTCTTGTCCGCGCGGACCGGCAGGAACTGCTCCTGGTTGAAGCCGAACTTCTCCGCCTCGTCGACCATGCCCTGCAGGCCCACCTGCTCGGCGCCCAGCTTGCCGAAGACGGTGTTGCACGAGTACCTGAGCGCGTTGTTCAGCGTGGCGTTCTTGCAGGGGATGTTCCCCTCGTTGTTCAGCGGCGTGTGGGTGCCCGGCAGGGTGTACGGCAGCGGGGAGTCGGTGGGCTTGTTGATGTCGGTGACCGAGCCGTTCTCCAGCGCCGCGGCGGCCGTGACCAGCTTGAACGTGGACCCCGGCGGGTACGTCTGGCGCAGCGCCCGGTTCTGCGAGGGGTCGTCCGGGTCGTTCTTCTTGTCGAGCGCGACCCAGTTCTTCTCGTCCTTCGCCGAGTTCCCCGCGATGCTGGACGGGTCGTACGACGGGGTGCTGGCCATCGCCAGGATCGCGCCGGTGCGCGGGTCGATCGCCACCACGGCGCCCTTGGAGTTGCCCAGGCCCTTGAAGGCGGCCTGCTGCGCCTTGGCGTTCAGCGTGGTCACCACGTTGCCGCCCTGCCGCTGCTTGCCGGTGAGCAGGTCGATGGTGCGGTTGAAGAACAGCCGGTCGTCGCTGCCGGTGAGGAACTTGTCCTCGACGCCCTCGAGGAAGGTGGTGCCGAACGCCTGCGAGGCGTGACCGGTGACCGGCGCCCACATCGGGCCGTCGACGTAGGTGCGCTTGTACTTGAAGTCGCTGCCGTCGGTCTCGGTGTGGCCGGTGATCGCCTTGCCGTCGACGATGATGTCGCCGCGCGGCTGGGCGTACTGGTTGATGGCGACCCGGCGGTTGTGCACGTCGTTGGAGAGCTGGTCGGCCTGCACGAACTGCACGTAGTTCACGCGCAGCAGCAGGGCGAGGACGAGCAGTCCGCAGAAGACCGCGACCCGTCGCAGGGGCTTGTTCACTGGGTACGCACCACCTGGGTCGGTTCGGCATCGGGGGACGGGGCCGGGCTGGGGGCCGGGCGCCGGGCGGTGTCGCTGATCCGCAGCAGGATGGCAACCAGCGCCCAGTTCGCGATCACCGAGGAACCGCCCTGAGCCAGGAACGGCATGGTCATACCGGTCAGCGGGATGAGCCCGGTGACGCCGCCGGCCACCACGAACACCTGCAGCGCGAAGGCGCCGGACAGGCCGATCGCCAGCAGCTTGCCGAACGGGTCGCGCGCGGCGAGCGCGGTGCGCACCCCGCGCTCGATCAGCAGTGCGTAGAGCAGCAGGACGGCCATCAGCCCTGCCAGGCCCAGCTCCTCGCCGACGGTGGCCAGGATGTAGTCGCTCTTGGGCGCGATACCGCCGATCAGCCGCGAGTAGCCCTGGCCGAGACCGGAGCCGAAGATGCCGCCGGAACCGAAGGCGTACATCGTCTGCGCGGTCTCGGTGACACCGCCGTTGGAGGCCAGCTTCAGCGGGTGCAGCCAGTTCTGGACGCGCTCCTTGACGTGCGCCTCGAAGGTCGACACGAAGACCGCGCCGCCCGCGCTGAGCAGCAGGCCGAAGACGATCCAGCTCGTCCGCTCGGTGGCCACGTAGAGCATGATCACGAAGAGGCCGAAGAAGAGCAGCGAGGTGCCGAGGTCGGTCTCGAAGACCAGGATCAGCAGGCTCATCGCCCAGATGACCAGGATCGGGCCGAGGTCGCGGCCGCGGGGCAGGTACAGGCCCATGAAGCGGCGGCTGGCCAGCGCCAGCGCGTCCCGCTTGACCATGAGGTACCCGGCGAAGAAGACCGTGATGACGATCTTGGCGAACTCTCCCGGCTGGAGCGAGCCGATTCCGGGGAGCGTCACCCAGATCTTCGCGCCGTTCACACCGGGGAAGAAGATCGGCGCGACCAGCAGGGCCAGCGCCAGCATCATCGAGATGTACGTGTACCGCTGGAGGATGCGGTGGTCCTTGAGGAAGACCAGGACGCCCACGAAGAGCGCCACTCCCAGCGCCGACCACATCAGCTGCTTGGGGGCCATCGGCCCGCCGAGCTGCGCCGTGGTGATCGACGGCTCCAGGTCGAGCCGCCAGATCAGCACCAGACCTATGCCGTTGAGGAGCGTGGCGATCGGCAGCATCAGCGGATCGGCGTACGGCGCGAACTTGCGCACCAGCAGATGCGCGATGCCCGCGAGCGTGCCGAGGCCCACCCCGTACGCCAGCAGTCCCGCCGGGACCGAGCCGTTCTTCGCGAGACCGACGTTGGCGTAGGCGAAGACCGGGATGAGCACGGCGAAGACCAGCAGCGCCAGTTCGGTGTTGCGCCGGTTGGGCGCGCCGACCGACGTGATGGTGGTGGTGTTGCTGGCGCTCATGACGAGCCGACTCCTCCTGCTGTCACTGCTGCCCCGTCCCGCACTGCTCGGCCAGCTTCTTCTCGTCCGGCGTCAGCGGTGTGGTCGGGGAAGGCGTGGGGGTGGGCGTCGGCTTCGTGGTCGGCGTGGTGGCCTTCTTGGTGCCGGTCGTACCCGTGCTGCCGCTGCCCGCACCGGCGCCGCCGGTGGCCCCGCCGGTCGACGCCACGCCGTCCTCGGCGGCCTTGGTGGCCGCCTTGGCCTTGTCGGCGAGCGTCTTGGCGTTCGCGACCTTCTTGCAGACCCCGGCCTGCTGGGCCAGCTCGTCGGCCTTGTCGGTGGCCTGGCCGAGGCTGCTCAGCGCGATGGTGTCCTGGACCTGCTTCTGCTGGTAGGCCGGTAGGTACTTGAGTTCGATGTCGGGGCGGTCCTGGTGGACCTTCGACAGGCTGATCCACGCCAGCTTCTGGTCAATGCCCTGGTAGACGGCGACATGGTCGCCCTTGGCGCCCACGTAGTACTGCGTCTGCGTCCACGCGTACCCGCCGTACAGCCCGCCGCCGATGACCGCGAGCACCACGACGGAGATCAGGCTGCGCTTGACCCACTTACGGCTCTTGCCGGGCTTCTCGAAGCTGCCGTCGGCCTCGCCGTAGCTGCCGAAGCTGCCCAGCATGCCGCCCGCGGCGGGGTCACCGCTGCCGGGCGGCCCGAAGGAGCCCGCGGGCCCCGCCTGCTGCGGCGGCGGCGTACGGCCGAGCTCGGAGGCGCGGCCGGCCGGGGTCTGCAGATGGCGCGGGTCGTTCAGCGGGAGCTGCGTCTCGGCGACCGCGCCGACCACCACGGGGGTGTCGTTGAGCTGCGCGGCCAGCGTGTCGCCGTCGTCGGTGTCCAGCACGTCGGCGACGATGCAGGTGATGTTGTCCGGACCGCCGCCGCGCAGCGCGAGCTGGATCAGCTCCTGCACGGTCTCGTGCGGCGCCTGGTACCCGGCGAGGGTGTCCTCCAGCGTCTGGTGGCTGACGACGCCCGAGAGGCCGTCGGAGCAGATCAGATACCGGTCGCCGACCCGCACCTCGCGGATCGACAGATCGGGCTCGACATGCTCGCCACTGCCCAGCGCGCGCATCAGCAGGGAGCGCTGCGGGTGGGTGGTGGCCTCCTCCTCGGTGATCCGGCCCTCGTCGACCAGCCGCTGCACCCAGGTGTGGTCCTGGGTGATCTGGGTGAGGACGCCGTCGCGCAGCAGATACGCGCGGGAGTCGCCGACATGCACCAGGCCGAGCCGCTGGCCGGTCCAGAGCAGGGCGGTCAGCGTGGTGCCCATGCCCTCCAGCTGCGGGTCCTCCTGGACCATCTGCAGCAGCTGGTCGTTGGCCCGCTGCACGGCGGTGCCGAGCGAGGTCAGGATGTCGGAGCCGGGGATGTCGTCGTCGAGCGTGACGATGGTGGAGATCACCTCGGACGAGGCGACCTCACCGGCGGCCTGGCCGCCCATCCCGTCGGCGATCGCGAGCAGACGGGGACCGGCGTAACCGGAATCCTCGTTCCCCTCGCGGATCATGCCCTTGTGCGAACCGGCGGCGAAACGCAGGCTCAGAGACATGCGCACCTCCCCCGTCGGCTCCGGGTACATCCGCACGCTGCCCACCCTCTCGCTCGCGCGTCGTGGCTCCGCTCGCCCATAGTGCGACTACTTCCGCAGCTCGATGACGGTCTTGCCGATGCGGATCGGCGCACCCAGCGGAACCGGTGTCGGCGTCGTGAGCCGGTTGCGGTCCAGATAGGTGCCGTTCGTGGATCCGAGGTCCTCGACGATCCACTGTCCGTCGCGGTCCGGGTAGATCCTGGCATGCCGACTCGACGCGTAGTCGTCGTCGAGCACGATTGTGGAATCGTGCGCGCGGCCCAGCGTGATCGTCTGACCCTGCAGCGCCACCGTCGTACCGGCCAGTGAGCCCTCGGCCACCACCAGTTTCGTGGGGGCGCCGCGCCGCTGGCGGTTGTTCTGCGCGGGCTGCCGCTGGGCCTGCGCGGCGGCGGGCGCCTGCTGCTGCCGCTGCTGCGGCGGGCGCGACCGGTCGTCCCCGCGGCGCGCTCCGCGCTGGGTCACCCGGGTTCCGAACAGGTCGCTGCGGATGACCTGCACCGCGACGATCACGAACAGCCACAGAACGGCGAGGAAACCCAACCGCATGACCGTCAGGGTCAGCTCTGACATTGCCCCCGCTTCACCCTTCGGTTTGCCGATACACGATGGTGGTGCTCCCCACGACAATGCGGGAGCCGTCGCGGAGCGTAGCGCGGGTGGTGTGCTGTCCGTCCACCACAATGCCGTTTGTCGACCCGAGGTCCTGCACCACCGAGGGCGTACCGACCCGGATCTCGCAGTGCTTCCGGGACACTCCGGGGTCGTCCACCCGCACGTCCGCCTCCGTGGAACGGCCCAGGACGAGCGTCGGACGCGAGATCTGGTGGCGGTTGCCGTTGATCTCGATCCAGCGGCGCGCCGAGGCGCCCGGCGATCCCGCGGGCGCCCCTGTGCCGGGCAGCCGGGTGACCGGCGCCACACCGGGCCGGCCGCCGGGCGGCGGCGCGACGGGCATCGGCGGCGGACCGGACGGCCGCTGCGGCGATCCGGGCTGCGCGTACGTGGGCCGCTGCGGCGCCTGCTGCTGGTACGAGGACGGCTGTCCCTGAGGCTGGCCGTACTGCTGCTGGCCCTGCTGCGGCGCCTGCTGCTGTCCGCGCGGGTTCTGGGACTCGCTGGACGCGAGGGTGCGGCTGCGCACCCGGTACAGGCCCGTGTCCAGGTCCTCCGCCCGCTCCAGGTGCACCTTCACGGTGCCCATGAAGGTGTAGCGCTGCTGCTTGGCGTAGTCCTGGACCATCCCGGCCAGCTCGTCGCCGAGCTGCACCGCGTACGGGCTCAGCCGCTCGTAGTCGGGGGCGCTCAGCTCGACGATGAAGTCGTTGGGGACCACGGTGCGGTCGCGGTTCCAGATCGTCGCGTTGTTGTCGCACTCGCGCTGCAGCGCGCCCGCGATCTCGACGGGCTGTACCTCGCTCTTGAACACCTTGGCGAAGGTGCCGTTGACCAGGCCCTCCAGGCGCTGCTCGAAGCGCTTCAGAACTCCCACGGGGCACCTCCCTCCTCGGGACCTTCCGGCCGGACAGTTTCCGATACTGCTTACTGATCGTATCCACGCGCGGGAAAAAGAGCTGGTTCCCTGATCCCGCTGTTCAGGGCAGTGTCAACACTCACAGTCGGCCACCACTCCGCCCGCGCCTCCTGTGCCTCCTACCCACTGGGATGGTAGATGCGCCTTCTGTCCACCGTCCCAGTGTCCCGCAACCGCGAGCCGTCCCATGCACCCCCCGCGCCGGGCGCCGCCCACCTTGTGACGCGTGGGGCCACGGACACGCGGCAGGTGGCGCCTGGGTGAGGGCCCGGTGAGGGTCCGGTGACGCCCACCCGATCCCCGGGCGGCGGGCCGCCCGCCCGCAGGCCCAAACGGATGTGATTCCGCCCCTGACGTCGTGCTAATCTTCTGGATGTCGGGAGGCGCTCCCGCACCACCCGGACCACCAGGTCCGCGCGGTGTGTGAGAATCGCACGGCAGCACCCATGCGCGGGTGGCGGAATAGGCAGACGCGCTGGATTCAGGTTCCAGTGCCCGAAAGGGCGTGGGGGTTCAACTCCCCCCTCGCGCACAGCGAAGTACCGACGAAACGGTCGGCATCGTGACTCACGATGCCGACCGTGTTGTCGTGTTGTCGTGTTGTCGTGTTGTCGGGGTGGGTGGGCAGGGCGGTCGGTCAGGCGTAGGTGGCGGCCGGGGCCGGCGTGCGGGTGGAGGTTGGGGTGGCGGGAGTGCGGCGGGCGCTGCGGAGGGTGCTCACGCTGACCAGCAGCGTCCAGATGCTCCAGAAGGCGCCCATGGTGGCGGTGGTTCCCCAGCCCTGCGCGCTGTAGAAGTGCGAGGCGTCGTCGCCGAAGAAGACCGCCGGAACGAAGGCGAGGTTGATGACCGCCAGGACGTACGCGCTGGTGCCCACCCAGCGCGGCAGGACCGCGTAGCGGCGGACGGCAATGCCGAGGGAGACCAGGAACAGCGCCATCAGCAGGCGGGAGTGGCCCCCTGCATGAGGTACTGGGCTGCCGCGTACGGCCCTTCGGTGGTGGTGTCGATGTCGTGGTCGATGGAGATCGCCGCCCCGGCCTCCATGGACTGCGGGACGAACACCATCGCGACCCACAGCAGTCCGGAGATCTGGACGAGCGAGGCGGGCAGGGATGCCGCCGGGTCGGCCCGCTCGATGACGTGGCGCAGGCCGACGAAGAACACGAGGTAGAGCGTGCACCCGGTGATCCCGAGCAGGGCGCGGGTCAGGATGTCCCAGTCGGGCGGCGCCCCAGAGTAGAGGAAGTACAAGGGCACCTGGACCACGATGAAGAGGCTGGCGATGATCCCGAACAGTCCGGCGTAGCGCCGGGTCGTGGCGTCGTTCATGAGAGTCCTCTCGGCACGCGGGCGTGCGCGATCGGCCGCGCCGCCGGGCACGGCGGGGACGGCGAAGGAAGGGTGGGATCGTTCGAGAAACCGCAAGACGAGACGGGTCGTCTTGCGAGAAGGAATCTAGACCTCCCGCCGTCCGCCGTCAAGACGAGACGGTCCGTCTCCTTGATAGGCTGTCCCCGTGACTCCGAACTCAGAACGACGCAGCGACCGTGCCAGAGAGGCGATCCTGGCCGCGGCACTGGAGCTGACCGCCGACCCGGGGTTCCAGGCCACCTCCGTGGAGGCCATCGCCAAGCGCGCCGGGGTCGGCAAGCAGACCATCTACCGGTGGTGGCCGTCCAAGGGCGCGGTGGTCCTCGAAGCGCTGGGCGAGCGCGCCGGGCAGACGCTGGAGTTCCCCGACACCGGGGACATCGTCACCGACCTCCGCACCCAGATGGACGGTGTGGCGGAGCTGCTCGGCAACCCGCAGTTCGC
This sequence comes from Streptomyces sp. NPDC051976, assembly GCF_040680795.1. Classification (NCBI taxonomy): domain Bacteria; kingdom Bacillati; phylum Actinomycetota; class Actinomycetes; order Kitasatosporales; family Streptomycetaceae; genus Streptomyces; species Streptomyces sp. NPDC051976. The sequence goes on from NZ_JBFAXL010000002.1 coordinate 265,644, forward strand.
CGGATTCGCCGGGCTGGTCGGCGCCGCGCAGAGCGACCCGTCGCTGAGCCGCACGCTGATCGACGGCATCATCGGGCCCCGCGTCGCCGCCTGCCGCAAGCGGCTGGAGTCCGCGCAGCAGGCCGGCCAACTCCGCGACGACGTCGACCTCGACGAGGTCATCGAGCTCCTCTACGGCCCGATCTACTACCGGCTGCTCTTCCGCACCCGGCCGATCACCCCCGACATCGCCACCCACATCCTCGACCTCGCCTTCGCCGGGCTGCGGCCCCCGACCGACCCCCGATAGCGGGCCGTTCTGCACGGACCACGGCGCAGGCGGGTCGGGGCCCGGGGCCCGGGAGTTACTCGGGCGCGGGCGGGGCGGCGGCGCCGACGCTGTCGGTGACCGTGTTGAACGTGGTCGAGAACTGGTACGCCGCCTGCGGTGTGCCGCTGCACGTGTCCGACAGGGTGCCGTTCCTGGCGCAGGTCCTGTCGCGGCCCAGCGACCAGAACGACAGCTCCTGGATGCCGTTCTCCTTCGCGAAGGCCGTCAGGTCGACGGCGTCCGAGGTGGTGAAGACCTCGTTCGTGGAGTCGTTGACGCCCGCCATGGGGGTGTTGCCCTCCATCGCCCACAACTGGGCCGAGGACTTGGCGGGCCAGAGCTGCCCCAACTGGGTGTGCACGGCGTTCGCCGCGCCGATCGCGGCGTTGCCCATGTCCATCGACGGTCCGTAGTCCATCGTCATGATGTTGACCAAAGTGATGTCCAGGCCATGGCTCTTGGCGTTGTTGAGCAGGCTGAGGCTGTTGGCCAGCAGGCCGGTGGGGCTGACCGGCAGGGTGTAGTCGATGTCGAGCTTGCGGCCCGCGGCCGCGTACTCCTGCTGGAGCTCGGCGAGCGCGGCGTTGCGGCGGTCGTTGGCACTGGTGTTGTTGAGCGTGGTGCCCTCGATGTCGAAGTCCAGGCGGGTCAGGCCGAGCGTGTCGACCACCCGCTTGTACTCGGCCTTCAGCGCCGACACCGAGGAGCAGGACCGGGCGATCTCCGTGCCGCCCGACCCGCCGAAGGCGGCGATGACGTCCCCGCCCGCAGCGCGCAGGCTGCTGATCGCCGAGGTCCAGCCGCTGCTGGAGACGGGCGTGTCGCCGTTGAACGCGGCGTCGCAGCGGCCGCCGTCGATGATGAAGGCGAGTGTGAAGTACTTCAGCCCCGTGGCGGCTCTGGCGCTCTCCATGGCCGAGGGGCTGTTCCACACCTCGACGTACGGCGCCGCGTAGTGGGCGGGGAATCCGGGCCCGGGGGCGAGGGTGACCTCGGGCAGTGCGGCGGGATGGGACGCCGGCCCGCCGGGGAAGGGGGCCGCGTGAGCCGGTCCGGTCGCGCCCAGCAGGAGGCTGATGCCGAGTACGGCCGCCAGCAGAGTGGCAAGGGATCGACTACGGGAACGGGCACGGGGACAAGTGCGGTGCGGAGTACGAGCGCGAGGCACGGTTGCGGCTCCGGAGCGGGTGCGAGGGGTGGGGGACAGGGCGCGGAGGGGCTGGGTGCGCAGGGCATGCCGCAACAGCATGCGGTGACGTGGAGTCACTCCCGCTCATGACATCGCCGGTGACGTGTCCCGGTTACCCCGGAAAGCTCTACGCCGGGGCGTGCGCGCCGGGCCGGGGAGCGTCGGCGACGTCCGGGAGCCAGTTGCCGTGGAAGCCGAAGGGCACCCTGCGGGGCAGACGAACGGTGGCTATGGGCGGGGCGGCGAGTCGGTCGGCGTCCAGGATGACGAGGTCGCTGGTGTCGGTGGCGGCGTCATGGACGTAGGTGATCAGCCAGCCGGGGCCACCAGGGCGGTCGTCGGCCGGGGCGAAGACGGCCTCGCCAGGGGTGCGGCCGGGGGCGAACTCATGGCTGGTCGACGCCCCCGTGCGCAGGTCGTACCGGGTGAGCGCGCCAGGTGCCGACGACCCGCCGGGTGACCGTCCGGTCGTGACATGGCCGTACCGCGCGGCCAGTCCCGCCAGCCGGTCGTCGGTGCGGGGGAACTCGCCGGGCCGGTCGTCCATCTGCTCCTCGGCGACGGTGCCCGCGGCCAGGTCGACGGTCCAGCGCCACAGTGCCGCCGGCCCCGAGGGCTTTCCGTCGTCGGCCCAGCGGGCGTACCGCGCCACGTACAGCACGATCCGGTCGGCACCCTCGTCATGCGCGTTGAGGGAGTGGAAGACGTAGCAGGGGTCGATCTCCAGCCAGCGGATCCGGCCGTGCGGGTCGTCGCGCCGGAGGATGCCGAGCCGGGCGCCGTACCCGGGGGCCCAGCGATAGGGCAGTCCGGCGCCCGGTCGCCTGGCGGTCTCCAGGTCGAAGACGACGGGCAGGTCCATGAAGACCACATGGGCGGCCGTCAGATGGAAGTCGTGCATCATCGTGTGCGCCGGGACGTCGATCGGGCGGCTCACCGTCAACTCCCCTGCCGCGTCCGCCCGGTGGTAGGTCAGATAGGGCGGACGGTAGCCTCCGTACCCGAAGAAGTGCAGCTCGCCCGTGGCCGGGCAGGTCTTCGGGTGCGCGGTCATCGCGGTGGTCAGCCGACCGCCGAAATCGTAGGGACCGACCGTCCCCCACTCGTGTCCGGGGCGGCTGTCCAGCTCGTAGGGGAACGAGGACTCGACCAGCGCCAGAGTGCGGCCCGCGTGCCTGACCACATGGGTGTTGGCGACCGACGCGGTGAAGTCGGCGTTCCCTCGCTCGTCATGGATCCGGGCCCCGTCGGTGAAGGTCGAGGTGCGGACCCAGCGGTTGCGGTAGGAGGTGGCGCGGCCGTCCTCCAGGCGGACGCCGTGGACCATCCCGTCGCCGAAGAACCAGTGGGCGGAGGCGGCGTCCTGCGGATTGGGGCCGTTACGCAGATACCAGCCTCTGAGTTCGGGTGGGATCTCACCGGTGACCGGCAGGTCGTGGACGGTCAGTTCGTCACCGACGGGGGCGAAGTTCCCCGACATGTGCGGGGTGGGGCCCGCCGAGGCGGTCGAGTGCGTGGTGGCGGTCATCGCCGAGGTCCTTGGCCTGGTCGTGGCCGTGCTCCTGGCCGTGGGGGTGTTCGTGCTCGTGGTCGTCGGCTGAGGGGTCATGGAGATCAGGCCTCCTGGGTGTCGGTGGCGGACGGGGTCGTCGCGCCGGTGGTGGCGGCCATCCGGGCGCGGACGCGGTCGGGGTAGCGGCTGGTGAACAGGGCGGGCAGGACGAATCCGGCGACCTGGACGGGTATGGAGACGGCGTCGCCGAGGTGGGCGGCGGAGACGGCCGCCAGGACGCCGGCGGTGACGGTGAAGGCGGCGGCCCACACGCTGGTCAGCACGACGTTGATGTGGAGGAAGACCGGGTTGTTCCAGACCGAGGCCGGGGTCTGGCGGCGGGCTATGCCGAGGGTGAAGGGCCGCTTCACCGCGAGCGTCGCCCACGCGGTGACGGCCAGCCAGCCCAGTGACAGAGCTCCCGTGTAGTCCTGCACGCCGCTGTCGGTGCGGGCGAACGCGACGGTGGTCAGCACCGCGAAGAACGCGATCGTGCTGCGCTCGAGGATCAGCGAGTCGGCCGCGAGCCCTGCCTTGCGGTCCTGCCACAACAGCCGCAGGCCGAGGATCAGTCCGGCCAGCGCTCCCCACTGCCAGCCGAACGACGAGACGGCGGCGAAAGCGATCCACGGGATGAAGCCGCGCAGGTAGTTCATGGGATTCCCCTCCGAGTGATCTGGATCTTCCAGGTCCGACATGTCAAAAGTAGAAGGTCCAGTCTTGACCTGTCAAGAGTGGAAGGTAAGATGGTTCCCATGAGTCTTCGCCATGCGGTTCTGGGGCTGCTCGCCGAACGAACGGCCAGCGGCTACGACCTGATGAAACTGTTCGAGACCTCGCTCGCGAACGTCTGGCCGGCCACGCAGAGCCAGGTCTACGGCGAGCTGGGCAAGCTGGCCGCCTCCGGCCTGCTGACGGTGGCCGCCGAGGGCCCGCGCGGGCGGAAGGAGTACGCCATCACCGACGAGGGGATGGCGGAGTTGCGGCACTGGCTCACCGAGACCGAGCCGGAGCGGTTCCGCCGCAGCGAGACGCTGCTGCGGGTGTTCTTCCTCGGCGTGCTCACTCCGGTGGAGGCGACCACGTACCTGGGTCTCGAGGCCGCGCGCGCCGCCGCCGGACATGCCGGGCTCGAGCAGCTCGAAGCCTCCGTGGACTGGGGGGACGACCAGATCTCGACCTACGGCCGGCTCGCGCTGGAGTACGGCCTACGCCTGACGGCCATGCAGGAGGAATGGGCCCGATGGGCGGCGGAGCAGATCGAAACGCGGTGAACGGTGGCAGCCCGGCGGGAACCGGGGCAGGGTGGTGTCCGTTGGAGTCATTGGGCAAAGGAATCGTCAAGTGGCGCGGCCCGCGCCGGATTGAGCAGGGAGATCCACCATGGGTGTCAGCCTCTCCAAGGGCGGCAATGTCTCACTGACCAAGGAGGCCCCCGGACTCACGGCGGTCACCGTCGGCCTGGGCTGGGACGTGCGCACGACCACGGGTTCCGACTTCGACCTCGACGCGAGCGCGCTGCTCCTCGACGCCTCGGGCAAGGTCGTGTCGGACAAGCACTTCGTGTTCTTCAACAACCTCAAGAGCCCCGACGGCTCTGTCGAGCACACCGGTGACAACCTCACCGGCGAGGGTGAGGGGGACGACGAGGCGATCAAGGTCAGCCTGGCCACCGTGCCCCCGGAGATCGACAAGATCGTCTTCCCGGTCTCGATCTACGAGGGCGAGAGCCGTCAGCAGAGCTTCGGCCAGGTGCGCAACGCGTTCATCCGTGTGGTGAACCAGGCGGGAGGCACCGAGATCGCCCGCTACGACCTGACCGAGGACGCCTCCACGGAGACCGCGATGGTCTTCGGTGAGCTGTACCGCAACGGGGCGGAGTGGAAGTTCCGGGCCGTCGGCCAGGGCTACGCCTCCGGCCTGCGCGGCATCGCCCAGGACTTCGGCGTCAGCCTCTGACGTAGCAGCGGCGGGAACCGCGGATGAGCGATCCGCGGCAGGAAAACAGCGGTAGTACACGGCACGCCCCGGCGGGTCAGTGATGCGGCGTCGGTCGCCGTCTCACCGATCCGGCCGGGGCGTGCCGTCGTATGGCGTTCCTTCGCCCGGGGGACAGCGCGATCAGGCGGCCAGGCGCGCGGCCAGCGCCTTCGCCTTGGCCCTGGCCTCCTCGTGCGCCTGTGCGCGCGAGGCGTCGGCGGCGTCGATCAGGGGCGCCATCTCGGGCACGGTACGGGCCAGCGTCAGCTCGGGGATGATGAAGTCGACCTCCAGCGCCATCAGGCCCGTGAGCGCCTTCTCCAGATACGTCGTCAGGAACTCGTAGCTCTCGCGCGGCGTACCCGGCCCGTAGCCGCCGCCCCGGGCCGCGACGACGGTGACCGGCTTGCCGGCCACCGAACCGCCCTCACCCGCCGTGCGGCCGACGACGATCACCTGGTCCAGCCATGCCTTGAGGGCGGACGGGATCGTGAAGTTGTACATCGGCGTACCGATCAGGATCGCGTCGGCCGCCTCCAACTCCTCGATGAGCGAGTTGCGCAGCGCCGCGGCCTCGGCCTGCGCGGGGGTGTGGGTCGACGCCGGGGCGGTGGCCCCGATGACGCCGTCGGCCGTCAGATGCGGCAGCGGGTCCTCGGCGAGATCGCGGTAGATCACGGTCCCGTTGGGGTGCTGGCTCTCCCACTCCTTACGGAAGGTCGCGGTCACCGCGCGGGAGACCGAGGGCTCGTGGAAGGCGGAGGAGTCGAGGTGGAGCAGCGTGGCCATGGGCAGCCTCATTCGGATGAGATCGGGGGCTTCGGGCATGGCTGACGTACGTCGTACGACGTCAGCGGTGCCCGGAGTTCGTACGTAGCTATTGATAACACAGGTGCTTACTTTTTTGCAGCACCGAACTGTGCGGGGAGTACCCTTTGGGCATGGAACGGGGTCAGCAAGTGCGTCAGCGCACGCCGTGTCTGGGCGTGGATGTGGCGTTGACGCGGGTGTTCGAGCTGTTCGGCAAACGCTGGACCGGGCTGATCGTGGCCGTTCTCACGCACCGGCCCGCGTACTTCGGCGAGCTGCGCCGGTCCATCCCCAAGATCAGCGAACGCATGCTGTCCGACCGGCTCAGCGAGCTGGTCGACGCGGGTCTCGTGGTGCGCGAGGTCGACGGCGGCCCGCCGCTGCGGGTCAGCTACGGCCTCACCGAGGCGGGTCAGGCGCTGCGCCCCGCTCTCGAGGAACTCAGCAAATGGGCCCAGGCGCACCTTCCGGAAGACGGCCCGTGCACGGAGCTGGAGCCCGGTACCGAGGGGTGCTGAGGGCGCGGCGGCCCTGAAGGAAGTCCTGAGGCAGGGCCTTCAGTGGGCCGAGGCCGCTGAGTGGGGCGGTTACGGGTGGGCGGCCGCGTCTTCGTTGTAGCGCACCAGATAGCGCGCGAATTGTGACAGATCCGACGGATCCCATTCGGCCAGCCGCTCTTCGAACGACATACGGCGACCGACCCGGGCCGCGGCCAGGATCTCGACCCCCCGCGGGGCCAGATGCAGCACCTGGACGCGGTGGTCAGCCGCGTCCACCCGGCGCTCGAGGAAACCGAGCTTCTCCAGCGCGCCGACCTGACGGCTGACCGTGGACTTGTCCAGCAGGTAGTGCGCGGCCAGATCGGTGGCCCGGCAGCCCTGCTGCTCCTCCACGTGCGCCAGGATGGTGTACGCCACCAGGGAGAGTTCCGGGTGCATACGCGCGGCGGTGGCGCGCGCCCGGCGCGCGATCGCGGTCAGTTCGCGCTGGATGGTCTCCATGGACGCCTCCCGTGTGGTCATCGCGGGCGCTCCTCCGTCTCCACCTGCGCGGTTGTATACCGCAACAATATCAAGCGGGGAGCGGAAGTTCGAACCAGACGACCTTGCCCACGGCCTTTCTGCTGGTCCCCCAGCGCCGGGACAGATGCGACACCAGGGCAAGGCCGCGCCCCTGCACGTCGTCGGCCTCGGCGCGCTGCAACTGCGGCAGGTTGTGGTTGTCGTCGCTGACCTCGACCAGCAGCTTGCCGACACGCATCAGCCGCAGCTCAACCTCGTAGGACGCCGCTCTTATGGCGTTGGTGACCAGCTCGCTGACCAGCAGTTCCGTCGTGTCGCTGAGGCGTTCGAGCCCCCAGGCGGCGAGCTGGCGCCGGGTCAGGTCGCGGGCGGTGCCCACTTCCGCGTGGTCGAGCCGCAGCGTCCACTGCACCACGTCCTCGGGCGCGATGCCCTCGAACTTGGCGACGAGCAGCGCGACATCGTCCCTGCGGTCCTCGGAGTGGACGCGCGCGAGGATCTGCCCGCAGACGTCCTCGGGCGTCTGCTGCGGCTCGATGACCGTGGCGCACAGCGCGGCGAGCCCCGCGTCTATGCCCTGACCGCGCACCTCCACCAGACCGTCGGTGCACAGCACCAGCCAACTGCCGTCCGGGACCTGGATCTCCACGGTCTCGAACGGGACTCCACCCACCCCGATCGGCGCACCGCCGGGGATCGCCAGCAGCTCGCTGCGCCCGTCGTACCCGGCGAGTACGGGCGGGATGTGGCCAGCGTTGGCGAGCGTGAGGGAGCGGTGGATCGGGTCGTAGACCGCGTAGACGCAGGTGGCGAGGTGTTCGGGGCCCAGGCGGTGGGCGAGGTTGTCGAGGTGCCGCAGCAACTGGGCGGGCGGCAGGTCGAGTCCTGCCATGGTGATGACGGCCGTACGGAACTGGCCCATCACGGCCGCGGCCTGCAGCCCGTGCCCCATCACGTCACCGACGATCAGGGCCACCCGGCCGCCGGGGAGTTGGATAGCGTCGAACCAGTCGCCGCCGACCTGGGCCTGTCGGTCCCCCGGCATATAGTGATGAGCGATGCGGACGCCGGGAATCCGGGGCGGCCGGGCGGGCATCATCGAGCGCTGGAGAGTGGCGGCGGCGCGCGATTCCAGCCGGTGCAGGCGGGCGTTGTCGATATGGACGGCGCCGCGGGCGATGACCTCGGTGGCGGTGGCGACATCGCGGGCGTCGAACGGGCGGCGGCCGGGTCCGCGCAGTAAGCACATCCGGCCGAGTACGGTGCCGCGCGCGGTCAGCGGCGCCACGATCATGGAATGCCCCGGCAGCAGCGGGCCGAGGGCGGGCACCCCCAGGTCGAGGGCGATGTCGGGGGCGAGTGCCGGGTCCACGACAGGGACGAGCACCGGTTCGCCGAAGCGCGGCACGAACTCGTCCGCGGACAGCATGAGCAGCTCACCCTCGGGGAGCGCGGTCTCCCACAGGCCGGTGTCGTTCGCGTGGGCCATGGCGACCCGGCGGACCAGCACCGTGTCGGACCGGTGGTCGTCCTTGTGCGGCTCGGTGTCGGAGAAGAGCTGGTCCACGACGAGGACGGCCGCGAAGTCGGCGAACCGCGGCACGGTCACCGCGCACATCTCGCGTGCGGTGGTGTTCAGGTCGAGGGTCGAGCCGACCACCGAGCCGGTCTCGCGGAGCAGTGCCAGCTGCTCGTCGAGCGCGTTCCCGGGCAGGTGGGTGGGGCCGCCGGGGAGTCGGCCGGGCGGCTGGTCGGTGACGAGAGGAGCGAGGGTGGGGAAGGGCACCGCGGTGAGGGCGGACGCGCTGGAACGGTCCGCGTCGGAGGCGGCCGGATCGGTGCCGAGGCCGGTGCCGACGCCCGCGCCGGGGCCGAAGTGGTCGGCGCGGGGTGATGTGTGGGGCGTGGCGCCCGGAAGGGAGGAGGCAGGGCCGGCGTCGGTGCCCGCAGCGGCGCCGGGGCGCGGGCCGGGCAGCAGCTCTCGGCGTACGGCGCGCTCCGGGCGGGAGGCGGCCGCCACACGGGCGTAGTCGTGCGGGGTGACGGGAAGCCGGGTGCTGCCCTCGACTTCGAGGGCGGGGTGGCCGAGCGGCGCGATCTGCCGCACGATCCGGTCGAGACGGCCGGGGCTGACCCCGGGCAGCACGGTGCTGAGCCGCGCGGCCAGGGCCTGCGCCTGCGCGGGGTCACCGGCAGGGCTGAGTACGGCGGCGACCGAGATGGCCTGCCGCTGCGGACCCTCGGCCGCGTACGGGAGCAACCGGCCGCCGAGCGCGATCCGCAGGTTGCCGCTGCGGAGCGGCTTCGCGTGCGTCGCGATGGCCAGCAGGCTGCTCCCGGACTGTTCCGTCAGCCGGTACGTCCACCACAGCACGTCCTTGAGCGTGCCGTCGCGGTCGGTGGAGGCGAGGGCTCCGGCCCAGGCGGGCTGGGTGAGTTCGTCGAGCAGGTCGAGGGTGTCCTCGTGAGCCGACCGCGGCTCGGCGCCCGCGGCCACCGCGGCCGGGCGGGCCAGCGACAGCAGCCCGGAGGCCCGGTGACCGAAGACGGCCTCCCAGCGGTGGCCGAACAACTCCTCGGCGCCGCGGTTCCAGTACGAGATCCGGCCGTCGTGGTCGACGCAGAGCACGGCCAGCCGCAGCAGGGCGGCGACGCCGGCGCCGGGGACACCGTAGGGGGGCGCGGGAGCGTCTTCGGGCGCGGAGGGATCGCCGGGGGCGGCGGCATCGGCGTGCCCCGGACCGTCGGCGCGATCCGTACCGTTTCCGGGCACGACGAGGTCGCCCGTGTCCTGGTCCGGGACGTCGTGGCCGGTCGTGGGCACCGCCACCTGGGCAGCCGTATGACCGACGGCATGGCTGCCTGGCCGTTCGCGCGTGCCGCGCTCGCGTGCCGTGGGTGGTGCGGGTGCCTCGTGTACCTGGTCCACGTGATCCACCGGGTGCTCCTGGTGCGAGTGGGGCGCCTGGTGTGACTCGTGTTCGCGCTGTTCATGGCGGGTGGGACGGTCAGTGTGATGATCTGCGTCGGTGGTAGCGGGATGCCGGGTGATCTCGTCCAACGTCGTGCACCTGCGGTTCGGCGCTGAGTAGTGTCCTGCTCCAAGGCAAGCACGAAACCTCGGGCGGAGGCGACCGAATAGCCGGATTACCCCCGGCATGTGGGTGCATGACGGGTGGTCCGTTGACGCCGGCCGGGCCGGGCGAGGGGGAGGGTGACGATGGAGTCGAGGGTTCCGTGGATACCGGGGTTCGCGCGATGGCCGCACGAGGAGGAGTCGGCGAAGCGTAGAGGCAAGGCGTTGCGTGAGCGTGTGCCGCGCTCCGCGCACGGACGCCCGCCGTCCGGCACCTGGCGCCGGCCGCCGGTCGACGCCGTGACGGATGCCGTCGCCGCGCCCGCTGACGTGTCCACGGTGTCCCCCGCGTTCGGTGCCGCCGTCGACGCGGTGGAGGAGTCCAACGCGGGCCGGATCCCGGAGCTGATACCGCTGCGTGTCGGCCGGATGGCGGCGAGCCCGTTCGCCTTCCTGCGCGGTTCCGCGGGTCTGATGGCGGCCGATCTCGCCGACGCCCCGGTGACCGGAGCAGGCGCCCAGATCTGCGGGGACGCGCATGCCGCGAACTTCGGTCTCTACGCCGACGCCCGCGGTCGCCTCGTGATGGACATCAACGACTTCGACGAGACCGTGCACGGCCCCTGGGAGTGGGACGTCAAGCGGCTCGCCACCTCACTCGTCCTGGCCGGGCGGCAGGCGGGCGCGGCCGAGGACGTGTGCCGGGCGGCGGCGTACGACGCGGTGGGCGCGTACCGGCGGACCATGCGGCTGCTCGCCCGGCTCCCGGTGCTGGACGCCTGGAACGCCGTCGCCGACGAGGAACTCGTCACCCACGCGGACGCGCACGACCTGCTGGGCACCATCGAGCAGGTCTCGGAGAAGGCGCGGCGGAACACCGGCGCCAAGTTCGCCGCGCGCGCCACCGAGGCGGTCGGCGACGGCGGACGGAGGTTCACCGAAGCGCCGCCCGTGCTGCGGCGGGTGCCGGACGCCGAGGCGGCGGCGGTGGCGGGCGCGCTCGACGGCTATCTGCGGACGGTCGGCGAGGACCGGCTGCCGCTGCTGGCGCGGTACGCCGTGCACGACGTCGCCCACCGGGTGGTCGGGACCGGCAGCGTCGGCACGCGCTCGTATGTCGTCCTGCTCCTGGACCACCTGGGCGAGCCGCTGGTGCTCCAGGTCAAGGAGGCCAGGGCGTCGGCGCTGCTGGCGTACGTGGCCAAGGCCGGTTTCCCGAACGAGCCGGTGGAGCACGAGGGGCGCCGGGTGGTGCTGGGGCAGAAGCGGATGCAGGTGGTCAGCGACTTCCTGCTCGGCTGGACGCAGATCGGCGCGGTGCCTTACCAGGTGCGGCAGTTCAGGAACCGCAAGGGCAGCGTCGATCCGGCCGCGCTCCCGCCGGGCCTGCTCGACGACTACGGGCGGATGACGGGCGCCCTGCTCGCGCGGGCGCACTCGCACAGCGCCGATCCGCGGCTGATCGCGGGCTACTGCGGGAAGAGCGAGGAGCTGGACGAGGCGGTCGCGGACTTCGCCGTCGCGTACGCCGACCGTACGGAGGCGGACCACGCGGACCTGCTGGCCGCTATCCGCGCGGGCCGCCTGCCCGCGGAGGTCGAGTCGTGAGCCACGACACGCTTCGGGAACCCCGGGCGGGCGTTCGGCGCGCTGCCGCGCAGGTCGCGGTGGGGCAGAAGGTGTGTGTGGGGCGCCCGGTGACGACCGTGGCTGACGGGGTCTGCGGTGGCCCAGCGAAGATCGCCCTTGCAGGCCCTAGGCTGTCCGAGTGACGAACACCTCCGGAACCGATTCTTCCGCCGCCTCCGCTGGTGCCTCCTCGTCTGCCGCCGCACCGCCGCCCGAGCCCGGCTCGGACCGGCTGGCGAAGGCCGTGCGGGCGGCGGAGCAGGCGCTGATCGAGTTCGAGATCGCGGTGGAGACCTTCCGGGTCGAGGTGGAGAACTTCTCCCGGCTGCACCACCAGCGGCTCGGCCCGATGTACGCGCGCCTCGACGAACTGGACGCGCTGATCGCGGAGGCCGTCGCGGCGCACAGCGGCGACCGGGCGGACATCGAGCGGGCCTGGGAGGCCCGAGCGCTGGTCATGCCCATGCCGGGTGTCGAGGAGCTGTTCGGCGGGCTGCTGGGCTCCGACGGCGTACGGCCGGTCGACGACCCGAACCCGCCGCGCCGCGTCCGGCCCGGCAAGGAGGCCCAGCGCCTCTACCGCGAGCTGGCACGCAAGGCGCACCCCGACCTGGCCCAGGACGACGCCGAGAAGGAACGCCGCAGCGCCTTCATCGCCCGCGTCAACGAGGCCTACGCCTACGCCGACGAGGACACCCTGCGCGCCCTCTCCGCGGAGTGGGACGCCGGGCCGGTGCCCGAGGAGGCGCTGCCCAGCGAGGCCGAGGTCCTCTACGCCCGGCTGGAGTGGCTGGCCGAGCGCAAGGAGAAGCTGGCGGCTCTCGCGGCGGAGCTGGACGAGAGCGCCATCGGGCAGATGATGAAGCTCTCGCCCGAGGACCCGGATGCCCTGCTGAACGAGATCGCCGAGCAGCTCCTCACCCAGGTCGCCTCGCGTGAGGCGCGCCTCGCCGAGCTGGTCCGGCAGACGGAGGGCTAGGGCGTGTCGCCGGGCACGCCCTAGGCCGTGTCGCCGGATACGCCCTAGGCGGCCCGTACGTCCGCGTCCCGGTCACTCGTCGTCCGGGGCGGCGGCTGAGGTACGTTTTTCTGGTTCCCCGTGAGCGGTCCGCGCTGACGCGCACCGCCACCCCCCGTGCTCAGGAGGCCACGCCCGATGTTCCACTCCCAGCTCCCCGCGGTGGACGCCGCCGCCGTACCGGCTGAAGCGATCGTGCTGGATGTGCGGGAGAACGAGGAGTGGGCCGCCGGGCACGCCGAGGGCGCCGTCCACATCCCGATGGGCGAGGTCGTCGCCCGGATCGGTGAGGTGCCGGAGGGCGGCCGGGTGCACGTGGTGTGCCGGGTCGGCGGCCGGTCCGCCCAGGTCGCCCAGTACCTGATCGCCCAGGGCGTCGACGCGGTCAACGTCACCGGCGGCATGCTCGACTGGGAGGCCGCCGGCCGCCCCGTCGTGGACGGCAAGGGCGGCACGGGCTTCGTCCTCTAGGTCCTCCTCGGGTCCTCGGCCAGGCGGCCCTCGGCCCTAACCGGCGAGCGGGTGGGCGGCGATCAGGTCGCCCAGCGCCTCCTCGTGCGCGGCCGCTGGGCCCAGTGACAGCTCCAGCTGCTTGGCCCAGGCGTGGTAGCGGTGCAGCGGGTAGTCGGTGTCGGCGCCGAATCCGCCGTGCAGGTGCTGCGCGGTCTGGACGACCCGGCGCACGCCGTCCGACGCCCAGATCTTGGCCACCGCCACATCACCGGCGAGCGGCAGTGCCCCGCCCGCCCCGGTGCTCAGCCGCCATGCCGCCTGCCACAGCGTGGCCTCCATCGCCCGCAGATCGATGTACCGGTCGGCGGACTGTACGGCGACCGCCTGGAACGTGGCGATCGGATGCCCGAACTGCTGCCGCTTCGCCGCGTACGCGCTGGTCATCCCGAGCACCGCCTCACCGAGGCCGAGCACCAGGGCGCAGGTGCCGGTGGCGAGCATCTGCCGCAGCCACTCCCAGGCGCCCTCCGCGGTCAGCACGTCCGTACCGGGCACGCGTACGCCGTCCAGCGTGATCTCCGCCAGCCGCTCTCCACTGGTGGAGATCTGCTCGGCGCACGTCACGCCGTCGTGGTCCCGGCGGACCACCGCCACCACGGCCCCGCCCTGCGGGGTGTGGGCGGGCACCAGGATGTGGTCGCAGCTCTGCGCCCACGGCACACCGGTCTGCACCCCGTCGAGCACCACGCCGAGCCCGTCGGCTACCGCGCTCGCCGTACCGTCGGATCCGCCGTCCGGAGCGCTGCCCGGGTCGTCCGGGCGTGCCTGGACGGCGAGTTCGGCGCCGTCATGGCCGGTGCGGCCGTTGGCGGCGACCGTGAGGACGGCTGTGCCGCCGCCGACCGCGGACAGCAGCCGCTCCCGCAGGGGCGCGGAGCCGTACCGCTGGATCGCCAGCGCCGCGGCGCAGCTCTCCAGCAGCGGGACCCGGGCCAGTACCCTGCCCGCCTCGCGCAGCACCAGGCAGAGCGCGAGCGGGTCGAGTCCCGCCCCGCCGTACTCCTCGTCCAGCGTGAGGCTCAGCAGATCGCTCTCGGCGAGCCTGCGCCACAGCGGCCGGTCGAAGTCCTGGGCGACCGCCCCGGAGGTCAGCGCGGGGCTCGGCAACCCCTCCGCCGTCACTCCGGAGAAGACGGACTTCGCCGCCTCGACCGCTGCCAGCTGCTCTTCGGTGAAGCCGAACTCCACGATCCGCTCCTCCCGCCACCAATTCTGACGATGCGTCAGATTAGGGCGGTCAGGCGTCGAAGTCCACCTCGACGACGGAAGTGACCGGATGCGACTGGCAGGCCAGCACATACCCCGCGTCCGTCTCCTCCGGCTCCAGCGCGAAGTTGCGGTCCATCCGCACCTCGCCGGTGACCAGCTTGGCCCGGCACGTCCCGCACACCCCGCCCTTGCAGGCGTACGGGGCGTCGGAGCGGTTGCGCAGCACCGTCTCCAGCAGCGACTCACCGGCCGTCGAGGGCCAGCTCCCGCCTCTGCCGTCGAGCGTGGCTCGCACGGTGGCGCCGCCGGGTATCGGATCGGCGACCGGGCCCGAGGGCACCTCGTCGACGTGGAAGATCTCCTGGTGCACCCGGGACCGGGCCACGCCCAGAGCCCGCAGCGCCCGCTCGGCCGAGGTGACCAGGCCCAGCGGCCCGCACAGGTACCAGCCGTCGACCTCCGTCACCGGCAGCAGCGCGGGGAGCAGCGAGGTCAGCCGCGCCTCGTCCAGCCGCCCCGACGGCAGCCCGGCCTGCTGCTCCTCACGGGAGAGCACGGGCACCAGCTGGAACCGGTCCGGCCACCGGTCCTTGAGGTCCGCTACCTCCTCCAGGAACATCGTCGACGCCGCCGTCCGGTCGCTGCGCACCAGGCAGAAGGTCGCGCCCGGCTCACGGGACAGGATCGTGGCGATCTGCGACAGCACCGGGGTGATGCCGCTGCCGCCGACCACCGCGGCGAAACGGCCCGGCCGCGGCTCCAGCACGAACCGGCCCGCGGGCGTCATCACGTCCAGCACGTCACCCACGGCCAGCTCCTTGAGGGCGTACGTGGAGAACTCGCCCTCCTCCACCAGCCGCACCCCGACCCGCAGCGTCCTCGGCCCGTGACCGTCGCCCGCCGCGGAGCCGTCACCAGCTGCCGGGACCGCCGGGACGGCGTCGCACAGGGAGTAGGTGCGGCGTATCTCGGCGCCGTCCACGAACCGGCGGACCGCGATGTGCTGCCCCGCCCTGTAGCGGTACTCGGCGCGCAGCTCCTCGGGCACCTCGAAGGCGATGGTCACCGAGTCGTCCGTGAGCGGGCTGACCTCCGTCACCCGGAGCGGATGGAACATTCACAGCTCCTTGAAGTGGTCGAAGGGCTCGCGGCAGGACTCACAGCGGCGCAGCGTCTTGCACGCCGTGGACGAGAAGCGGCTCAGCAGCCGGGTGTCGACGGACCCACAGTGCGGGCAGCGCACCGCCAGGTCCACCGGGACGGGGCCACCGGAGGCGTGCCGGGCGGCGGGGGTGCGCGGCGGCGCGACCCCGTGCTCGGCGAGCTTGCGGCGTCCCTCGGGGGATATCGCGTCGGTCGACCAGGCGGGCGAGAGCACGGTACGGACCGAGACCTCGGACATGCCGTGCGCGGTCAGCACCTCGGTGATGTCCGCGGCCATGGTGTCGAGCGCGGGACAGCCGGTCCAGGTGGGGGTCAGCTCGACCTGGACCCGGCCGGGCCCGGTCACCCGCAGGTCCCGCAGCACGCCCAGCTCGGCGAGCGATATCACCGGCAGCTCCGGGTCCGGCACGGCGCCCGCGAGCCGCAGCAGCTCTTCTTCCAGAGGGGTCGTGGTCACCATGTCGCCCCCGGGTGGGCGCGGTGCAGATACTGCATCTCCGCCAGCAGGCGGCCGAAGGGCTCGGTGTGGACGCCCTGCCTGCCCGCCCCGGCGGACCAGGGGGTGCGGTCCGAACCCCGCGGTGTCTCCAGGGTGGCCCGGCTCAGGATGTCGGTGATCCGCTCCAGCCACGGGTTGCGCAGCGCGGGCAGGTCGACGCCGAGGCCGTCGAGCGGCTCGAACAGCTCGCCGGTGTAGCGCCACAGCCCGTCGACGGCGCGCTGCATCCGCTGGTGGCTCTCCTCGGTGCCGTCGCCGAGCCGCAGGGTCCACTGCTCGGCGTGGTCGCGGTGGTAGGCGACCTCCTTGACCGCCTTGGCCCCCAGCGGGGCCAGGGCGTCGTCCGAGGCGGCGAGCGCGCCGTACAGCAGCTCCTGGTAGACGGAGAAATAGAGCTGCCGGGCGATGGTGTCGGCGAAGTCGCCGTTGGGCCGCTCCACCAGCTGCACGTTGTGGAACTCGTGCTCCTCGCGACCGAACGCCAGCTCGTCCTCGTCACCGGTCATCGACAGCAGGGTGCGGGCCTGGCCGAGCAGGTCGAGCGCGATGTTGGTCAGCGCGACGTCCTCCTCCAGCACCGGCGCGTCCCCGGCCCACTCCGCGAGCCGCTGGGCGAGCACCAGGGCGTCGTCGCCGAGCGCGCGGGCGGCGGACACGGCGCTCGCGGACAGGGCTCCGGTGGATGCGGAGGGGGTGGCGGCTGCGGACACGGGGGCCGTGGACGTGGTGTCCGTAGCCCCGCCGGCGGTGGCGGTCACAGGTGCTTCACCCCTTCCGGGATCTCGTAGAAGGTCGGGTGCCGGTAGGGCTTGTCGGCGGCGGACGCGAAGAACGGGTCCTTCTCGTCGGGGGACGACGCGGTGACCGCGGAGGACGGCACCACCCAGATCGAGACGCCTTCGGCCCGCCGGGTGTAGAGGTCCCGGGCGTTGCGCAGCGCCATCTCGGCGTCAGGGGCGTGCAGGCTGCCCGCATGGCTGTGGCTGAGCCCTCGCCTGCTGCGGACGAAGACCTCCCACAGCGGCCACTCGTTGTTGCCCTGCCCGGTCATGCGTGTGCCTCTCCGTGCTTGGCCGCGTAGGCGGCGGCCGCTTCGCGGACCCAGGCGCCGTTCTCGTGGGCGGCCCGGCGCCGTGTGATCCGTTCCTCGTTGCAGGGGCCGTTGCCGCGCAGCACCTCCTGGAACTCCGTCCAGTCGATGGCCCCGTAGTCGTACCCGCCGCGTTCTTCGTTCCAGCGCAGGTCGGGGTCGGGGAGGGTGAGTCCGAGCACCTGCGCCTGCGGGACGCATATGTCGACGAACCGCTGGCGCAACTCGTCGTTGGAGTGGCGCTTGATCTTCCACTCCATGGACTGGGCGGAGTGCGCCGACTCGTCGTCGGGCGGGCCGAACATCATCAGGGACGGCCACCACCAGCGGTCCACCGCGTCCTGTGCCATCGCGTGCTGGGCGTCCGTCCCCTGGCTCAGGGCGAGCAGCAGCTCGTAACCCTGGCGCTGGTGGAAGGACTCCTCCTTGCAGATCCGCACCATGGCGCGGGCGTAGGGGCCGTAGGAGCAGCGGCACAGCGGCACCTGGTTGGTGATCGCGGCGCCGTCCACCAGCCAGCCGATGGCGCCGACGTCGGCCCAGGTCAGGGTGGGGTAGTTGAAGATCGACGAATACCGCTGGCGGCCGGCGTGCAGCTTGTCCAGCAGCTCGTCGCGGCTCACGCCGAGGGTCTCGGCGGCGCTGTAGAGGTAGAGGCCGTGGCCCGCCTCGTCCTGCACCTTCGCCATCAGGATTGCCTTGCGGCGCAGCGAGGGCGCCCGGCTGATCCAGTTGGCCTCGGGCTGCATACCGATGATCTCGGAATGGGCGTGCTGGGCCATCTGGCGTACGAGTGTCGCCCGGTACGCGTCCGGCATCCAGTCGCGGGGCTCGATCCTCGAGTCCTCGGCCACCGCCGCGTCGAAGGCGGCCAGGAGGGCTGCCTGGTCCGCCGCCGGTGCCTCCCCGGCGGTCGCCGCTGGTGCTGCCGTCGTCGTCATGCGGACCCCTCCCTCTCTCGTGGTCGCGGACCGTGCCGCGTCCTTCGCCGTCAACCAACCGACCGATCGTTCGGTCCACTCCATGGTCGGTGGCACACCTTGGGGTGTCAAGGCCATACCCCGGCCTGTGGATAACTCGGTAAGGTCACCGCCTGGGCACGTGGTGAGTAGCGTGCCGGGCGGCGGGCGCGCACCGGGCGCGGGTGAGGACGGGGAGTCGATGGAGTCGTTCGAGGGGCCACCACCCCAGGTGGGAGCCTTGTCGCTGCCCGCGCGAATAGCCGTGGCGCTTGCGGTGGCCGTCGTCGCGGTGGGTGCGCTCTACCACCTGGCCATGGTCTTCCTGCACGTCGCGCCGTCCAACACGATCAGCCGCGAGCACAGCAAAGCGGTTGACGACTACATCTATCCGGAGTTCGAGCAGAACTGGAAGCTGTTCGCGCCGGACCCGCTCCAGCAGAACATCCACGTCCAGGCCCGCGCCGAGATCCGCAAGGCGGGCGGCACCCTGTCGACCACCTCTTGGGTGGACCTGACGGGCATGGACATCGCCGCGATGCGGCACGACCCGGCGCCGAGCCACACCCAGCAGAACGAGCTGCGCCGCGCCTGGAGCTTCTACACCGACACGCACGACGGCAAGGAGCAGGCCACCTCGGGTGACCGCAGCGACATGAGCCGCACCTATCTGCTGCGGATTCTGGAGATGCGGTTCGGCCACCGGCTCAACGGCGGCGACGTCGTACGCCTCCAGGCCCGTTCCGCCACCGTCTCGGTCGCCAAGCCCTCCTGGAGTGGCGAGAAGTCCGACACCCAGACCTACTACCGGGAACTGCCCTGGTGGGCCGTCGACAACACGCCGACCGGGCAGGAGAGCGCCTCGTGACCGCCCCCCACAGCCACGCGCCGTCCCCCTTCGCGGGCCTCGCCGCCGGTATCGACCGCGGTGTCTCGCGTGGTCTGGCCAAGGTGACCAGCACGGCCGTCGGGCCGTACCAGAGCGCGATCGTCCGCATAGGCTTCTCGCTGACCTGGCTGCTGTTCCTGCTGCGCGAGTGGCCGCACCGCTCCGAGCTGTACGGCCCCGACAGCCCGTGGGGCGTCGACCTGGCACGGCGGCTGATCGCCGACAACCACGCCTTCACCGTGGTGCTGTGGAACGACGGCCGCACCTGGTTCGAGCTCGTCTACACCCTCGCCATCGCCTCCAGCCTGATGCTGCTCCTGGGCTGGCGGACCAGGACTGCCTCCGTGCTGTTCATGATCGGCGTGCTGTCGCTGCAGAACCGCAGCATCTTCGTGGGCGACGGCGGCGACAACGTCATCCACCTGATGGCGATCTATCTGGCCTTCACCCGCTGCGGCCAGGTCTGGTCGCTGGACCGCCGCCGCGCCGACCGCCAGCGCAGGGCGGCCGAGCTGAGCCGGGCCGCCGAACCGGCGTCCGCCGACGGCGAGAGCGCGGCCGACGTGGAGAGCGCCGCGAAGACGAACCGCGCCGCCGCCTCCGCCCTCGATCCGGTGGGGATCGCCCTGTGGGCGGTGCTCGGCGCCGCGCTCGTGGCCGCGACACTGCTCGGGAAGCTCAGTGGCGAGTGGACGGTCATCTTCTGGGCGAGCTGGCTGGCCCAGGCGCTGTGGTGGGCCGTGCGGCGCTGGGCTCCGGGTGAGCCGCGTACCGTGCTCGACATCATCGCCAACATCATGCACAACGGCGCGATGCTGGTGATCGTCGTCGAGGTGTGCCTGATCTACTCCACCGCGGGCTGGTACAAGATCCAGGGCAGCCGGTGGCAGGACGGCACCGCGCTCTACTACCCGCTCCACCTGGACGACTTCACCCCCTGGCCCGCCCTGTCGCACACCCTCGCGGGCAACGACGTCATGGTCATGCTGATCACCTACGGCACGGTCATGGTGCAGGTCGCCTTCCCCTTCACCCTGTTCAACCGGCGGGTGAAGAACGTGCTGCTGGTCGCGATGATGGTGGAGCACGCGTCCATCGCGATCGTGCTCGGTCTCCCCTTCTTCTCCCTCGCGATGATCGCCGCCGACGCGGTGTTCCTGCCGACCGGCTTCCTGCGCTGGGCCGGTCAGCAGTTGGTACGGCTGGTGCGGCCGGGCGGCGGGCAGCCTGTTCCGGTCCTGGTGGAACAGCGGTCGGGCAAGTACGAGGAGCCCGTCGTCGAGGCGTCCCCGCCCAGCGCCGTGACGTGATCGGGCCGGTCGGCAGCCCCGTACGCTGAGGCCATGACCGAGCACGAGACCGCCGTACGGCGCTGGCGGGAGCACGCGCCCGACGCGGTGCTGCTCGACGGCTTCCACGCGCTCAAGCACGCGCTGCGCTTCGGCGCGACGGTGCCGGTGGCGGTCACCGCGGACCGGGACGCCATGCTGCGGCTGGCCACCGAGCTGGCCCCCGACCTGACCGCGGAGCTGGAGCGGCGGGTCACCGCGGTCCCGGCCGCGGAGCTGCGGGAACTGGTGCCCAGGGTGCACCCCACCGCGGTGGCCGCCCTCGCCGTCCGGCGCGACCGGGACGCGAACCTCGCGGCGCTGGCCCTGCTGCCCCGCCGGGCGCCGGTGGTGGTCCTGGACAGCCCCCGCAACCTCGGCAACGTCGGCGCCGTCATCCGGCTCGCCGCCGGGTTCGGCGTCACCGGCGTGGTCACCACCGGGGACCTCGACCCCTGGCATCCCAACGCGGTGCGCTCCGGCGCCGGACTGCACTACGCGACCGCGGTGGAGCGTACGGGCACCGACGCTCTGCCGCCGGGCCCGCTGTACGTCCTGGACCCGGAGGGCAAGGACATCCGCTCCGCCGGACTGCCCGACGACGCCCTGGTCGTCTTCGGCTCCGAGCGGCACGGCGTGTCGGCCGAACTCAGGGACCGGGCCGACGCCTTGGTCGCCCTGCCCATGCGGCCGCAGGTGTCCAGCTACAACCTGGCCACCAGCGTCGGCATGACGCTCTACCACTGGGCGGCCACGTCCCGGTCCCCGCTGGTACCGGGACGTCCCTGACACCGCTTCCCGCCTCGCCGCCCCTGGCCGGTGCACGGCGGCCAGGGGCAGGTCCGTCCGTCAGACGGGCCGGCGCACCTCCACCATCCGGAAGCGGTTGGCGACGAACGCCCCGTCGCACAGCGCCGCGTTGGCCGCGGGGTTGCCGCCGGAGCCGTGGAAGTCGGAGAAGGCCGCCGTCTGGTTCACATAGACGCCGCCGGTCAGATTGAGCGAGAGCTGCGCGCACTCGTCCCAGCAGACCTCCTCCATCTGCCGCTCCACCTCGGCCGAGGTGGTGTAGCCGCCGACCGTCATCGCGCCCTTGTCGCGGATCGTGCGGCGCAGCAACTCCAGCGCGTCGGCGGTGGAGTCGACGGCGACGGCGAAGGCGACCGGGCCGAAGCACTCCGACATGTACGCCGCCTCGTCGTCCGGCTTGGCGCCGTCCAGCTTGACCAGGGCGGGGGTGCGGACGACCGCGTCGGGGAAATCGGGGTGGGCGACGGCCCGGGAGGCGAGGGCGACTTCCCCGATCCCCGCGGCGCCGTCGAGCCGCGCCTTCACATCCGGGTTCACCAGGGCGCCGAGCAGCGCGTTGGCCCGCGCGTCGTCGCCGAGCAGCTTCTCCACGGCGGTGGCGAGGTCGGCGGTGACCTCGTCGTAGGTCCGCGGGCCCGCCTCGGTCTCGATGCCGTCCCGGGGGATCAGCAGGTTCTGCGGGGTGGTGCACATCTGGCCGCTGTACAGGGACAGCGCGAAGGCGAGGTTGTTGAGCATGCCGCGGTAGTCGTCGGTGGAGTCGATGACCACGCTGTTGACGCCGGCCTTCTCGGTGTAGACCTGCGCCTGGCGGGCGTGGGTCTCCAGCCAGTCGCCGAAGGCGGTGGAGCCGGTGTAGTCGATGACCCGCACCTCGGGGCGGACCGCCAGCGTCTTGGCGAGGCCCTCGCCGGGCCGCTCGACGGCCAGGCAGACCAGGTCGGGCGAGAAGCCCGCCTCGGCCAGAACCTCGCGGGCCACCGCGACGGTCAGCGCCAGCGGCAGCACCGCGCGCGGGTGCGGCTTGACCAGCACCGGATTGCCGGTGGCCAGGGAGGCGAACAGGCCCGGGTAGCCGTTCCACGTCGGGAAGGTGTTGCAGCCGATCACCAGGCCGATGCCGCGCGGCACCGCGGTGAAGGACTTCCGCAGGCTGAGCGGGTCGCGCTTGCCCTGCGGCTTGGTCCACTCCGCGGTGTCGGGGGTACGGACCTGCTCCACGTACGCGTACGCCACCGCTTCGAGGCCGCGGTCCTGCGCGTGCGGGCCACCGGCCTGGAAGGCCATCGTGAACGCCTGTCCCGAGGTGTGCATCACCGCGTGGGCGAACTCGTGGGTGCGGGCGTTGATCCGGGCCAGGATCTCCAGGCAGACCATCGCGCGAGCCTCGGGCCCGGCGTCACGCCAAGCGGGCATCGCCTCGCGCATGGCGGGAAGCAGCACGTCGGGATCGGGGTGCGGGTACTGTACGCCGAGCTCTGTCCCGTACGGCGACCGCTCGTCACCCGTCCAGCCGTCGGTGCCCGGCTGGTCCAGGTCGAAGCGCTTGCCGAGCAGGGCGTCGAAGGCGGCCTTGCCCTCCTCGCCGTCGCCGTAGGCCTTCGGGTGTTCGGGGTAGGGCGACCAGTACGCACGGGTTCTGACAGCGTCCAGCGCCTTGTCGAGGGTGCCGCGGTGACGTTCGATCAAGAGCACGGTGGACAGATCGGCGGGCAATGGGACCAACTCCTCGTCGAGCTGGGCTGAGTGGAAGAGACAACGCTAGATTAACCGAATGTTCGGTCGGGACAAGAGGGACGTCCCGGCCTGTGGATAACTCGGCAGGGAGTCGTGGACACCGTGACCGCACTTGAACGCACCCGCACCGTAGCCGTCGTCGGCACCGGCACCATGGGCCAGGGAATCGCACAGGTCGCCCTGCTGGCGGGGCATCGGGTGCTGCTGCACGACGCCGTACCGGGATTCGCGGAGAAGGCCGCCGTCGGCGTGTCCGCCCGCCTCGACAGGCTGGCCGAGAAGGGCCGCCTGGACGCGGCCGAGCACGAGGCGGCACTCTCCCGGCTCATCGCGGCGGAGCGGGTCGAGGACCTGGCCGACGCGGGGCTCGTGGTCGAGGCCGTCGTGGAGGACCTGGCCGCCAAGCAGCGGCTCTTCGCCGATCTGGAGGCCGTCGTCGCCGACGACTGCCTGCTGGCCACCAACACCTCCTCGTTGTCGGTGACGGCCGTCGCGGGCGCCCTGCGGCTGCCCGGCCGCCTCGTCGGCCTGCACTTCTTCAATCCCGCGCCGCTGCTCCCGCTGGTGGAGGTCGTGGCGGGCGCAGCCTCCCACCCCGATGCCGTCACGGCCGCCTACGACACGGCCGCGGCCTGGGGGAAGTCCCCGGTGCGCTGCGCGGACACCCCGGGATTCGTCGTCAACCGCATCGCCCGCCCCTACTACGCCGAGGCGCTGCGCGTGTACGAGGAGCGTGCCGCCGACCCCGCCACCATCGACGCCGTACTGCGCGAGTCCGGCGGCTTCGCCATGGGGCCCTTCGCCCTGATGGACCTGATCGGGCAGGACGTCAACGAGGCCGTCACCCGCTCGGTCTGGGAGGGGTTCTTCCACGACCCGAAGTTCACCCCGTCGCTCGCCCAGCGCCGTCTGGTCGAGTCGGGACGGCTGGGCCGCAAGTCGGGACACGGCTGGTACCCGTACGACGACGGTCGCGCCGCGGGTGCCGCCGGCGGGGCGGACGCGGCGGCGCCGCACACCGCCGAACCGGCGGACGCGCCGCGGTACATCGTCGTGGGCGGCGACCTGGGCCCCGCCCAGGCGCTGGTCGACCTCGCGGTCGAGGCCGGGATCGAGGTGCGGCCGCAGGAGGCGCTGCGGTCCATGAACAGGATCGAGCTGCCCGACGGGACGGCGCTGTGGCTGGCGGACGGCACCCTGGGTGAGGGCGTCCAGTTCGACCTCGCCCTGGACTACCGGGCGGCGACCAGGATCGCGATAGCGCCGTCGCGCGGGGTCACGGACGCGGGCCTCGCGCACGCCACGGGCTTCTTCCAGGCGCTGGGCAAGAAGGTCAGCGTCGTCCGGGAGGTGCCCGGTCTGATCGTCGGGCGGACCGTCGCCATGCTGGTCGACCTCGCCTGCGACGCGGTCGCCAGGGACGTCGCGTCCGCCGCGGACATCGACACCGCCATGCGGCTCGGCGTGAACTATCCGCTGGGCCCGCTGGAGTGGGGCGACCGAATCTCGGCGCTCTGGGTGCGGGAATTCCTCGAAAGCATGCACGAGTGGTACCCCACCGGCCGCTACGCGCCCTCGCTCGCCCTATGGCGGCGTGGGGACGTCGACGAGGATGTGGTCTCCTCATGACCATGTCCAAACGCGACACCTATACGCCCGACTCGCTGCTCGCCGTGGCCGTCGAGGTTTTCAACGAGCGCGGTTACGACGGCACGTCCATGGAGCACCTCTCGCGCGCCGCGGGGATCTCCAAGTCGTCGATCTACCACCATGTGCGGGGCAAGGAAGAACTGCTGAACAGGGCGGTGGGACGCGCCCTCGACGGCCTTTTCGGCATCCTGGAGCAGCCGGAGGCGCTGTCGGGGCGTGCGGTGCAGCGGCTGGAGTACGTCACCCGCCGTACGGCGGTGGTGCTGATGGAGGAACTTCCCTACGTCACGCTGCTGCTGCGGGTGCGCGGGAACACCACGACCGAGCGCTGGGCCATGGAGCGCCGCCGGGAGTTCGACCAGCGGGTGTCGGAACTGGTCAAGGCGGCCGCCGCGGAGGGGGATCTGCGCTCGGACGTCGAGGCGCGGCTGGCCACCAGGCTGCTCTTCGGGATGATCAACTCCGTCGTGGAGTGGTACCGGCCGGACGCCAAGGGCGGGTCGGAGCGGGAGCAGGTCGCGGACGCGGTGGTGCGGCTGGCCTTCGACGGGTTGCGGGCGTAGGACCCGTCCGTGCCGGGCGGGTCCTCCTGTCACTCTTTTGGTCCAGACCATTGACCCGGTGTGCCCGGGGCGGACACGATCCAGCCATGTTCTCCGCTGATCGCTATTCCGTGCGATTCCGCCCGCCGGTACGGGCGGTGGCCGCCTCCGCGCTGACGGTGTCGTTCCTGCTGCTTGCCGGGTGCGGAGGCGGCGGTGGCGGCGGGAGTACGGCGGCCCCGTCGCCGTCCGCCACGGCGAACGACTTCGGCTGCCTCTCACCCGCTCAGGCCAAGGCGGGCTCGGTGACCTTCCCCAGTTCCGAGGGCCAGGACGTCGAAGGCTTCCGCACCGGTACGGGGACGACCGCACTGGTCCTTGCCCACCAGGCCGACGGCGACGTCTGCCAGTGGGTGCCGAACGCCCTCGATCTCGCCAAGGAGGGCTACACGGTCCTCGCGGTCGACTCGGCCGGGAGCGAGGTGCCCGAGATCACCGCGGCGGCCACCTACCTGCGGGGCAGGGGCGCGAAGAAGGTGCTGCTCGTCGGCGCGTCCAAGGGCGGTACGTCGGTGCTGTCCGCCGCGGCCGAGATCACCCCCAAGGTGGACGCCGTGGTCTCCCTCTCGGCGCCCGGGACCTACAACGGCATGGACGCGTCCTCGGCCGTGCCGACCCTGACGATGCCGGTCTTCTACATGGCGGCGCAGGACGACACCGAGTTCGCGGAGTCCACCAAGGCGCTCAGCAAGGCGACGAAGAAGGCCGCGGAGAACGACCTCCACATCGTCGGCGGCGCCAACCACGGGGTGAGCATGCTCTCCGACCCGGCGAACTACGCCCAGGTCAAGGCGTTCCTCAAGAAGTACGGGAGCTGAGGGCGGTACGGCGGCCGGTCGGACGCGGTCAGTCGCCGACGACCAGATCGGTCTCCTCGAAGACCAGCAGGGTGCGACTGCTGAGCACTTCCTCGATCGCCTGCAGCCGGGTCAGCACCAGTTCGCGCAGACTGCGGTTGTCGACCGTGTGCACCAGCAGCAGAACGTCGAAATCACCACTTACCAGGGCAATATGGACTACACCCGGTAGGGTGACGAGTTTTTCGCGGACGGTCCGCCAGGAGTTCTGGACGATCTTGAGGGTGATGTAGGCGGAGGCGCCCTGCCCGGCGCGCTCGTGGTCGACCCGGGCGGTGAAACCTCGGATCACTCCGTCCTCTATCAACCGGTTGATCCGGGAGTAGGCGTTTGCCCGGGACACGTGCACGCGCTCGGCGACCGAGCGTATGGAGGCCCTGCCGTCCTCCTGCAGCAGTCGCAGGATCGTGCGGTCGATCGGATCGAGCGGTCGGACCTCGGGTTCCTCTTCGGCCATCTGTTCTCCTGCCATCCCCCCGTGCCTGCCTACCATGGACGTACTGGCTCCATCTCAGGCTGTGCAGAACCGTTTGTCCACAGGCAGATCTGCCCTGTAGCCAAAATGCCTCCAGCGACCGAACAATCGGTAGGGAGCGAAACCCGCTCACGCCCACCGCTTTTTTCGGTCACCGAACACGAGGAGGTGCTCGCCATGACCGTGCTGGACACCCCTGCCTGGCGCCCCCGCACCGATGCCGCGCCGCTGCTGCCCGACCCGGAGCCGTATCGGCTGCTCGGCACCCCCGCCGCCGCCGAGCTGGACCCCGCGCTGCTCAGCACGCTCTACGGGCAGCTCGTCCGCGGGCGCCGCTACAACCAGCAGGCGACCGCGCTCACCAAGCAGGGCCGGCTCGCCGTCTACCCGTCGAGCACCGGTCAGGAGGCTTGCGAGATCGCCGCCGCTCTCGCGCTGAAGCCCCAGGACTGGCTGTTCCCCAGCTACCGCGACACCCTCGCGGTCGTCGCCCGCGGGGTGGACCCCGTGGCGGCCCTCACGCTGCTGCGCGGTGACTGGCACACCGGCTACGACCCGCACGAACACCGGGTGGCCCCGCTCAGCACCCCGCTTGCCACCCAGCTCCCGCACGCCGTCGGGCTCGCGCACGCCGCGCGGCTCAGCGGTGACGACGTGGTGGCGCTCGCCATGGTCGGCGACGGCGGCACCAGCGAGGGCGACTTCCACGAGGCGCTGAACTTCGCGGCCGTGTGGCGGGCCCCCGTCGTCTTCCTCGTGCAGAACAACGGCTTCGCCATCTCCGTACCACTCGCCAAGCAGTCCGCGGCCCCCTCGTTCGCCCACAAGGCGGTCGGCTACGGAATGCCGGGGCGGCTCGTGGACGGAAACGACGCGGCGGCCGTGCACCAGGTGCTCGCCGAGGCCGTCGGGCGGGCCAGGGACGGCGGCGGCCCCACGCTGGTCGAGGCCGTCACCTACCGCATGGAGGCGCACACCAACGCCGACGACGCCACCCGCTACCGGGAGGACTCCGAGGTGGCGGCCTGGCGGGCGCACGACCCGCTCACGCTGCTCGAACGCGAGATGACCGGCCGCGGACTGCTGGACGACACGGTGCGCCGCGCCGCGCAGGACGAGGCCGAGACGATGGCCGCGTCCCTGCGGGAGCGGATGAACGCCGATCCGCAGCTCGACCCGATGGAGCTCTTCTCGCACGTCTACGCCGAACCCACCCAGCAGTTGCGCCAGCAGGCCGCGCAGCTTCGGGCCGAGCTCGAAGCGGAGCGGCAGTCATGACCACAGCGGCACCCACCGCGGGCCGGGCCGCCGCGCCCACCCGCAAACCCGCCACCATGGCGCAGGCCCTCAACCAGGCACTGCGTGACTCCCTCGCGGCCGACAGCACGGTGCACGTGCTGGGCGAGGACGTCGGCACCCTCGGTGGCGTCTTCCGTATCACCGACGGGCTCACCAAGGAGTTCGGCGAGGACCGCTGCACCGACACCCCGCTCGCCGAGGCGGGCATCCTGGGCACGGCCGTCGGTATGGCGATGTACGGGCTGCGGCCCGTCGTGGAGATGCAGTTCGACGCCTTCGCCTACCCGGCGTTCGAGCAGCTCGTCAGCCATGTCGCCAAGATGCGCAACCGCACGCGTGGCGCGCTGACGCTGCCGATCACCATCCGCATCCCCTACGGCGGCGGCATCGGCGGGGTCGAGCACCACAGCGACGCCTCCGAGGCGTACTACACGCACACCCCCGGCCTGCACGTGGTCACGCCCGCCACCGTGGAGGACGCCTACGGGCTGCTGCGCGAGTCGATCGCCTCCGACGACCCGGTGATCTTCCTGGAGCCCAAGCGGCTCTACTGGTCGAAGTCCGACTGGTCGCCGCAGGCGCCCGCGCCGGTCGAGCCGATCGGCCGGGCCGTGGTGCGGCGCACCGGGCGCACCGCCACCCTCATCACCTACGGTCCCTCGCTGCCGGTCTGCCTGGAGGCGGCCGAGGCGGCGAAGGAGGAGGGCTGGGACCTGGGGGTCGTCGACCTGCGCAGCCTGGTGCCGTTCGACGAGGAGACCGTGGCGGCCGCCGTACGCGGCACCGGACGGGCGGTCGTGGTGCACGAGTCCGCCGGGTTCGGCGGTGCGGGCGCGGAGATAGCCGCCCGGATCACCGAGCGCTGCTTCCACCACCTGGAGGCGCCGGTGCTGCGCGTCTCCGGGTTCGACATCCCGTACCCGCCGCCGATGCTGGAGCGCCACCATCTGCCGGGCGTCGACCGGATCCTCGACGCGGTCGGCCGGTTGCAGTGGGAGGAGGACTGATGGCCGTCGTCAAGGAGTTCACCCTCCCGGACCTGGGAGAAGGACTCACCGAGGCGGAGATCGTCCGCTGGCTGGTGGAGGTCGGCGAGGTCGTGGCCATCGACCAGCCCGTGGTCGAGGTCGAGACCGCCAAGGCCGTCGTCGAAGTCCCCTGCCCCTACGGCGGCGTGGTCACCGCCCGCTTCGGAGCGGAGGGCGACACCCTGGAGGTCGGCCGCCCGCTGGTCACCGTCGCGGTCGGCAGCCGCACGCAGGACACCGACGGCGGCGGTGACGGCGGCGGCCACGAGCGTGCCGACGACGACGGCGGCTCGGGCAACGTCCTGGTCGGATACGGCACGGGCGGCGCGGTCGCCCGGCGCAGGGCCCGGGTCCGGGCGGTGGCAGCGGTGTCGCCCGGCACGGCGTCCGCTCCTGTGGCGGCGGCGAGCACCGCCGTGCCCACGGCCACCGCGCTCGACGCGACGGGTACGGTTCCGGATCCGACCGCGGCGCCTGCTCTGACGGTCGTGGACGGCGGCCCGGTCGCCGTCATATCGCCGCTGGTCCGGCGGATCGCCAGGGAACACGGCCTGGACCTGCGGGCCTTGGCGGGTACGGGCCCCGAGGGCCTGATCCTGCGGGCCGACGTGGAGCGGGCAGTGGCGGGAG
Source organism: Streptomyces sp. NPDC051976 (assembly GCF_040680795.1). NCBI lineage: Bacteria > Bacillati > Actinomycetota > Actinomycetes > Kitasatosporales > Streptomycetaceae > Streptomyces > Streptomyces sp. NPDC051976. The sequence goes on from NZ_JBFAXL010000002.1 coordinate 294,969, forward strand.
CGGCTTCGGCCGAGCCCGCGGTGGCACCCGCACCGGTCGCATCGGCTGCATCGGTCGCCGCGGCGGTGCCGGTCGTGGACGGCGTGGAGCGTGTGCCGCTGCGCGGGATACGGGGCGCGGTCGCGGACAAGCTGGCGCGCAGCCGGCGGGAGATCCCCGACGCCACGTGCTGGGTGGACGCCGACGCCACCGAACTGCTGGCGGCGCGCGCCGCGATGAACGCGGCGGGTGGCGAGCGCATATCGGTGCTCGCGCTGTTCGCCCGGATCGTGACGGCGGCGCTTGCCCGGTACCCGGAGCTGAACGCCACGGTGGACGCCGAGCGGCGCGAGATCGTACGGCTGCCCGCCGTGCACCTCGGTTTCGCCGCGCAGACCGACCGGGGACTGGTCGTGCCCGTCGTGCGGGACGCGCAGGGCCGGACCACGGCCGGGCTGTCGGCGGAGATCGGGCGGCTGACGGAGGCCGCGAGGACCGGATCGCTGACGCCCGGGGAGCTGACCGGCGGGACGTTCACGCTGAACAACTACGGCGTGTTCGGAGTGGACGGCTCGACGCCGATCATCAACCACCCCGAGGCGGCGATGCTCGGAGTCGGCCGGATCACGCCCAAGCCCTGGGTGCACCAGGGGGAGTTGGCGGTACGGCAGGTGGTGCAGCTGTCGTTCACCTTCGACCACAGGGTGTGCGACGGAGGCACGGCGGGCGGCTTCCTGCGGTTCGTGGCCGACTGCGTGGAGAGTCCGGCGGTGCTGCTCGCCGCGGTGTGAGTGCGTGCCGCGGGCTCGCAGGCTCGAGCGCGCGGCGCGCGGCGCGCGGCGGGCGAGCCCGCCGGTCCGTCCGCCCGGCCACCTGCCCCCGGCCCGTCCGCTCGGGGCAGGTCCGGGCGGGTCCGGGCCGAGGGATACTCGCGGGCATGACGATGAGCTACGACGCGGTGGTCCTGGCCGGTGGCGCGGCCAGGCGGCTCGGCGGGGCGGACAAGCCCGCGCTGTCGGTCGGCGGCCAGATGCTGCTCGACCGCGTGCTCGGCGCGTGCGCGGGCGCGGGCAGCACCGTCGTCGTGGGGCCGCGCCGTCCCACCGTGCGGCCGGTGCGGTGGGCCCGCGAGGACCCGCCGGGCGGCGGCCCCCTGCCCGCCCTCGCCGCCGGACTCGCCGCCCTGGGTCTGCCCGTCCCCGGCTCCCCCGCCGCCTCCACCTCCACCTCCACCCTCACGTCTGCCCCCGACCCCCGGGTCGTCCTCGTGCTGGCGGCGGATCTGCCGTTTCTGACAGGGGAGACGGTGGGGGCGCTGGTCGGGGGGTTGGGCGAGGGGACGGACGGGGTGGTGCTGGTGGATGGCGAGGGGCGGGACCAGATGCTGGCGGGGGCGTATCGGGTGGAGGCGCTGCGGCGGGAGCTGGCGCTGATCGGGGCGGAGCACGGGGGGCTGGGCGGATTGCCGTTGAGGTTGCTGACGGGGGAGTTGGTGTTGGGGAGGATCGCGGATCCGACGGGGGTGGCGTCGTTCGACTGCGACACCTGGGAGGACGTGGCGGTGGCGCGGGCGAGGCTGGATGGGGCGGCCGGGGGTGAGAAGGGGTGAGCCTTCGTCGCGGCGGGGGCGGCATCGGGGACCATAGGGCTTGTGTTGGACGAATGGATCGCAGCAGCCAAGACCGAACTGGGCATCGACCTGGACGTGAACGTCGGGGTTCTGCTCGATGTGGCCCGTGACGCGGCGCATGGCGTCGCGCGTCCCGCGGCGCCGTTGACCACCTTCCTGGTGGGCTACGCGGCGGCGCAGGCGGGCGGCGGCCCGGAGGCGGTACGGGAGGCGGCGCGCAAGGCCGCCGACCTGGCCGCGCGCTGGGCCGAGGAAGCGGCCGACGGAAAGCCGGAGTCGGGCGGCGACGCGGAACCGGCGAGATGAGCGCCCCGGGTTCCGGCGCTGGCGCCGGCGCCGACGCCGCCGACCGCGCGCTCGACGACGCCCTGGCACTGGCCAACGAGCAGCGGCGGCCGGGCGGCGGCCTCGCGGGCCCCGCTGCCCGCGGCCACAACGACCCGCTGGCCGTGGCGCTCCGGCACGGCCACGACGAGGGAGCGCCGGCCGCCGGGGGATCAGGCCACGACCGCCCCCCGGCGCAGACCCCGCCCGCCGCCCGGCCCGCGCCCACACCACCCTCCTCCCAGACGCCGCGCCCCGCGGTCCCGTCCCCTCCCGCGGCGGACTCCCACACCTCCCGCACCTCCCACACCCCCGACTCCCCCGACGCGTCCTCCGGCGACAGCCGCGACGACCTCGCGTGGCCCGAGGCGCGGCGCGTGGCGCGGCGGGCGGGGCGGCGGTTGGGGGCGCGGACGCGGGAGCTGGGGGAGGACGTGCTCGGGATGGCGCTGGCGCGCGGGCTGACGGCGCTGACGGACCTGCCGTCGTTCGACGCGTCCGCGATGGACGGGTGGGCGGTCGCCGGGCCAGGCCCCTGGCGGTTGAAGGGCGGCCAGACGCTCGCGGGCCAGCGGCCGGGGGAGCCGCTGCTCGACGGCCACGCCACGCCGATCGCGACCGGCGCCGCGGTGCCCACGGGCACCACGGCGGTGCTGCGCAGCGAGCACGGCTGGACGCAGCGCAGGACGGACGGCGAGTGGTTGCAGGTGCGGGCGGCACACAGCGCCCCGGTGACGGGCCAGGAGGTACGGGCGCGGGGCCAGGAGTGCCGCAGCGGCGACGAGTTGCTGCCCGCGGGCACCGTGGTGACGCCCGCCGTGCTGGGCCTGGCCGCCGCGGCCGGGTACGACGAGCTGACCGTCACCGCCCGCCCGCGGGTCGAGCTGCTGGTCCTCGGTGACGAACTGCTGGACAGCGGGCTGCCGCGCGCCGGGCGGGTCCGTGACGCGCTCGGCCCGATGCTGCCGTCGTGGCTGCGCGCGCTGGGCGCCGACGTGACGTCCGTACGCCGCCTGGTGGACGACGCCGACGTGCTGTACGAGGCGGTGCGGAACACCGCGGCGGACGTCGTCGTGACCACCGGCGGCACGGCGGGCGGGCCGGTCGACCACGTCCACCCCGTACTCGCCAGGATCGGCGCGCGGCTGCTGGTCGACGGGGTGGCGGTACGCCCCGGGCACCCCATGCTGCTCGCCGAACTCCCCTCCGGCGGCCATCTCATCGGACTGCCCGGCAATCCGCTGGCCGCGGTGTCCGGGGTGCTGACGCTGGTCGCGCCGCTGCTGCGGACGCTGGCGGGCCGCCCCGTACCGGCGCCGTTCGCCGCGCCGCTCACCGCGGACGTGCACGGGCATCCGGTCGACACCCGGCTGGTACCGGTGGTCTTCGACGACGAGTCGGCCGCCCGCCCGCTGCACTTCGCCGGTCCCGCGATGCTGCGGGGCCTCGCCGCGGCCGACGGCATGGCGGTCATTCCGCCCGGCGGCGCCCGCGCCGGCGAGGAGACGGCGGTACTCGACATCGGCGCCCTGGCCGTGACCTGGGGGAGCGGCGCCTGAGACTCCCCGGCAAGAGGCAGCCGCACCCGGTCGCCGCGCGGCCCCTCGCCACGGACCCCCCCCGTCGCCACCGCTCCCGATCCACCGGGCGAATCCGGCAACGGCCCCCGCGCCGCAGGGGCACGCCCTAGCCTGTGGCGTACGCGCGGCGCGGGTCCGGGCCGCGGTGAGGAAACGGGAGTCGCCATGGCCAACGCGCAGGTCACCGTCACTCTTGACGCCCATCTCGTGATCGAGGTCATGGTGATGTCCGGCACCAGGAACCCGCAGGACGCGGTCGAGTTGATCTGCCGCGACTACCTGGAACGGGGCCAGCGGACCGAGGCGCGCACCGGCGACGCGGACGACGGCAAGCGGGTCAGCGACGATCAGCCGTACCGGGCCCAGGAGGGCTGACCCCCACCTCGCCAGGCGCCTCGCCACCGGAAGGAAACGCCTTGGCGCCGCCCGCGCCCTGACGCGCCGGGCCGCCGACCGGGGCGGGAGTAGCCTCGCGGCATGTATGCGATCACGATTCCTCAGCCGGGCGGCCCCGACGCACTGACCTGGGCAGAGGTGCCGGACCCGGTGGCAGGCGAGGGCGAGGTCGTCGTCGAGGTGGCGGCGACCGCGGTGAACCGGGCCGACCTCCTCCAGCGCCAGGGCTTCTACGACCCACCGCCCGGCGCTTCCCCGTACCCGGGTCTGGAGTGCTCGGGTCGGATCACCGCGATCGGCTCCGGCGTGTCCGGCTGGAACGTCGGCGACGAGGTGTGCGCGCTGCTCTCCGGCGGCGGATACGCGCAGAAGGTCGCCGTGCCCGCCGGGCAGTTGCTGCCGGTACCGAAGGGGATCGACCTGGTCACGGCGGCGGCGCTGCCCGAGGTGACGGCCACCGTCTGGTCGAACGTCTTCATGGTGGCGCATCTGCGTCCCGGCGAGACGCTGCTGGTGCACGGCGGGTCGAGCGGTATCGGCACCATGGCCGTCCAGCTCGGGAAGGCGGTCGGCGCGACCGTCGCCGTCACCGCGGGCAGCGCCGAGAAGCTGGCCGCCTGCCGCGAGCTGGGCGCCGACATCCTGGTCAACTACCGCGAGCAGGACTTCGCGGCCGAGGTCACCGCCGACGTCATCCTCGACATCATGGGCGCCAAGTACCTGCAGCGGAACGTGGACGCGCTCGCCGTCAACGGCCGTCTGGTGATCATCGGTCTCCAGGGCGGTGTGAAGGCCGAGTTGAACCTCGCCCAGCTCCTCACCAAGCGGGCAGCCGTGGCCGCCACCTCCCTGCGTCCGCGCCCGCTCGACGAGAAGGCCGCCATCGTGGCGGCCGTCCGCGAGCACGTCTGGCCGCTGATCGAGTCGGGCGCCGTCCGCCCGGTGGTGGACCGCGCCCTCCCCATCCAGGAGGCGGCCGAGGGCCACCGGGTGGTCGACGGCAGCACCCACGTGGGGAAGGTGCTGCTCACCTTCTGACCGAAGTCTCCGACCGCGCCTGCCGATACGGCCTTCTGTCCGAGATGCCGCGAATGTCGGGCTGTGTGACGCTGAGGGCACACAGTCCGGCGGAAGGCGGAGCGCGTGCGGCGGGGAGAGGGCGCCAACAGGGCGGCGGGAGCGGGCATCCGGCGTGCCGGGGTCGCCTGTTCGGTGGTGGCGCTGGCGCTGGGGTTCTCCGGGGTGTTGATGGTGTCGGAGGCGGGGGTCGGGTGGGCGACCTCGCCGGTGCCCTCGGTTCCGCTCCCGGGGGTGAGCCTGCCCGGAATGCCGTCGCTGCCGGCGCTGCCTCCGCTGCCGCCGTTGCCCTCGGGCGTGGCGGTGCCGCCGGTGACCGTACGGCCCACGGTCGGCCGCCCGCGCACCACCGCGCCCGCGGCGCCCCACACCCACAGCGCGCCCGCCGTCCCCACCGCCACCCCGTCGCACAGGCCGCGGCCCCGGCCGACCGTGAGCGCACCCGAACCCGCGCCCCCGCCCCCGCGGGAGGACGGTCCGCTGCGGCCGCCGCACCACGAGCCGTATCCGACCGCCCGCGACACCGGTCCCGCGCTCCGGCCGCCGCACCGGGTGCTCCGGCCGATGGGCGGCGGCACCGGGCGCGGGCCCTCGCTCGTGCCCGAGACCGGTACGGGCGCGGTGTCCGCGGCGCCGCAACCCGTGCCCGCCGCGCCCGCGGTGGGGGACAGGGGCCAGGCGGAGCCGGTGGACGAGCCCGCCCGCCGGGTGCTGAGGGTGCTGCCGCTCGGCGCCGGTATCGAACTCGTCGGACTGGGCCTCGGCTTCCTCGGTCTGCGGATGCGCCGCAGGTAGCGGCGGTGCGACGGGGCCCCGCGGCCGTCCGGGTGGAGCGTCCCCTAAGGGGTTTCACAGGGTTCTGTGCGAACGGGCGCGCTGGACAGGACGGCCATACTCGGTATACATACTGAGTATGTCGATCCGTCACGGCCTGCTGGCCCTCCTGGAGCGGGGCCCGCGCTACGGCTTCCAGCTCCGCACCGAGTTCGAGTCGCGCACCGGTTCGACCTGGCCGCTGAACGTGGGCCAGGTGTACACCACGCTCGGCCGACTGGAGCGCGACGGACTGGTGGTGCCCGCGGGCGAGGACGACGCGGGGCACGCGCTCTACGCCATCACCGAGGAAGGACGCGGCGAACTGCGTCAGTGGTTCGCCAGCCCGGTCGACCGGGCCAATCCGCCGCGCAACGAGCTGGCGATCAAGCTGGCGATGGCGGTGGGCTCACCGGACGTGGACGTACGGGCGGTGATCCAGGCCCAGCGCACCCACACCATCGCGGCGATGCAGGACTACACCCGGCTCAAGGCGCAGGCGCTGGAGTCCACCGCCACGACCGCCACCCAGCCCGACCGGGACGACGTGGCCTGGCAGTTGGTCCTGGACCAGCTGATCTTCCAGGCCGAGGCCGAGGCACGCTGGCTCGACCACTGCGAGACCCGCCTGGTACGGCTGTCGGCGGCGGCCCTGGCACAGGCCGGCAGCCGTGAAGGCGCCCCGGCCGACACCCCTCGCGACACCACCACGGAACCGACCGCCGACCCGGCGGAGGACGACTTCCCGACCGGCCACGGCGGGGACGGGGACGCAGAAGGGGGCGCCGCGCAGGACGGGTTGCTGCGCGGCGCCCTCAGACGTACCCGGGCCCGCCGCTAGCCGCCCCCACCGGCGGTACGGCGCGGGTGTCCGACCAACGCCCGCGTCGTACCGCCCTCGCCTCCGCACCCCACCCCACACCGCACGAGCAACACACTTGACCAGGGGGAACGACTACCCATGTCCGACCGACTCGCATCACCGGACGCGCCCGGCGCGTCACCAGCACCCGGCGCGGCGGGCAGCCGCACGGCGCCCGACGCACCCGTCCTCCGGCTGGAGGGCCTGACCCGCGTGCACGGCAGTGGGGCCACCGAGGTCCACGCGCTGCGCGGTATCGACCTGGACGTGCACCCCGGTGAACTCGTCGCCGTGATGGGCCCGTCGGGCTCCGGCAAGTCCACGCTGCTGACCATCGCGGGCGGCCTCGACCTGCCGACCTCGGGCCGGGTGATCGTCGAGGGCACCGACCTGACCACGGCGAGCCGCAAGGAGATCGCCGCGCTGCGCCGCCGCAGCATCGGCTATGTCTTCCAGGACTACAACCTCATCCCCGCGCTCACCGCCGCGGAGAACGTGGCACTCCCCCGCGAGCTGGACGGCACCGGCGCCCGCAAGGCGCGCCGCGAGTCCGTCGCCGCGCTGGAGGAGATGGGCCTCGGCCACCTCGCCGACCGGTTCCCCGACGAGATGTCCGGCGGCCAGCAGCAGCGCGTCGCCATCGCCCGCGCGCTGGTCGGCGACCGTCGGCTGGTCCTCGCGGACGAACCCACCGGCGCGCTGGACTCCGAGACCGGCGACACCGTACTGGCACTGCTGCGCACCCGTTGTGACGCGGGGGCGGCCGGGGTGCTGGTCACCCATGAACCGCGCTTCGCCGCCTGGGCGGACCGGGTGGTCTTCCTGCGGGACGGGTCCGTCGTCGACATGACGCTGCGCTCGTCGCCCGACTCGCTGCTCGCCGCGGCGGGCACCGGCACCGGCTCCGGCGGCCCGGGCCGCGGAGGCGGCGGCACCGGCCACGGCACCGCCCGCGGCGGCAACGGCTCCGGCGGTGCGGCGAAGTGAGCGGCACCTCCCCCGACTCGGGCCGGTTCAACTCCTGGCGGGTCGCCATCCGTATCGCCCGGCGCGACGCCTGGCGGGCCAAGGGCCGCAGCGCCATGGTGCTGGCGATGATCGCGCTGCCGATCGTCGGCGTGAGCGCCGCGGACATCACCATCCGCAGCTCGCAGCTCTCACCGCAGCAGAAGATCACCCGGCAGATCGGCGCGGCCGACGCCCGGCTGTCCAGCTCCGGGTACGGCAGCCAGCCGGTGTACCAGTCCCCCGACGGCCAGTCGGTCAACCCGGTCAAGAGCAACGCCGACCAGGCCGACTCGCAGAGCGGCAACGCCAAGGTGGACGCCGCGACCGCCGCCGCGCTCCCCGCGGGCGCGCACAGCATCACCGACGACCAGGCGTATGTCCGGTTCAAGACCAAGTACGGCCTACTGGACGCCCCCGTACGGGAGTTGAAGGCCGCCGATCCGCTGGCCGCCGGGATCATGGACCTCACCAAGGGCCGCTATCCGGCCGCCCCCGGTGAGGTGATGGCCACCAACGAGTTCCTCAGGAACGCCGATCTGCACGTCGGTTCGCGGGTCCAGGCCCGCGACTTCGACCGCGACTACGTGATCGTCGGCGCCTACGACCTGCCGAACGAACTCAAGACCGCCCAGCTCAACGCGTTGCCGGGCACCTTCCTCGCGGCGTACACCGAGGCGCTGAAGAGGACCGGGGGCCACACCTACCAGGAGCCGCTCTCCTATCTGGTGGCGGTGCCCGGCGGCTTCAGCTGGGACATGGTGAAGCAGGCCAACGCCAAGGGCGTCACGGTCACTTCACGCGCGGTGCTGCTGCACCCGCCAGCTGACGCCGACGTGCCGCTCTACCAGACGCCCGACGGCAGGCCGAACAAGTACGGCAGCAGCAGCGCGGAGCGGGCCGCCGCCCTCGCGGCCGCCGCGACCGTGGTCGGCCTGGCGATGCTGGAGATCTGCCTGCTGGCGGGCCCCGCGTTCGCCGTCGGCGCCCGCCGCTCCCGCCGCCAGCTCGGCCTGGTCGGTGCGAACGGCGGCGACCGCCGCCACATCCGGGCCGTGGTGCTCTCCGGCGGCCTGGTGATCGGCGCCGTCGCCGCGGTCATCGGCACGGTCCTCGGCCTGCTGCTGACCGTCGTGCTGCGCGGCACCCTGGAGAACTACGTCGGCAAGCGGTTCGGCGGGCTCACCCTGCGGCCCGCGGAGCTGGTCGGGATCGCCGCGCTCGCGGTGCTCACCGGGCTGCTGGCGGCCATCGCACCCGCCTTCACCGCCTCCCGGCAGAGCGTGCTGGCCTCGCTGACCGGCCGCCGCGGCATTCGCCGCGCCAACCGTGTGCTGCCGATCGTCGGACTGGCCGCGGTGCTGCTCGGCAGCGGCATCGCCGTGTTCGGCGCACTGGGTACCGGTACGACTCTGTCGGTCGGCATCGGCTCCGGTGTCGCGGAGCTGGGCGTCGTCGCCCTCACCCCGACGCTGGTGGGCATGTTCGGCAGGCTCGGCAGGTGGCTGCCGCTGTCGCCGCGGCTCGCGCTGCGCGACGCGGTACGCAACCGGGGCCGTACGGCGCCCGCGGTCGCGGCGGTGCTCGCCGCCGTCGCCGGTACGGTCGCCGTCGCCACCTACGCGGCCAGCTCCGACCGGGAGTCCCGGGACGCGTACCAGGCCAGGTCGCCGATGGGAGTCGTGTCCGTCACCGCCTACAGCGACCAGGGACGCGATCTCGGGGCGATCCGCGCGGCCATCGAGAAGGACTACCCGGTCTCCGGCCGGGCCGATGTCTCCGATCTCATCGCGGGCAAGCCCAACTGCGACACGGACACCGGCGCCGTCTGCGGCGACGTGGAACTCCAGATGCCCAAGGCCAACAGGTGCCCGCTGGACGACAGTGCCGCGTCGGACAAGCTCAGCGTGGCGCAGCGCCGCGATCTGAGCAGGGATTGGCGGTGCACCCGCGTCAATATCCCGCCGCCGATCAGCGTCGGCAGCGGGGTGCTGGTCGGCGGCCCCGCCGTGCTGCACGCCCTCGGTATCCGCGACGGCGACGCGGAACAGGCGCTGGCCCGCGGCGAGACCGTGGTCTTCAACAAGGCGTACGTCGACAACGGCAGCCTGAAGGTGAAGATCGTCACCGACAACTCGAAGCCGGTCGCCGACGGCGCCGAGGCGGTCGGGCCGGTGAAGACCGTGCCCGTCCACCTCGCGGCGGAGACCGTCACGCAGGCGTACGGGGTGACGGCCGTCATGCCCGCCAAGGCGGCCGCGGCGGCGCACATCAACACCACGCCGATCGGCTCGCTCTTCACCACCACGCGGATGCCCGACAGCCACGAGCGGCAGGCGCTCACCGGCGACCTGGCCAAGATCGCCAGCGACGCCGAGGTCTATCTCGAACGGGGCTACACCACCCAGAACAACCTGGTGCTGCTGGCCCTGAGCATCTTCGCGGGCCTGGTCACCGTGGGCGCCGCGGGTATCGCCACCGGCCTGGCGCAGGCCGACGCCGAGCCCGACCTCAAGACGCTGGCCGCGATCGGCGCCCCGCCGCGGGTGCGGCGGGCACTGTCCGGCTTCCAGTGCGGCGCGGTCGCGGCGATGGGTGTGCTGCTCGGCTCGGCGGCGGGCATCCTGCCCGCGGTGGGCCTGCGGCACACCGAGCGGCGGCAGGAGATGAAGTACTACCAGCAATCGGTGGACTCCGGATTCGGTGCGGGCCCGATGCTGCCGCATGTGCCGATCGTCGTCCCGTGGGGCACGCTCGCCGCCCTGCTGGTCGCCGTACCGCTCGGCGCGACGCTGCTCGCGGCGCTGGTCACCCGCTCGCGCAGCCAGCTCGCCCGGCGCGCGGAGGCGTAGCGGCCGTCGCGCGCCGCGCGCCCACCGCGCATCCACCGCCGTACGCCCGTACGCCAGTGCGCCCCCCGGTCCGTCGGGCCGGGGGGCGCACGGCCGGGTGGAGTGGGGGTGCGGGACAATGGCGGCATGGAGATGCCGATGAACGACCCGTCGCCAGAAGGCTCGCAGAACCCGCAGGTCCTGATCGTCGGACCGGACGGGATGGCGCTCGGAGGTGCTCCCGGAGGGGACGGCGAACCGCGCGAGATCCCGGTGACGGAGATGGTCGAGCAGCCCGCGAAGGTCATGCGGATCGGCAGCATGATCAAGCAGCTTCTGGAGGAGGTGCGCGCGGCTCCTCTGGACGAGGCCAGCCGGGTGCGGCTGAAGGAGATCCACGCCAGCTCGGTCAAGGAGCTGGAGGCCGGGCTCGCGCCCGAGCTGGTGGAGGAGCTGGAGCGGCTGTCGCTGCCCTTCACCGAGGAGAGCGTGCCCAGCGAGGCCGAGCTGCGGATCGCCCAAGCCCAGCTCGTCGGCTGGCTCGAAGGGCTCTTCCACGGCATCCAGACCGCGCTGTTCGCCCAGCAGATGGCGGCCCGCGCCCAACTGGAGCAGATGCGCCGCGCGCTGCCGCCCGGTGCGGGCGGCCACGACGAGGACGAGAGCGGCGGCAACCCCGGCCACCGCTCGGGCCCGTACCTCTAGGAGCCCCGTACCTCTAGGAGCCCCGGACCCCGGAGCGGCGGTCCCCGTTCACCGGCGAGAGGCCGCGGTCAGCCCGCGCTCTTGCCGGTGGACACCCAGATGGTGATCGGCGGCGACGTCTTGGGGTTGTAGTCGGCCAGGTACTTCGGGTTCTGGTCGGTGACCGCGCCCTTGCCCCAGAGCTGCTCGTTGGTCTGCTTGATCTTGTACTTCCAGTTGGCGGCCTGCATGCAGGCGACCACGGAGTCCACGTACAGATGCTGGAAGCTCGGCATCGTCATGACGTTGGGCTTGCCGGGGTTGATCAGCTCGTTGTGCGCGCCCGTGCACTGGGTGGCCTCGATGGTGCGGCTCGGGTCGCCCTGCACCACGGCGTCCTGCGTGGCGGGCGCGGCCGTCGGCTGCTTGTTCGTCGCGGTCGGCGCCGGGGTCGTCGTCTGGGTGTTCTTGCCCGCGTCGTCCTTCGACCCGCCGCCGGTCATCGCGACGATGATCGCGATCACCACCGCGACGGCCGCGACCGCGACCACCGCGCCGATCACCATCGGCCGGTTGGACTTCCCGCCGCCCGCGCCGCCGTGACCGCCCGGGCCGCCCGGGCCCTGCCCGGGACCGCCGTAGCCGACGCCGCTGGGGCGCTGCGGCGGCAGGCCCTGCTGCATCTGCTGCTGCGGCATGGCGGGCGCCATGTTGTACGCCGGGGTGGGCGGCGGCGTCTGGGACTGCTGCGGGTAGCCGTAGGCCGAGGGCATCGACGGCGGCGGCGGGGTGGACGGGCCGAAGCCCGGCTGCGGGGTGGTCGGCGCGTACGGCGTCTGCATGTGGGGCGCCGGGGTGTGCACCTGGCCCTGCGCGGACGGGAAGACCGCGGCGGAGACGCCCTCGCCGCGGCTGCCGGTCGCCGTGCCGCCGGACATCATCGGCATCGTGTTGCGCTGGGTGGCCGCCAGCACCCGGTCCGTCTCGTCGTGCATGGTGTCGGCGGTCGGGAAGCGCTCGGCCGGGTTCTTGCGCAGCGCGCGGGCCACCAGCGCGTCGATCGCCGGGGTCAGCGCCCGGTTGAACTGCGACGGCGCCGGCGGGATCTCCTGCACGTGCTGGTACGCCATCGCCAGCGGCGAGTCCGCGTCGAACGGCAGCCGCCCGGTGAGGAGTTCGAAGAGCATGCAGCCGACCGAGTACAGGTCGGAGCGCTCGTCGACACCGCGCCCCAGCGCCTGCTCGGGGGAGAGGTACTGCGGGGTGCCGACGACCATGCCCGTCTGGGTCATCGAGGTGACGCCGGACTGCATGGCACGCGCGATGCCGAAGTCCATCACCTTGACCACGCCGCGCTTGGTGATCATCACGTTGCCCGGCTTGATGTCCCGGTGGACCAGGCCCATCTCATGGCTGACCGCGAGCGCCGCCAGTACGTCGCCGGTGATCCGCAGCGCCTTGTCGGCGGGCATGGCGCCGTACTGCGCGACGTCGGAGGCCAGCACGTCGCCGAGCGGCTGCCCCTCCACGTACTCCATGACGATGTACGGCACGAGCTGGCCGTCGATCATGTCCTCGCCGGAGTCGAAGACGGAGACGATGTTGGTGTGGTTCAGCTTGGCGACGGACTGCGCCTCGCGGCGGAAACGCTCGCGGAAGGACTGCTCGTTGCCCAGGTTGGTGTGGAGGGTCTTGACGGCCACCGGCCGGTCCAGGACCGTGTCATGTGCCAGATGCACCGACGCCATGCCGCCCTGCCCCAGCAGGTCGCGCAGCACGTACCGCCCGCCGCCGACCGAGCGCCCCGTGTACTCGCCGCCCTGCGTGGCGTCCCCGCTCATCTGTACCGCTACCCCCTGGAGAGTTCGCCGGGAGACAGTCGTCCCCGAGCTTGCCCGCCAAGTCTGGCCGATCGCGCGGGCACGTCAAGTTCGTTGACCATCTCGTCACCTGATGCGCATCGCGCGCGCACACAGTCGGGACACATCGCGGGCACACTGCCGATACACCGCCGCGGACCTGGAACGGACCGGCGCCGAACCACGCGTGGGCGTGCTCGGCACATGGACGGGCGCCCGGCCGGGTACGCGAAAGCGGTACGGTGGCCGCTCCGGGTGGTAAGCGAGAGCGCCCGCCCGTGACCAATGGTGTACGGACGATGACCATGGACGAGCAACGGCGAGGACTGATGGGCGACCCCAACGAGACGGCCGCCGGCCCCGGAGCGTCGGAGACCTCCGGCCAGTGGGGTGTCGGCACGCTCGTCGGCGACGGCCGGTACCGGCTGACCGGGCGGCTCGGCCGCGGCGGCATGGCCGAGGTGTTCTCCGCGGAGGACGTCAGGCTGGGCCGGATCGTCGCGGTGAAGCTGCTCCGCACCGACCTGGCGGAGGACCCGGTCTCGAAGGCCCGGTTCACCCGGGAGGCGCAGTCCGTCGCCGGTCTCAACCACCACGCCGTCGTCGCCGTCTACGACTCGGGCGAGGACCGTACGCCCACCGGCACCGCGTCGTACATCGTGATGGAGCTGGTCGAGGGCCACACCATCCGTGATCTGCTGACCGCCGCCGAGCCGCCGCCGGTCGACCAGGCGCTGCTGATCGTCTCCGGTGTGCTGGAGGCGCTCGCCTACAGCCACCAGCACGGCATCGTGCACCGCGACATCAAGCCCGCCAATGTGATCATCACCACGAACGGCGCGGTCAAGGTCATGGACTTCGGCATCGCGCGGGCGCTGCACGGCGCCGCCAGCACGATGACGCAGACCGGCATGGTGATGGGCACCCCCCAGTACCTCTCCCCCGAGCAGGCGCTCGGCAAGTCCGTCGACCACCGCAGCGACCTCTACGCGACCGGCTGCCTGCTGTACGAGCTGCTGGCGCTGCGGCCGCCCTTCGTCGGTGAGACCCCGCTGTCGGTGGTCTACCAGCACGTGCAGGACGAGCCGCAGATCCCGTCGCTGCTCAACGACCGGGTGCCGCCCGAGCTGGACGGCCTGGTGCTGCGCTCGCTCGCCAAGCAGCCCGACGACCGCTTCCAGAGCGCCGAGGAGATGCGCGGCGTCATCCAGTACGCCCACCAGGCGCTGCTCCACCAGGGCGGCTGGACCGGCGGGATGTGGAACACCGGGGCGGTGGCGCCCTACGCCGCCGGGCCCGGCGGCACCGCGCCGACCGTGGTCGCCCAGGGCTACCGCGGCAACAGCACCACGGCCGAGTTCGGCGCCCCGCTGCTGGCGGGCGTCGGCGGCCGGGACGACGGCGCGCACGGCTACGACGAGCCGCCGCCGCGCGGCGGCGGCAACCGCTGGATGAAGCCGGTGCTCTTCGCGATCGCCGCGGTGATGGCGATCGCGCTGGGCGTCTTCCTGGCCACCCGTGGGAACGGCGACAAGACGCCCGCCGACACCACCCCGCCGGTGTCCACCCAGACCAGCCAGCAGCAGACGGACCAGCCGACCGACCAGCCGACGGACACCGGCACCGACTCCGGCAGCCCCACGGACGCGCCGACGACGAACCCGACCACGACGGCCCCGACGACCAAGCCGCCGACGACGAACCCGACGACGACGCCGCCGACCACGCCTCCCACCACGCCGCCGACGACCAAGCCGCCGACGACGCCTCCCAGCTCCCCGCCGACCACGACGCCGGCCGCGACCGACACCCCCACGGCGCCCGGGCTCTGACGGCACACCGCCCGGCGGCGCACCGCAATCCGCGCGCCGGGGCTCAGTTGGTGAAGGCGTCCATGACCGCCTCGTACTCGCTGGTCCACCAGACCGCGAGCGCCGAGGCGGCCGGGAAGAGCGGGTCGGAGCGGCGGTCGCGGCGCTCGTAGCGCCAGTGCAGCATCCAGAAGTCGTTGAGCCGCTCCCACCAGACACGGTGCACCGCGGCGGCGACCTCGGCGGCCGACACCCCGGCGGCGGCGCGGTAGGCGCGGGCGTACGGCCGGACCTTCCGCAGGTCGAGACGGCCGTCCACCGGGTGGACGTAGAAGATCGCGGCGGCCCGTACCGCCTCCTCCGCGCGCGGCTGCACCGCCAGCCGGTCCCAGTCGACGATCGCGGCCGGCTCGTCGCCCTGGTAGAGCAGGTTCAGCGGGTGGAAGTCGCCGTGCACCCAGCCGCTGACCGGCCCGTCGGCGTCCGGCGGGCGGCGGTGGGCGAGCCGCCGCAGCAGCGCCCTGCGCTCCAGCAGCCGGTGCTCGGCCAGCGCGTCGAAGGCGTCGTGCGGCCGGTGGCCGCGGACCAGCGCGAGGAGCTGGTCGATCTGTGCGTGCGTACGGGCCGCCTCGGCGCTCGGATGGCGGCGCTCGGCGGCCGGGGGCGGCGGCTGGATCCGGGCGAGGCCGGTGTGCACCGCGCCGAGCAGGGCGCCGAGCCGCCCGGACTGCTCGGTGTCCAGTTCGGTGCCCTCGCGATGGCTGCCCTCGATCCACGGGAAGAGCGCGTAGCCGTAGCCGCCGAGCCGCGCGACCGTACGCCCGCGTATGTCGGTCAAGGGCGCGGTGGCGGGCAGTCCCAGCCGGGCCAGGCCGCTGGTGGCCCGGTGCTGGCGGACGATCAGGCCGGGGTCGGCGGTGTCCGGCGCGAGGTACTGCTTGAGGAAGAAACGGCCCCGGGTGGTGGTGATCTCGTAGCCCCGGTTGAGTAAGCCCAGAGGGACGGGTTCGCAGGTCAGCGGGGTTCCCGCCTCCTCGTACCGGCGCAGCAGAGCGATCAGTGAACCGCGTGCCTGCGGCGCCGTCGCCGTGCCCGTCACGTGGCACAGGGTAGATCACAACGACAGCCCGCCCCGACGCAGGTGGCGGTCCATCCCCGTCACCTGCTAATGGAGCTGGGGGAGCCGCGCAGCCGCCCTAGGAGCGGTCCTCCTCCGCGTGCAGCCGGGCCACGTACGCCGCCGCCTGGGTGCGCCGCTCCATGTCGAGCTTGCCCAGCAGCGAGGACACGTAGTTCTTGACCGTCTTCTCCGCCAGGTGCAGGTGCTCGCCGATCTGCCGGTTGGTGAGGCCCTCGCCGATCAGGTCCAGGATCCGCCGCTCCTGGTCGGTCAGCACGTCCAGCCGGTCGTCGCCGCCCTCGCGGCCGTCGCGGGTGCCGCCCTGGCGCAGCCGCTCCAGCACCTTCGCGGTGGCCACCGGGTCGAGCAGCGAACGCCCCGCGGCCACGTCGCGGATCGCGTCGATCAGGTCGTGCCCGCGGATGACCTTCAGGACGTATCCGGCCGCGCCCGCCATGATCGCGTCGAAGAGCGCCTCGTCGTCCGCGTACGACGTCAGCATCAGGCATTTGATGTCCGGGTCGTGCGAGCGCACCTCGCGGCACACCTCGACCCCGCTGCCGTCCGGCAGCCGTACGTCGAGCACCGCCACGTCCGGATGGGTGGCGGGGATCCGGGCCAGCGCCTCATGGGCGTTGCCCGCCTCGCCGACGATCTCGATGTCGGACTCGACCGAGAGCAGTTCGTGCACTCCCCGGCGGACCACTTCGTGATCGTCGAGGAGAAAGACACGGATTGTGGGTTTCTCGCCGTCTTGTGCCACCTGACCAGCGTCGCACTGATGTGATCTGTCTGCCTCTTACGCACACCGGGTATCCGGGATACGGTGCGGATGTCCCGGCGATGGCCTGCGGGAACGCGGTCAGGAACGCGATTTGCTAGGAAATCCAAGCAAAGTCGCAGGTCAGAAACTGTGCCTTCCGCGTACGCGGAGGGGTTCCGAAGTAGGTAACGTCTCTGTTGCAGGCCACTAGCCGGGGCACTGTCACGCCTGGCACGGCCATGCCGCACACACCCCGTGCGCCGCGTCGGACCAGGTGAGCCGCACTGGTGCCCGGCGGATCCCGGGGGCCGGACAGACGGAGGAGCGAACGTGAGCGTGAAGAGCACTGCCACGCGGAGGACCACCCGCGGCGGCGGCGCGAAGCGCCGTGGGGCCGAGCCCGAGCTCGTACAGCTGCTGACCCCTGAGGGGGAGCGCGTCGAGCACAGCGAGTACTCCATCGACCTGACGCCGGAAGAGCTGCGTGGCCTGTACCGCGACATGGTGCTGACCCGCCGCTTCGACGCGGAGGCGATCACCCTGCAACGCCAGGGGGAGCTGGGCCTGTGGGCCTCGCTGCTCGGCCAGGAGGCCGCCCAGATCGGATCGGGCCGCGCCACCCGCCCGGACGACTACGTCTTCCCGACGTACCGGGAGCACGGCGTCGCCTGGACCCGGGACGTGGACCCGCTGAACCTGCTGGGCATGTTCCGCGGGGTCAACCACGGAGGCTGGGACCCCAACGAGAACAACTTCCACCTGTACACGATCGTCATCGGCTCGCAGACGCTGCACGCCACCGGCTACGCCATGGGCGTCGCCAAGGACGGCGCGGACTCGGCCGTGATCGCGTACTTCGGCGACGGCGCCTCCAGCCAGGGCGACGTGGCCGAGGCGTTCACCTTCGCTGCGGTCTACAACGCGCCCGTGGTGTTCTTCTGCCAGAACAACCAGTGGGCGATCTCCGAGCCGACCGAGAAGCAGTCCCGGGTGCCGATCTACCAGCGCGCCGCCGGTTACGGCTTCCCCGGTGTCCGTGTCGACGGCAACGACGTCCTCGCGGTGCTCGCCGTCACCCGGGCGGCCCTGGAGCACGCCCGCAGTGGCCAGGGGCCGATGCTGGTGGAGGCGTTCACGTACCGGATGGGCGCGCACACCACCACCGACGACCCGACCCGCTACCGCGCCGACGAGGAGCGCGAGCAGTGGGAGACGAAGGACCCCATCCAGCGTCTGAAGACGTATCTGGACAAGGAGGGCCTGGCCGACGAGGCGTTCTTCGCCGAGACGGCCAAGGAGAGCGACGCGCTCGCCAAGCGGGTGCGCGAGGGCGTACGGAACATGCCGAACCCCGACACCATGGCGATCTTCGACAACGTCTACGCCGACGGCCACGCGCTGGTCGACGAGGAGCGCGCGCAGTTCGCCGAGTATCTGGCCTCCTTCGAGGGTGCCGCTTCGGACGCTTCGGATGAGGGGCACTGACATGACCCAGATGGCAATCGCCAAGGCCCTGAACGAGTCGCTCCGCAAGGCGCTGGAGAACGACCCCAAGGTCCTCATCATGGGCGAGGACGTCGGCAAGCTCGGCGGCGTCTTCCGGATCACCGACGGTCTGCAGAAGGACTTCGGCGAGGGGCGGGTCATCGACACCCCGCTGGCCGAGTCCGGCATCGTCGGCACCGCGATCGGCCTGGCCCTGCGCGGCTACCGCCCGGTCGTCGAGATCCAGTTCGACGGCTTCGTCTTCCCTGCCTACGACCAGATCGTCACCCAGCTCGCGAAGATGCACGCCCGCGCGCTCGGCAAGATCAAGCTGCCGGTCGTCATCCGCATCCCGTACGCGGGCGGCATCGGCGCGGTCGAGCACCACAGCGAGTCCCCCGAGGCGCTGTTCGCGCACGTCCCGGGCCTGAAGGTGATCACCCCCTCGAACGCCTCCGACGCCTACTGGATGCTCCAGCAGGCCATCGAGTGCGACGACCCGGTGATCTTCTTCGAGCCGAAGCGGCGCTACTGGGACAAGGGCGAGGTCGACACCTCGGCCGTCCCCGGCTCGCCGCACCAGGCCGTCGTCGCCCAGCAGGGCACCGATCTGACGCTGGCCGCCTACGGGCCGATGGTGAAGGTCTGTCTGGAAGCCGCCGCCGCTGCCGCCAACGAGGGCCGTAGCCTTGAGGTCGTGGACCTGCGGTCGCTCTCCCCGGTCGACTTCGACACCCTGCAGGCGTCGGTGGAGAAGACCCGCCACCTGGTGATCGTGCACGAGGCACCGACCTTCTACGGCACCGGAGCGGAGATCGCGGCCCGCATCACCGAGCGCTGCTTCTATCACCTCGAGGCCCCGGTGCTCCGGGTGGGCGGCTTCCACGCCCCCTACCCGCCGGCCCGTCTGGAGGAGGAGTACCTGCCCGGCCTGGACCGCGTACTCGACGCCGTCGACCGCTCACTGGCGTTCTGAGGAGAGGGTTGTGACGACCATGACCGCACAGGCACAGCGCTTCCGAGAGTTCCGGATGCCGGACGTCGGCGAGGGCCTGACCGAGGCGGAGATCCTCAAGTGGTACGTGACCGTCGGTGACACCGTCACCGACGGCCAGGTGATCTGCGAGGTCGAGACCGCCAAGGCGGCCGTCGAACTGCCCATCCCGTACGACGGGGTGGTCAGCGAGATCCGCTTCGACGAGGGCACGACGGTGGACGTCGGCACGCCGATCATCGTGGTGGACGCGGGCGGCCCGGCAGCGGGAGAGGCCGAGGCTCCTCCGGCGGCGCCCGAGGCGACGTACTACCCGCCGAAGGCCGAGGCGGCGCCTGCCGCACCGGCCGCACCCGCGGCTCCTGCCGCCCCCGCCGCGCCCGAGCAGGCCAAGCGGCAGGCGGTGCTCGTCGGCTACGGCGTCGCGCCGTCGTCCACGACGCGCCGCCCGCGCAAGGCGACCGCCGCGGCTCCCGCCGTCCCGGCGCGGTCCGAGCTCAACGGGCACGACCGGACGAACGGGCTCGCCCCGGCGGCCGACCGGCCGCTGGCCAAGCCGCCGGTCCGCAAGCTGGCCAAGGACCTCGGCATCGACCTGGCGACCGTCACCCCCACCGGCCCCAACGGTGTGGTGACCCGCGAGGACATCCGGGCGGCCGCCGCGCCGCCCGCCCCGCTGCCGCCGGCCGTGACCGCCCCGGGTGCCCTCGCTCCCGCGCCCGCCCCCGGCGAGCGCGAGACGCGGATCCCCATCAAGGGCGTCCGCAAGGCCACCGCGCAGGCGATGGTGGCCAGCGCCTTCACCGCGCCGCATGTCACCGAGTTCGTGACGTTCGACATCACGCGGACGATGAAGCTGGTCCAGGAGCTGAAGACCGACCGCGCCTTCGAGGGCGTACGCGTCAGCCCGCTGCTCCTGGTCGCCAAGGCGCTGCTGATCGCCCTGCGCCGCAACCCCGGGGCCAACGCGGCCTGGGACGAGGCCAACCAGGAGATCGTCCACAAGTCGTACGTGAACCTGGGGATCGCCGCGGCCACCCCCCGTGGCCTCATCGTCCCCAACATCAAGGACGCCCAGGACAAGACGCTGCCCGAACTGGCGTCCGCCCTGGGTGAGTTGATCACCACGGCACGTGACGGCAAGACCTCGCCCGCCGCGATGCAGGGTGGCACGGTGACCATCACCAACGTCGGCGTCTTCGGCGTCGACACCGGCACCCCCATCCTCAACCCCGGCGAGTCCGCGATCCTCGCCTTCGGCGCGGTCAAGCTCCAGCCCTGGGTCCACAAGGGCAAGGTGAAGCCCCGTCAGGTCACCACCCTGGCGCTCTCCTTCGACCACCGCCTGGTCGACGGCGAGCTCGGCTCCAAGGTGCTGGCCGACGTGGCCGCCATCCTGGAGCAGCCCAAGCGGCTGATCACCTGGGCGTAAGCGGCCCACGCACGGACAGGAGGGCCAGGACGGACATCGTCCTGGCCCTCCTGCGTGCTGGTGCGTGGGGAACGGCTGGTCGTATCCCGCGCCGGCGTGGCGGCGCACAGCAGTTCCCCCCGACGACCTCGCCTTCCCTTGCGCGTGTTTACTGCACTTCCGTGACCATATGTGCTGCCATCACCGTATGGTCGTCTCCATCTCTGTCGTCCTGGTTCTCGTCGTGCTGACGGCGATGCTGATGCGCAACCGCTCCCTGAAGGCCAGCCACGCGGTGATCTGCATCCTGCTGGGATTCACCCTCTCCGGCACCAGCCTGGCCCCCACGATCGCCTCCACGCTCACCTCGACGGCAAGCCTGGTCAGCACGATCCGCCCCTAGACAGCCGCGGGAGCGGGAGCGCGCAGATGCCGGACGAAGAAGCGGACGGCGCTGTCCGCCTCGAAGCGCGGCATCTCCTTGTGCCTGCCCGTGTTGACGTGGAGCGACTTCTCCCGAGAGCCGAAGGCGTCGTAGAGCGCCAGGCCGGCCTCGCGGGGGATGTGCTCGTCGTCCCACTGGAGGGAGAACTCCACCGGGACGGTGATCCGCCGGGCCGTCTCGGCGACGAGGTCCGGCCAGAAGAGGCCGAAGACCGCGGCGGTGATACGGGGGTCGGCGGCGGTGAGCGGGATGCCGATCGCGGTGCCCATGTTTAGGCCGAAGTAGCCCACCGGGCCGTCCGCGCCGATCTCCGGCAGCCGCTGGAGTGCGTCCAGCGTGGCCTGCCACTCGGGCACGGCCTGCTCGGCCAGGTACGCGTTGTAGCGGACGACGATCGGGCCGACGGGCACGCCCGTCGCCATCGCCTCCTGCATCGCGTCGATCTCGCGCTCGTCGTGCTCGGTGACCGGGCGGCCGCCGTGCCCGGGTGCGTCGATGGTCGCGACATGGAATCCGCCGTCGGCCACCAGGCGTTGGGCTCGGCCCTTCATCGCCGGTGCCTTGCGATGGGTGCCGCCGCCGTGGCCCATCAGCACCAGGGGCGCGCCATCGGCGCCGGATTCGGGGGACCAGAGCGCGCCCGTGACGCCGCCGACGGTGAAGTCGCGCTCCACGACGCCGTTCACGGAGGTCCGGGCGGTGAACTGCAGAGTGTGTGAGGACATAGGAGTGGCCTTTCGGGAGTGCCTTCAGGTCGAGGCGCTCCCGGCGACACCTACATCAGTCGCCGACCGTGACACACAGGGGGAGCACCCACATCGATACCGCCTTCACGGGTCTCACCTCCTGCACCGACGTCACGGACAACACCCAGGACCCTAGCGCCCCCCAGCCACCCCTCCAACTCCTTTTCCCCGCACCCCCGTCAACGTCCCAGCCCCGCCGCCTCCACCGCCGCCCACAACCGCTCCGGATGGCGGGTGGGCACCACCCAGGTGAGGGATTCGTCGGGGACGAGCCGGGTGCGGAAAGGGCGGCCGGGCGTGTTCGGGAAGAAGAACGCCGGGCGCGTGGCGGGGAAGTGCGCCCAGCCGCCGTCCAGTTCGATGACGAGGGCGGCCCGCATGAAGGGGGCGCTCAGCACCCCGAGCTTGCAGCGGCCCATCTCACGCGGCTTTCCCCACCGGTTGCTCAGCGTGAAGAACTCCGGCGCCCGAAGGATGCGCCGAATCGCCGCCGGATCCGTCTCGACCCTCAATCCCCGCACCCCGTCGAGCGGGCAGGTGAACACCGCCCAGTTCTGGTGGGTGACGGTGGGCCTGCGCCGCTCCGCCCGAGCGGACCTCACCGCGCCGATACGGATGTCGCCGGCGGTGATGCGGATGCCTGTCGGCCAGTTGCGCAGAGCGAGCCCGCCCCAGAACAGCAGGCACAGCACCAGCAGCGGCGCGGTGATGCCCCACAGCGGCGCGAGGCCGGTGACCACCCCCGCGACGAAACCGGCCGCGAGCAGCGCGGGAACGGCCACCCCGAGCCCCAACAGCGGCCAGGTCAGGGCCGAGCGGTCCTCCGCGTAGTGCGCCGTGGTCATTCGCGTCCCCTGTCCCCCGCCCGAAGGCTTGCCCAAGCCCTTACCGAAGTCCCTTGCGCCCGGACGAACGTCTACGGGACTGTAGTCGCAGCGGCGGGTGGGAGGGGAGTGTCCGCTGCTGTGCCACCCCCTGCCTTCCTGCCGTCGACCCGGTTCAGACATGACGTCCTGGAGGCACAATGGCAGTGAACGAGCAGGCACGGGGGATACGGGCGGTGCGGATCATCGCGCAGTTAACGCTCCTCGCCATCTTCGTACAGTTCCTCCTGGCGGGGCTCGGCACCTTCGACACCGCGCACGGCGGGGAGTTCAAGGACCGGTACTTCACGCTGCACGACAACTTCGCCCTGGTGATCATCGGCCTGACGGTGCTGCTCTTCCTGGTCGCGCTCGTCGTCCGGGCGGGCAAAATGGTGATCTGGGAGGCCGTGGTGCTCGGGCTGGCGGCCGGGCCGCTCCAGCACGAGCTGGCCACCAACGGCACGGACCACGCGCCCTGGGTGGGCGCGCTCCACGTGATCGCCGGTGTGCTGATCCTCCTGCTGGACGCGCACCTCGCCTTCCCCGCCACCGGCGCCGCACTGCGCTCCGGCTGGCGCGCCGCCAGGTCCTCCGGCCCCGCCTGACCCACCCCGCTGTCCGGATCGCGGACGGGGGCGGCGTCGGCCCGAGTGTTGTATCTATGATGCGTGCATCATGGATGCCACCGCGGTTCCGACGAAGTCCCCGCCCGCCGCCGAGCGGGTCTATCTGCATGTGAAGAGCGGCGTGCTGGACCGCCGTTACGAGGGCGGCACGCTGCTGACCGAGGGCGATCTGGCGGACGCCGTCGGGGTGTCGCGCACCCCCGTACGGGAGGCGCTGCTGCGGCTGGAGGCGGAGGGGCTGCTCAAGCTCTATCCGAAGAAGGGCGCACTGGTGCTGCCGGTGTCGGCGCAGGAGATCGCCGACGTGGTGGAGACACGGCTGCTGGTGGAACAGCACGCGGTCGCCAAGGTGGTCGGCGCGGTGCCGCCGCACCTGCTCGCCCGCCTGGAGGAGTCGCTGGCCGAGCAGCGCGTGCACGCGGAGAACGGCGACCTCGCCGCCTTCGCCGTCGCCGACCGCTGCTTCCACGCGGAGATCGTCCGCGCGGCCGGAAACCGTATCCTCGCCCACCTCTACGACCAGTTGCGCGACCGCCAGCTGCGGATGGGCGTCGCCACCATGCACGCCGAGCCGAGCCGCGTCGCCAAGAACCTCGCCGAGCACACCGACATCCTCGCCGCCCTCCGCGCCGGCGCCGCCGAGACCGCGGCCGCCCTCGTCGAGCAGCACGTGTCCTGGGTCAACGTCCTGGCCAGGGGCGAAGCGTGAAGGACATACGGGGTGCGCTGCCCGGAGATCCACCCGGGGGGCGGAGGGCCGTGCTGGTGTGGGGGGTCGGCACCCTCGTCTACATGGTCGCGGTCGTGCACCGCACCAGCCTCGGCGTGGCCGGGATCGACGCCGCCGACCGCTTCCACATCGGCGCCTCCGCGCTGTCGACCTTCTCCATCCTCCAGGTGCTGGTCTACGCGGGGATGCAGATACCCGTCGGCCTGATGGTCGACCGGCTCGGCACCAAGCGGGTGCTGATGCTGGGCGCGGTGCTGTTCACCACGGGCCAGTTCGCGTTCGCGCTGTCGCACTCGTACGGGATGGCGCTGGGCGCCCGCGCGGTGCTGGGGTGCGGTGACGCGATGACGTTCGTGAGCGTGCTGCGGCTCGGCTCGCGGTGGTTCCCGGCCCGGCGCGGGCCGATGATCGCGCAGGGCGCCGCGCTCTTCGGCGTGGCGGGCAACCTCGTCTCGACCGTCGCCCTCTCCCGGCTGCTGCACTCCGCGGGCTGGACGCCGACCTTCCTCGGTACAGCGCTGGGCGGCGCGCTGGTCCTGGTACTGGTCGCGCTCTTCCTCAAGGACCACCCCGAGGGGTACGAGCCCGCACCCCGTACCGGCGCCGACCACGCGGGACTGGTGTACGTACGGCGGCAGATCGCCGACGCGTGGGCCGAGCCCGGTACCCGGCTGGGGATGTGGACGCACTTCACCACGCAGTTCTCCGGCATGGTGTTCCTGCTGCTGTGGGGGCTGCCATACCTGGTCGAGGACCAGGGCCTGACGCGCGGCGCGGCGGGCGGCATGCTGACCCTGGTGGTGGTCGCCAACATGGTCTTCGGGATGGTCTTCGGCCAGCTCATCGCCCGTCACCACGGGGCGCGGCTGCCGCTGACCCTCGGCGTGATCGGGGTCACCGCGCTGACCTGGGCGGCCGTGCTCGGCTGGCCCGGCGGCGGCCACGACCCGATGTGGCTGCTGGTCGTGCTGTGCGTGGTGCTCGGCGCCTGCGGGCCCGCCTCGATGATCGGCTTCGACTTCGCGCGCCCGGCCAACCCGCCCGAGCGCTTCGGCACCGCGTCCGGCATCGTCAACATCGGCGGCTTCACCGCCTCCGTGCTCACCCTGCTCGCCATCGGCCTGCTGCTGGACGCCACGGGCGACAACTACCGGATCGCCTGGAGCAGCGTCTTCGTCCTCCAGGCCTTCGGCACCAGCCAGATCCTGCGCCTGCACCGCCGCGCGGAGCGGCTGGAGCGCGAACGCATCGCGGTCAGCCGGGTGGAGAGCGTGCACCGTACGACGGCGGCCGTCGTCACCGACTGAGCGATCCCACGACCGGGACCCGCCCACCCCCGCCGCCCTGACGGCCCCCGTTGGTCGGGCGCGGGCCGTCGGCGGCGGGAGGTGCTACGGCGTGACGGCGATGTGGGAGAGGATCGCTTCCGCGAGCTCCAGGTCGCCCTCGGACTTGAGGTGGTCGGCGACGGCGGCCGGGCGGACACGGCCCGCCAGCAGGCGCAGGAAGGTCTCCCAGTCGACGACGAAGGTGACGGCGGGACCGAGCGAGACCGCGGAGTCGATCGAACCGCGGCCCTCGGCGTTCACCCGTACCGTCCGCATGAACTCCAGCGGGCCGTGCACGTCGAAGACCACCGCGGAGCCGGGCTTGGCGCCCGCGTCCTTGGCGACCAGCTTCGGCAGCCCGCGCAGCACGTAGTCCCGGGCCAGTACGGCGGCGGGGGAGGCGAGGTTGCCGGGCTTGTCGAGGGCGCGGCGCAGGTCCTGCTCGTGCACCCACACGTCGAACACGCGCTTCCAGAGCTGCTCTTCGAGGGTGGTCTCGCCGCCGCCGATCGCCCGAACGGTCGCGTCCGGCTGCCGGGTCTCGTTCCTGAGCTGCCGCGAGCGGCGGATGATCGTGTACTCCAGCTCCGACGTCATCTCCGGCGCCGTGTGGTGCCGCCGGATGTCGACCGGGACCTCGGTGTAGCGGGCGGACTCGCTGGTGATGTGCCGCAGGTCGCTGGGGAGGGTGTGGATCGGGCGCGGGTCGCCGAGAAGCTCGCACTCGAAGCCGATGATGTGGGAGACGACGTCACGCACGGACCAGTAGGGGCAGTCCGTGGGGCGGTTCCACTCCCCCTCGGTCAGCGGCGACACCAGTTCGTTGATGGATTCTATGGAGTGGGTCCAGGCGTCGATGTACGGCTGGAGCTGGCTGTGGACGGTCACGGGACCCCTCGACGGTCGATGCGCGGTCGTGGTGGTGTGCGCCTAAGTTACGCTGCGCGCGGGCGCCCACGCAGTGCTTTCGAGTGACGATGGTAGGCCCGACTTGACGACCCAACGTATGGGCGGTGTCCAGGTGCGCGCAACGCTGCTGCAGATCGAGGTTGACCCGAGCGAGACGGTCGCCGACCGGCGAACCCGTGTGGCGGCGCTGGTGCGCGCGCAAGGGGCCGCCGATCTTGTCGTGCTGCCGGAGTTGTGGCCGGTCGGAGCCTTCGCGGCGGACGACTTCGGCCGCGAGGCGGAAGCGGTCGAAAACGGGCCGACGGCGGTCGCGATGGCGGCGGCGGCGCGCGACGCGGCGGTGTGGCTGCACGCCGGTTCGATCGTCGAAAAGGACAGCGAGGGACGGCTGTACAACACCTCGCTGGTCTTCTCCCCCGACGGTGGGCTACGGGCCGTGTACCGCAAGATCCACCGCTTCGGCTTCGACGAGGGCGAGGCGGCGCTGATGACGGCGGGCGGCGAGATCGTCACCGCCCGGCTGCCGCAGGGCGTCCTCGGCCTGGCGACCTGTTACGACCTGCGCTTCCCCGAGCAGTTCCGGCTGCTGGTCGACGCGGGCGCCGAGATGCTCGTCCTCCCGGCGGGCTGGCCCGCGCGCCGCCTCGCCCACTGGCGGCTGCTCGTCCAGGCCCGCGCGGTCGAGTCCCAGACGTACGTCCTCGCCTGCGGTACGGCGGGTACCCACGCCGGGGTCGAGCAGGCGGGGCACAGCATGATCGTCGATCCGTGGGGAGAGGTTCTCTGCGAGGCCGGCCCGGACGAGGGTGCCCTCACCGCCGACCTCGACCTCTCCCGGGTGGCCGCCACCCGCCGCGATTTCCCCGTCCTCCGCGACCGCGTCCTCGGCCTCCCCAGGCCGAACCTCGCCCCGTAGGGGCGCGGGGACGCGCGCTGCGCTAGCGGAGGCCCAGGCACCGGACGTGCCCCGTAGGGGTGCGGGGAACTGCGCGCTCAGCCCCCACCGGGCCGGTGGCCCGAAGACCACGCGTCTGCCCCATTGGGGCCGGTGGTGACCTGCAGGCCCGCGACGGCTGGTCGCGCAGTTCCCCGCGCCCCTACGGGGCGCTACTCGTCGTGCTCCTTGTCGACCATGCGGTCGACGCAGACCGCGACAGCGATGAGCATGCCGGCGTCGGCGTCGGGCCGCTCGACGTCGATGGCGTAGGCGTCACGGAGGGTGAACCACTTGCGGGAGATGCGGGCGAGCCGCTCACCCTCGTACTCGATGTCGAACTCCTTGCCGATGAGGTCGCCGCGCACCTCGAGCTCCTCGCCGGAGGCGAGTTCGGCGCGGTAGACGTCGTGCACCAGGTGCAACCGCTTCTTCTTGACGGTGACGAGCACCTGCCCGTCGCGCTCGATGGTCATCGCGTCCCGCAGACTCACCAGCTTCTTGCGGATGACGGCGACCTCGGCGCCTTGCGCGTCCTGCAGCTCCAGGGTGTCCCGCAGCCGCATGACCTTCCCGTCGACGTAGAACGCGCGCTGCCCGTTCTCGTCCTCGATCCAGTAGTCGTCGCCGATGGCGAACATCTTCTCCCGCACCACGAATTTCATGGGGGAATGCCTACCCCGGGTGATGCGGTTGGATGGGTTTATGACTGCACGTGCACGCGTCCGGGCCCCCGAGCTGGTCGGCAAGGGCGGCTGGCTGAATACAGGTGACAAGCACCTCACCCTCGCTGACCTGCGGGGATCGATTGTGATCCTCGATTTCTGGACCTTCTGCTGTGTGAACTGCCTGCATGTCCTCGATGAGCTGCGCGAGCTGGAGGAGCGGCATCGGGACACGGTGGTGATCGTCGGGGTGCAC
The DNA here is from genome assembly GCF_040680795.1 of Streptomyces sp. NPDC051976. Lineage (NCBI taxonomy): Bacteria > Bacillati > Actinomycetota > Actinomycetes > Kitasatosporales > Streptomycetaceae > Streptomyces > Streptomyces sp. NPDC051976. Next base: position 323,098 of record NZ_JBFAXL010000002.1, read on the forward strand.
TCGCCGAAGTTCGTGCACGAGGCCGAGCACCAGGCGGTGGTGGACGCCGTGGAGCGGTACGGGGTGCGGCACCCGGTGCTGGACGACCCGGAGCTGGCCACCTGGAAGCAGTACGCGGTGCGGGCGTGGCCGACGCTGGTGGTGATCGACCCCGAGGGGTACGTGGTCGCGCAGCACGCCGGTGAGGGGCACGCCCACGCCCTGGAGCAGCTCGTGAGCGAGCTGGAGGCCACCCACGCGGCACGCGGGACGCTGCGGCGCGGTGACGGGCCCTACACGCCGCCTGAGCCCGTGGCGACGGATCTGCGGTTCCCGGGGAAGGCCGTACTGCTGCCCGGCTCGGGGAACTTCCTGGTGTCGGACTCCACCCGGCACGCGCTGGTGGAGCTGGCGCCCGACGGCGAGACGGTCGTACGGCGGATCGGCGGCGGGGAGCGCGGGCTGGCCGACGGCGACGCGGAGACCGCCCGGTTCAGCGAGCCGCAGGGCCTGGCGCTGCTGCCGGACGGCGGCGTGGTGGTCGCCGACACCGTCAACCACGCGCTGCGCCACGTCGACCTGGAGAGCGGCCGGGTCACCACGCTCGCCGGCACCGGCGCGCAGTGGTGGCAGGGCTCGGCGACCTCGGGCCCGGCCCGCGAGGTCGACCTGTCCTCCCCGTGGGACGTGGCCTGGTTCGAGGACCGGGTGTGGATCGCCATGGCGGGCGTCCACCAGCTCTGGACGTACGACCCGGCCACGCGCACCGTGGAGGCCGCCGCGGGGACGACCAACGAGGGCCTGGTCGACGGACCCGCCCATGAGGCGTGGTTCGCGCAGCCGTCGGGGCTCTCGGCGGCGGGGGACCGCCTGTGGATCGCGGACTCCGAGACCTCGGCGCTGCGCTGGGCGGAGCGCGGTGACGACGGCGGATACGTGATCCGTACGGCGGTCGGCACCGGGCTGTTCGACTTCGGCCACCGTGACGGACCGGCCGGGCAGGCGCTGCTCCAGCACCCGCTGGGCGTCACCGCGCTGCCCGACAACTCGGTCGTGGTCAGCGACACGTACAACAACGCGCTGCGGCGGTACGACCCGGCGACCGGGGAGGTCAGCACGCTGGCCACCGATCTGCGCGAGCCGTCGGACGCCGTGCTGGCCGGGCACGACGTCGTGGTCGTCGAGTCGGCGCGGCACCGGCTGACGCGGCTGCGGCTGCCCGACGAGGCGGTGCGGGTGGAGCCGGTCGCGCACCGCACCCAGCGGGCCGCGACCGACGTCGCCCCGGGCCCCTTCCGGCTCGAAGTGGTCTTCTCCGCCCCCGCGGGGCAGAAGCTGGACCAGCGCTACGGGCCGTCCACCCGGCTGCTGGTCAGCGCGACCCCGCCGGAACTCCTCGCCGAGGGCGCGGGGAAGGGCACCGACCTCTTCCGCGATCTGGTGCTCGACCCCGCCGTGCCCGAGGGCGTGCTGCACGTCTCCGCGATGGCCGCCTCCTGCGACGACGACCCGGACAACCCGTACCCGGCCTGCCACGTCCACCAGCAGGACTGGGGTGTCCCGGTACGGCTCGGCGACACCGGTGTCGCCCGGCTGGCGCTGGTGCTGGCGGGTCTGGACGACCCGGAAGCGGGGTTGTGAGGGCCGGTCGCGCGGTTCCCCGCGCCCCTTTTGGGGCGCGGGACTTGCGCGGGCGCAGGGCTCAGTAGCGGCCGCCGGGGTAGTAGCGCTCCTCCACGACCGGGGGGACGTCGCCGTCGGCGGTCGGGGGGATGCGGCGGCGCTTGAAGATGCTCACGTACGCGGCCAGACCGATGAGGCCCACGGCCATCATGATCAGGCCGAGCAGGTCCATGTTGACGCCTTTCGCGTGCCAGTTGGTCGCGAAGGTGATGATCGCGCCGATCGCGATCAGGATGATGCAGCCTCCGATTCCCACGGCGCTCGCCTCCATAGGGGGTTCCCGGATGAGGGGAGTTCCCCTCGCCGCCCGCCTACCCGGGCTTCCGACCCGCAATCAGCGGCCCCGCGGAGACGGCCCGTTCGCCGGCCCGCGCCCCCGGCTCACTGCTCCAGGAACGACTTCAGCGCACTGGCCAGCAGGTGCGGGTCGTCGGCGCCGCACAGCTCGCGGGCGGAGTGCATCGACAGGATCGGGACGCCGACGTCGACGGTGGTGATGCCGTGCCGGGCCGAGGTGATGGGGCCGATGGTGGTGCCGCAGGGCATCGCGTTGCTGGAGACGAAGTGCTGGAAGGGCACGCCGACCCGGTCGCAGGCGGCGGCGAACAGGCCGCGCCCGGTGCCGTCGGTGGCGTACCGCTGGTTGACGTTGGTCTTGAGGATCGGGCCGCCGTTGGCCCGCGGGTGGTGCGTCGGGTCGTGCCGCTCGGCGTAGTTGGGGTGCACCGCGTGGCCGGAGTCGGACGAGACGCAGACCGTGGCGGCCAGCGCGCGGCGGCTGTCCTCGTAGCTGCCGCCGCGGGCGTGCACCGAGCGGGTCAGCACATTGCCCAGCAGCGGGCCCTGGGCGCCGGTGTCGGACTCGCTGCCGTTCTCCTCGTGGTCGAAGGCGGCGAGCACCGGGATGTACGGCAGGTCGGGGTGCGCGGCCGCGGCCAGCGCGGCGGTGCCCGCGTGCACCGAGAGCAGGTTGTCCAGCCGGGGCGCGGCCAGCAGGTCCTTGTCGCGGCCGAGGTACGCGGGCGGCTGCATGTCGTGCGTCATCAGGTCCCAGCCGACCACGTCCTCCGGGTCCAGGCCCGCCTCCTCGGCCAGGTACCCGATCAGGTCGCCGTCGGCGGCGTCGCCCAGGCCCCAGACCGGCTGCAGATGGCGCTGCTTGTCCAGGGTCAGGCCCTCGTTGACCTGGCGGTCCAGGTGGATGGCGAGCTGCGGCACGCGCAGCAGCGGGCGCTCGGTGGCGATCAGCCGGGTGCTGCCGTCGCGCAGCGTCAGCCGTCCGGCCAGGCCCAGGTCGCGGTCCAGCCAGCTGTTGAGCAGCGGGCCGCCGTAGATCTCCACGGCGACCTGGCGCCAGCCCGCCGAGCCCATGTCGGGGCGCGGCTTCACCCGCAGGTTCGGCGAGTCCGTATGGGCGCCCACGATCCGGAACGGCGTCTCCGGCCGGGCGCCTCGCGGCACGTACCACGCCACCACCGCGCCGCCCCGCAGCACGTACGAGCCGCCGCTCTCGCCGTCCCACGCGTCCGTCTCCGCCACCTGCCGGAACCCCGCCTTCTCCAGGCGCTCCGCCACGCTGCGCACCGCGTGATACGCCGTCGGGCTCGCCTCCACGAAGGCGGCCAGGTCGTCGGTGTGCTTCCGGTCAAAGAAACGCGGCTGTGGGCTCATGCCGCCAGCATAGGAGCCCTCCGGCTCGGGTTGCGGAAGAGGTCGTGCCCCGTTAGGGGCGCGGGGAAGCGCGCTGCGCTTGCGGTGGGCCAGGCACCGGTCGTGCCCCGTTAGGGGCGCGGGGAACTGCGCGGCCCGCCTCCACCGGCCGGTGGTCCGAAGACCACGCGTCTGCCCCATTGGGGCCGGTGGTGACGCGCGCCACCGCGGTGGCTTGTCGCGCAGTTCCCCGCGCCCCTTCGGGGCACGTCCTCCGCGCGAGCAGCGCAGTTCCCCGCGCCCCTAAAAGCAACGGGGCGCCCCACTTCGGGTTAGAAGGACTCCTCCGGGAGGTCCATGACGTCGAGGGTGACGGCCTCGGCGAGGGCGCGCTGGCTGCCGACGCCCGGGAGGATGTTGGTCGCGAAGAACTTCGCGGCGGCGATCTTGCCGGTGTAGAAGGCGGTGTCCCGCGGGGAGGCGTCAGCGAGCTTCGCGGCGGCGACGCTGGCGCCCTTGAGCAGGAGGTAGCCGATGACGACGTCGCCGGAGGCGAGCAGGAGGCGGGTGGAGTTCAGCCCGACCTTGTAGATCGAGCGGACATCCTGCTCGGTGGCCGCGAGGTCGGTGAGCATGGCGCCCACGATCGCCTCCAGGTCGACCGCGGCCTTCGCGAGCTGGTCGCGGGCGGCGGCCAGCTCCTCGCCACCGGTCGCCTCGGCGAGGAACTTCTTGATCTCCTCCGACAGCCCGGTCAGGGCCTGGCCCTGGTCGCGGACGATCTTGCGGAAGAAGTAGTCCTGGCCCTGGATCGCCGTGGTGCCCTCGTAGAGGGTGTCGATCTTGGCGTCCCGGATGTACTGCTCGATCGGGTACTCCTGGAGGTACCCGGAGCCACCGAAGGTCTGCAGCGACTGGGCGAGCTGCTCGTACGACTTCTCCGAGCCGTAGCCCTTCACGATCGGCAGCAGCAGGTCGTTGAGGCTGTGCAGCTGCTTGGCGTCCTCACCGGTGGCCTCGGCGACCTGGATCGCGTCCTGGACGGAGGCGGTGTAGAGGACGAGGGCGCGCATGCCCTCGGCGTACGCCTTCTGCGTCATCAGCGAGCGGCGCACGTCGGGGTGGTGGGTGATGGTGACCTTGGGCGCGGTCTTGTCCATGAACTGCGACAGGTCGGTGCCCTGCACGCGCTCCTTGGCGTACTCCAGCGCGTTGAGGTAGCCGGTGGAGAGGGTGGCGATGGCCTTCGTGCCGACCATCATCCGGGCGAACTCGATGATCCGGAACATCTGGCGGATGCCGTCGTGCTTCTCGCCGATCAGCCAGCCCTTGGCGGGGTGCTTGTCGCCGAAGGTCATCTCGCAGGTGTTGGACGCCTTGAGGCCCATCTTGTGCTCGACGTTGGTGGCGTAGGCGCCGTTGCGCGCGCCCAGCTCGCCGGTCTCGAAGTCGAACTCGTACTTCGGCACCATGAAGAGCGACAGGCCCTTGGTGCCCGGTCCCGCGCCCTCGGGGCGGGCCAGCACGTAGTGGATGATGTTCTCGGACATGTCGTGCTCGCCCGAGGTGATGAAGCGCTTGACGCCCTCGATGTGCCAGGTGCCGTCCTCCTGCTGGACGGCCTTGGTGCGGCCCGCGCCGACGTCCGAGCCCGCGTCGGGCTCGGTCAGCACCATGGTGGAGCCCCACTGCTTCTCGACCGCGATGGCGGCGATCTTCTTCTGCTCCTCGGTGCCCTCCTCGTAGAGGATGCCGGCGAAGGCCGGACCCGAGGAGTACATCCACACCGCGGGGTTCGAGCCGAGCACCAGTTCGGCGTACGACCAGATCAGGGAGCGGGGCGCGGTGGTGCCGCCGATCTCCTCGGGCAGGCCCAGCCGCCAGTACTCGGACTCCATGAAGGCGGCGTAGCTCTTCTTGAAGGTGTCGGGGACCGGCGCGGTGTTGGTCTCCGGGTCGAAGACCGGCGGGTTGCGGTCGGCGTCCGCGAAGGACTCCGCCAGCTCGTTCTCGGCCAGGCGCGCCAGCTCGCCCAGGATGTCCTTCGCGGTCTCGACGTCCATCTCGGCGAACGGACCCGTGCCGTAGAGCTGGTCGCGGCCGAGCACCTCGAAGAGGTTGAACTCGATGTCGCGGAGGTTCGACTTGTAGTGGCCCATGACGACGGCTCTCCGTATCGCGTGATGACTGTCAAAACTGGTCGGTAGGGAAGGCAGGTGTGGTGGTCGTACGAAATGATGCTACCCGCCAGTAATAAGAAGCAACACCCGACGGCTCGGATGTGACCGTTTCCTCGTTACCCTTGGGCGCGTGTACGGCTACGAGCAGAGCGTGAACCCTGGACCCGGGCCTGCCCCGGGTGCCGCACCCATGCCGGGTGGCTACCCGGAGCCCTCCCCGCCGTCGCTGGCCGACGCGGTGCGGGCGTTCACCACCGGGTCGATGTCGGCCGAGGACTTCCAGGCGATCTTCGCCACGTCGAAGGTGTACTGCCCACGGGGTGAGAACCCCGGCTTCCTGGCGCTGCACGACACCCAGCAGCCGGTCATCCCGATGTTCACCTCCCTGAAGGAGCTGCGGCGGTACGCGGGCAAGGAGTCGAAGTACTTCGTGATCACCGGAGCCGAGGTGCTCGACCTGCTGCCCACCGGCTACGGCTTCGTCCTGGACATCGACGGCCAGCATCGCATGGTCTTCGACGCGAAGGCGGTCGAACAGATGGTCGAGTTCACCATGCGCCGGATGTACGGCTGAGGGGTACTGCCGCGCGCGTACCGCGAAACCGCACGGCCGCCTGTTACCTGTGGAGTGAGGCGAAGCGGAATACACGCCGCCTTGTTGGATGTTCAGCATTCAACTATATTGGGTGCTGAGCATCCCAGAGGAGGCCGTCATGCCCGCCGTGACCGTAGAGAACCCGCTGACCCTGCCGAAGGTGACCGCACCGGCCGACGCGCAGCCGCGCAAGGCGCTGGCGGTCTCCACCGCGCCCAGTGGCTTCGAGGGCGAGGGTTTCCCGGTGCGACGCGCGTTCGCGGGCGTCGACTACCGGCACCTCGACCCGTTCATCATGATGGACCAGATGGGTGAGGTGGAGTACGCGCCGGGCGAGCCCAAGGGCACTCCCTGGCACCCGCACCGCGGCTTCGAGACCGTCACGTACATCATGGACGGCACCTTCATCCACCAGGACTCGCACGGTGGCGGCGGCACCATCACCAACGGCGACACCCAGTGGATGACCGCCGGGTCCGGGCTGCTGCACATCGAGACCCCGCCGGAGTCGCTGGTGCTCAGCGGCGGCCTCTTCCACGGCCTCCAGCTGTGGGTGAACCTCCCCAAGGCCGACAAGATGATGCCGCCCAAGTACCAGGACATCCGGGCCGGCGGCCTCAAGCTGCTCACCTCGGGTGACGGCGGCGCGCTGATCCGGCTGATCGCGGGCGACCTCGGCGGCCACCAGGGACCCGGCGCCACCCACACCCCGATCACCATGATCCATGTCTCCGTCAACCCCGGGGCCGAGGTCACCCTCCCCTGGCGGGCGGACTTCAACGCCCTCGCCTACGGTCTGTCGGGCCGCGGTTTCGCGGGCCCCGAGTCCCGCCCCTTCCGGATGGGCCAGGCCGTGGTGTTCGGCGGCGGGGACGCCCTCACCATCCGGGCCGACGAGACCCAGGACTCGCGCAGCCCCAACTTCGAGGTGGTGCTGCTCGGCGGGCTGCCGATCCGCGAGCCGATGATGCAGTACGGCCCGTTCGTGATGAACACCCACGCCGAACTGGCCCAGGCGTTCGACGACTTCCAGGCGGGCCGCCTCGGCACCATCCCCGCGGACTCGCCGTACGGCCACTGAGCCCGCACCCGGCGCGCGGCTACGCGGCCGTGGCGCCGGCCTCGTAGAGCTCGAACCAGATGGACTTGCCGTCGCCGTGGGGATCGACTCCCCAGGCGTCGGCGAGTTCCTCGATGAGCAGCAGACCGCGCCCCGAGGACGCCATCTCGCCGGGGGAGCGCAGATGGGGCATGTCGTCGGAGCGGTCGCCGACCTCGATGTGCAGTCGGCGGCTGCCGGGCGTGCCGGTGAGCACCGCGGTCAGCACGGCGTCGCCGTCGGTGTGCACCAGGACGTTGGTGACCAGCTCGGAGACCAGCAGGACCGCGGACTCCACCTGGTCGGCGCCCGCCCAGTCGTGCAGAAGGGCGCGGATGTCCGCGCGGGCCGCGCGGATCCGGCCCGGGTCGGTCTGCGAGACCGTGAGGACCGCCCGGCGCACCGGCACCGCGCAGATGGGGCCGTCCAGGTCGCGGCGGAGCAGCACCAGCGCGATGTCGTCCTCGCGCCGGTCGGCCAGCGGCCCGGTCGTGTGGTGCGAGGCGGGCCCGTGCACCGCCCGCACCATCGCGTCCGCCAGCGCCTCCAGGTCGTCGGCGGGCCCGCCCTCCAGCACCTGCGCCAGCCGCCGCCAGCCGGTCTCCAGGTCGTGGCCGCCGGTCTCGATCAGGCCGTCGGTGCACAGCAGCAGCACCTCGCCCGGCTCCAGCACCATCCGCGTGGTCGGGTAGTCGGAATCCGGCGCGATGCCCAGCGGCAGCCCGCCCGCCGTGGGACGGACGATCGTGGTGCCGTCGGCGAGCCTGATCGCGGGCTCCGGGTGCCCGGCCCGCACCACGTCGAGCGTGCCGGACGCCGGGTCGACCTCCAGGTAGAGGCAGGTCGCGAAGCGCACGTCGTCCAGGAACTCGGTGTCGATCAGCCCGGCCAGGAAGCGCGAGGTGCGGGAGAGCACCGCGTCGGGGTGGTGGCCCTCGGCCGCGTACGCCCGCAGCGCGATCCTGAGCTGGCCCATGATCCCGGCGGCCCGTACGTCATGGCCCTGGACGTCGCCGATGACCAGGGCGGTCCGGCCGGACGGCAGCTCGATCACGTCGTACCAGTCGCCGCCGACCTGCAGCCCGCCGCCGGTCGGCACATAGCGGGCGGCCACCGCCATGCCGTCGATGCCCGGCTCGCGCGCCGGCAGCATGGTGCGCTGCAGACCGTCGGACAGGGCGCGCTCCGACTCGTGCACATGGGCCCGGGAGAGCGCCTGGGCCAGCATCCTGGCCACCGTGGTGAGCACCGAGCGCTCGTCGGGGGTGAAGTCCACCGGGTCGCGGAAGGCCGCCATCCAGGCGCCGATGGTGGACCCGGCCACGATCAGCGGCAGATACGCCCAGGACGACCGGCCGAAGGGCGCCACCAGCGGCCAGGTGACGGGGAACCGGTCCTCGTACGCCACCGGGCTCGGCAGATAGACCGCCTGGCCGGTACGGACCACCAGCGCGGCCGGGTAGTCGGTGTTCAGCGGTATCTCGCGGAAGGGGCCCTCGGCGCCGGTCTCGTGCCCGTGGTGGCCGATGATCGACAGCCGGTCGCCGTCGACACCGAAGACGGCCAGGCCGTCCGGCGAGAAACCCGGCATCGACAGGGTGGCCGCGACCCGCAGCACCTCCGCGGTCGAGTCGGCCTCGGCCAGCGCCCGCCCCGCGTCCAGCAGGAACGCCTCCCGGGCCCGGCGCCAGTCCCCGGCGGCCGCCGCGGGCGGCGGGGCCGAGCCGTCGCGCACCTCGTGCAGGGTGCCCGCCAGCAGCGGCCCGTGCGGCCGCAGCCTGGCCCGTACCGTACGGACGATCGTGCCGTCCTCGCCGACCACCCGCAGCACCGACTCGGCGACCGTGCCCTCCGCGGTGGCCAGCGACACCTCGCCGGAGAGCGACACGTAGTCCGCCGCGTGCAGGCACGCCCGTACGGCGGACGACCGGTGCTCGCTCGCCCCGCCGTCCAGGCCCAGCAGACCGGCCGCCGTGTCGTCGACCGTCACGGTGCCGGTGGCGTCGTCCCACTGCCACAGGCCCGTGCCGGCCGCAGCCAGGACGTCCTCGGTGCGCATTGCGCCATTTTATGGGGATACAGATGGTATGAGCCAATGATCCGGATGGGGGACGGGCCCCCGACGCCGGTAGGCTGTCCTGGGCCGCTTCACGGCCACTCACTGCGACCCCCCGCTGTCCGACGACTTGGATGAACGATGCACCGGTACCGGTCCCACACCTGCGGCGAGCTGCGCGCCACCGACGTCGACACCGACGTCCGCCTGTCCGGCTGGCTGCACAATCGCCGCGACCTGGGCGGCATCCTCTTCGTCGACCTGCGGGACCACTACGGCTTCACGCAGCTCGTGGTGCGTCCGGGATCGCCGGTGTACGACCAGCTCAGCAGCCAGTCCAAGGAGTCCGTGGTCCGCGTCGACGGCCGGGTGCTGGCCCGCTCCGCGGAGAACGTCAACCCCGAGCTGCCGACCGGCGAGGTCGAGGTCGAGGTGAGCTCCCTGGAGGTGCTCGGCGCCGCCGACCCGCTGCCCTTCCCGGTCTTCCCCGAGGACAACGCCAACGAGGAGATGCGGCTCACCAACCGCTTCCTCGACCTGCGCCGCCAGCGCATGCACCGCAACATCATGCTGCGCACCCAGGTGATCTCGTTCCTGCGCCGCGAGATGATCGCGCTCGGCTTCAACGAGATGGCCACCCCGATCCTGTCGGCGACCTCCCCCGAGGGCGCCCGCGACTTCCTGGTGCCCTCCCGCGTGCACGCGGGCAAGTTCTACGCGCTGCCGCAGGCGCCGCAGCAGTTCAAGCAGCTGCTGATGATCTCCGGCTTCGACCGCTACTTCCAGATCGCGCCCTGCTTCCGCGACGAGGACTCGCGCGCCGACCGGTCGCCCGGTGAGTTCTACCAGCTCGACGTCGAGATGAGCTTCGTCGAGCAGGAGGACGTCTTCGGCGTCATCGAGAAGGTGATGACCGACCTCTTCACCGAGTTCGGCGGCGGCCGCACGGTCACCTCGCCGTTCCCGCGCATCCCGTTCCGCGAGTCGATGGTCAAGTACGGCAACGACAAGCCGGACCTGCGCACCGCGCTCGAACTGGTCGACGTCTCCGCCGTGTTCGCGGGCAGCGGCTTCAAGGCGTTCGCCGACAAGCACGTACGCGCCCTCGCGGTGCCCGACACCGCCGACCAGTCGCGCAAGTTCTTCGACGGCCTCGGCGAATACGCGGTCTCGCTCGGCGCGAAGGGCCTGGCCTGGGTGCGGGTCGGCGACGACAACGCGCTGACCGGCCCGATCGCCAAGTTCCTCACCGAGGACGACGTCACCGCGCTGGTCGCGGCGGTCGGCGCCAAGCCCGGCACCGCGATCTTCTTCGGCGCCGGGGAGTTCGACGAGGTCTCCAGGATCATGGGCCCGGTCCGCGTCGAGGCCGCCAAGCGCGCCGGGCAGTTCGACGAGAAGGCCTTCCGCTTCTGCTGGATCGTCGACTTCCCGATGTTCGAGCGCAACGAGGACACCGGCGCCGTCGAGTTCTCCCACAACCCCTTCTCCATGCCCCAGGGTGGCCTGGAAGCCCTGGAGACGAAGGACCCGCTGGACATCCTCGCCTGGCAGTACGACATCGTCTGCAACGGCATCGAGCTGTCCTCCGGCGCCATCCGGAACCACGAGCCCGCCGTCATGTTCAAGGCCTTCGAGATCGCGGGCTACACCCGTGAGACGGTCGAGGCCGAGTTCGGCGGCATGCTCCGCGCCTTCCACTTCGGGGCTCCGCCCCACGGTGGGATCGCGCCCGGTGTCGACCGCATGGTCATGCTTCTCGCCGACGAGCCGAACATCCGCGAGACCATCGCCTTCCCGCTCAACCAGCACGCCGAGGATCTCCTCATGGGTGCGCCCTCCGAGGTCGAAGAGGCGCGGCTGCGCGAGCTCCACATCCAACTCCGCCCCAGGAAGTAAGACCTCGCCCCGAAGGGGCGCGGGGAACTGCGCGACCAGCCGTCGCGTGGCTGCAGGTCACCACCGGCCCCAATGGGGCAGACGCGTGGTCTTCGGACCACCGGCCGGTGGGGGCGGGCCGCGCAGTTCCCCGCGCCCCTATCGGGGCGAGGCAACCCGGGGGCGGGCCCATCGCGTTAAAGCGGTGTGGAGAGGATCGACGGTGAGCGAACCCGGGTTCGAGGAGTGGGTGGCGGCTCGCGGCCCCCGGCTGCTGCGAGTCGCGTGGCTGCTGACAGGCGACTCGCACCTCGCAGAGGACCTGCTGCAGACGGTGCTGGCGAGGGTGTGGCCGAAATGGCGCCGGATCGCGAAGGACAACCCGGAAGCGTATGTGCGCAAAGCGCTGGTGCACACGCACGCCTCGTGGTGGCGCCGCCGCTGGCGCGGCGAGGTGCCGCACGGCGAACTCCCGGACCGCCCAGGGGCGGTGGACGATTTCGCGGGGGTCGACCTGGAGCAGTCCCTCGCCACGGCGATACGGGAACTGCCCGTACGCCAGCGCGCGGTGGTCGTGCTGCGGTACTTCGAGGACCTGAGCGTGGCGGACACCGCGGAGGTGCTCGGCTGCACGGAGGGCACCGTCAAGAGCCAGGCGTCGAAGGCGCTGCGGTCGCTGCGCGGCCGGTTGCCCGTGACGGTGTCCGTGGACGGGGGTGAGCGCTGTGGCCGATGAGCGGAACGAGGAGTACCCCGAGGACGAGCTGCGCGTCCTGCTGCACCGCGGCGTCCCCCAACTGCCCTCCCCCGCACAGCGCCTGGAGCGGGTACGGGCCCGGGTGACACGGCGGCGCCGACAGCGTACGGCCGCGCTGTCGGTGACAGCCGTCGCCGCCGCGGTGGCGGTCTCGCTGACCGTGCCGGGGCTGCTGCACTCGTCGGACGGCGGCGGCGCCCCCGTGGGGGCGGCCCCGGCACCGACCGCGGTGACCCACGCGCCGACCCCGGACGCTCGCCCCGACCCGACACCGACGCCGATCACCAGCACGACCCTGGACCGGTACACCCGGGTGGAGTTCCGCACCCTGGGCGGCCTCACCCTGACGCTGCCGCGCGCCTGGTCGCGCCTGGAGTCCGCGGACGTCAGCTTCGCCGCCTCGCAGCAGCTGTCCGGGCAGAACGCGCACTGCAAGCAGCCGATGGACGGTTACTGCTCGCCGCTGGTGAAGCGGCTGCCGAGCGGCGGCGCGCTGGTGGTGCTGCGGCCGAAGTACAGCCGCCTGACGGCCGACAAGGTCCGCGTCTCGCACCAGGTGTACGCGCCGGAGCTGACCAAGTCCTGTCTCCTGGCGGGCGGCACACAGGTCTGGGAGGCACTGATCGCCGACCCGGCGCGCCCCGGCTCCGACCTGGTGGTCGACGCCTCCGTCTGCCTCTCCCGCCCGACGAAGGCGCAGAGTTCCGAGGCCAGGTCCGTGCTGACGACCGCGTCGTTCAGCTGACCGCGGCCCCCCACCGGAAAGGCCCTGCCATGCGTACCACCCGTCCCACCGCGCTCGCGGCTCTCCTCGTCACCGCGGCCGTCACCCTCGCGCTCACCGGCTGCGCCGAGTCGAGCGCGGGAGCGCGGCCCTCGCGGGTGGCGGAGGAGGGGCCGCTGCGCCTGCCGCCGCCGCGCTCGGGGGAGGCCGCGACCGGCACGGCGGGCCGCTCCGCGCCCGTACCGCACACCCCGCTCCCCGGGCTCGGAGCCGCCGCCTCAGCGGGCCAGGTGACGCTGCCGTGCCGCGTCCCGTGCCCTCGCTGACGGCGGCGGCACGGAGCCGAAGCCGGAGCCGAACCGCCGTACTACGCCTGGGCGTCCGGGTCGCCGCCGAAGCGCTCGACGTATGACGCCAGGTCCTCGTCGCTGATCTTGGCGAAGAGCACCGGCGGCACCGTGAACGGGGTGCCGGCGGGCACCGAGGCCAAGGCGCGGGCCTCGTCGGCGCTGACCCAGGGGGCCGTGTCGTCGGGCAGCGTGAACGCGGCCCGCATCGCGGCGGCGGAGGCCGGGATGAAGGGCTCGGAGACGACCGCGTAGAGGTGGATGAGGTTCATCGCGGTGCGCAGGGTGAGCGCGGCGCCGTCGGGGTCGGTCTTGATCTCCATCCAGGGCGCCTTCTCCTCCAGGTAGGAGTTGCCCGCGCTCCACAGCGCGCGCAGCGACTGGGCGGCCTTGCGGAACTGCAGTGTCTCCATGTGGCTTTCGTACTCCGCCAGCAGACCCGCGATCTGCTCGCCGAGCTTCGCCTCCGCCTCACCGGCGGCGGAACCCGCGGGCACCTCGTCGCCGAACCGCTTACGGGAGAAGGACAGCACGCGGTTGACGAAGTTGCCGAGTGTGTCGGCGAGATCCTTGTTGACTCCCGCGGCGAACAACTCCCAGGTGAAGGAGGTGTCATCGGACTCCGGCGCGTTCGCCATCAGGAAGTAGCGCCAGTAGTCGGCGGGCAGCAGTTCCAGTGCGGCGTCGGTGAAGATGCCGCGGCGCTGGGAGGTGGAGAACTTTCCGCCGTAGTAATTGAGCCAATTGAACGCCTTGACGTAGTCGACCTTCTTCCACGGCTCCCGGGTGCCCAGTTGGGTGGCCGGGAACATCACGGTGTGGAAGGGGACATTGTCCTTCGCCATGAACTGTGTGTAACGGACCGTGTCGTCGGCCTCGTACCACCAGGACTTCCACTCGCGGGTCTCGCCGTCCGCCGCGGCGTCCGCCCACTCCTTGGTGGAACCGATGTACTCGACCGGCGCGTCGAACCAGACGTAGAAGACCTTTCCCTCGGCGGCCAGCTCCGGCCAGGTGTCGGCCGGTACGGGGACGCCCCATTCGAGGTCGCGGGTGATCGCGCGGTCCTGGAGTCCCTCGGTGAGCCACTTGCGGGCGATCGAGGAGGCCAGAGTCGGCCATTCGGAGCCGTTCGCGTCGATCCACGCCTCGACCTCGCCCGCCAGCTTCGACTGCAGGAGGAAGAGATGCTTGGTCTCGCGGACCTCCAGCGCGCTGCTGCCGCTGATCGCGGAGCGCGGCTCGATGAGGTCGGTGGGGTCGAGCACCCGGGTGCAGTTCTCGCACTGGTCGCCGCGCGCCTTGTCGTACCCGCAGTGCGGGCAGGTGCCGACGATGTAGCGGTCGGGCAGGAAGCGCTCGTCGTCCAGGGAGTAGACCTGGCGGATCGCCCGCTCCTCGATGAAGCCGTTGGCCTGGAGCTGCCGCGCGAAGTGCTGGGTGATGTCGCGGTTCTCCGCCGAGGAGCTGCGGCCGAAGTAGTCGAAGGAGAGCTGGAAGCCGTCGTAGATGGCCTTCTGCGCCAGGTGGGCCTGGGCGCAGAAGGTGTCGACCGGCAGCCCGGCCTCCTTCGCGGCCAGCTCGGCGGGGGTGCCGTGCTCGTCGGTGGCGCAGATGTAGAGGACCTCGTGGCCGCGCTGGCGCAGGTACCGCGAGTAGACGTCGGCCGGGAGCATGGACCCCACCATGTTGCCCAGGTGCTTGATCCCGTTGATATAGGGGAGGGCTGAGGTGATGAGGTGACGAGCCATTGCAGGCTGCTCCCAATTCGTTGCGCGGAGTGAGGAATTCGTCTACGGACCGTCAATATCGTATCGGACCGTACGGGGGTATCCTCCGCCCCTTTTCCGGGTAGCCGGGCCGTGAGGGGCCAGGCCAGAAGATCACGCCGAGTGACTGCACGTGCACATGCACGTGCACATGCACGTGCTCGCTGCACGAGTTATCATCTCCCGTACCAGACATGGCACTTATGGGGAGTGGCTGATGCGCCGGACGCACAACGGAATGGCCGCAGAAGACCTACGCGGGGTGGTCTGGCAGAAGAGTCTTCACAGCAATGCCAATGGCACCTGCGTGGAGTTCGCGGCGCTGCCGGACGGAGATGTCGCGGTGCGCAATTCGCGCTTTCCGGACGGCCCCGCACTGATATACAGCCGAGCTGAGATCGAATCGATGATCATCGGCGTCAAGGCGGGCGAGTTCGATCATCTGATGCCGTAAAACATGCCGTAACCATGCCGCAAATGAGGGCGTAAGCCCTACAGCGGTCGGCCGGGCGTCAGGAAAAGCGCCCAGACGACCTTTCCCGTGCCGGCGAGCGGGTGCCAGCCCCAGTTCTCGCTGAAGGAGTCGACCAGGTGCAGCCCGCGGCCGGTCTCGGCCACGAAGTCGGGGTCCTTGGCGACAGGCGCCACCGCGCTCGGATCGCGCACCGCGCAGACCACGCGTGAAGTCCACCGGACCAGGCTCAGCCGGACCGGTGCGCCAGGGGTGCCGACCGGGACCGCGTACCGCAGGGCGTTGGTCACCAGCTCCGAGGCGACGAGTTCTATGGAGTCGAGGAGCGCCGAGAGATCCCAGTGCTGCAGCGTCGTCCGGGTGAAGCGGCGCGCTTCGCGCACCGACTCGAAGGCCGCGGGGAGCTCGCAGGTGGCCCCGTTACCTGCGGAGAGTCGCTCGGGCGCGAGGACTCCCTGCCATAACGGCTCCAGCACGGCTACAGCCTCAGCCTTCATATGTGCCCCCGGGGTATCTGCACGGTCACCATGCTCATGGATCAGCACCCTCTGATGCAAGAGCGTCTGCACGTGCATCTGCAAGGAATTGATGCACGTGACGATGGAGAGTGACCGAATGGGTACTGCGCGCAGTCCGTTAGTGGCAGACTGCTGATGAACCTAGGGCGGAGCGTGACCCATGAGCGCAGGGCAGCCGGGAGGCGGGTCCATCGTGCGACGAATGCTGCTCGGAGCGCAGCTGCGGAGGCTGCGGGAGTCCAGGGGGATCACCCGGGAGGACGCCGGGTACTCCATCCGTGCCTCCGAGTCGAAGATCAGCCGTATGGAGCTGGGCAGAGTCAGCTTCAAGGAGCGGGACGTCGCCGACCTCCTCACCCTCTACTCGGTGACGGACGAGGCCGAGCGCTCCGCCATGCTCGGACTGGTCCGCGAGGCCAACGCCGCCGGCTGGTGGCACGGCTACGGCGAGGTCATGCCGACCTGGTTCCAGACCTATGTGGGCCTGGAGGAGTCCGCCGCGCTGATCCGCACCTTCGAGGTGCAGTTCGTGCACGGCCTGCTGCAGACCGAGGACTACATAAGGTCGGTCATCAAGCTCGGCCACCCCGAGGGCGCCGAGCCCTGGGTCGAACGCCGGGTCGGGTTGCGCCTGGAGCGGCAGAAGCTGCTGGTCTCCGAGCGCGCGCCGCACTT
Organism: Streptomyces sp. NPDC051976; assembly: GCF_040680795.1. Taxonomy (NCBI): domain Bacteria; kingdom Bacillati; phylum Actinomycetota; class Actinomycetes; order Kitasatosporales; family Streptomycetaceae; genus Streptomyces; species Streptomyces sp. NPDC051976. Next base: position 339,480 of record NZ_JBFAXL010000002.1, read on the forward strand.
CGTCGCCGTGATGGACGAGGGCGCCCTGCGCCGTCCCTTCGGCAGCTCCCAGGTCATGCGCGACCAGGTCCGCCACATACTCGAAGCCGCCGAGCAGCCCAATGTGGACGTACGCGTCCTGCCGTTCGCCACCGGCGGGCACGCGGCGGGCGGCGGCGCGTTCACCCTGCTCAGCTTCCCGGAGTCCGACCTGCCCGATCTGGTCTACCTGGAGCAGCTCACCGGCGCCCTCTACATCGACAAGCCGGACGAGGTCGTCGAGTACGACAAGGCCATGAACGCCCTGAGCAGGGCGGCCCTCTCCCCGGCCGCGTCGCTCGACTGGCTGAACGCACTGCACCGCGAGCTGTGATCCCCCACGACCGTACACAGCGCGACCCGACGAAAGGGACAACGGTGTCCTACTTCTCCGAGTTAGCCCTGCAGTACATCGGCGGGCAGTGGCGGTCCGGCTCCGGATCGTGGGACATCGTCGACTTCAACCCGTACAACGGCGACAAGCTCGCCTCGGTGACCGTCGCCACCACCGCCGAGGTGGACGAGGCGTACCGCGCGGCCGCCGCGGCGCAGCGCGAGTGGGCCGAGGTCAACCCGTACGCCCGCAGGCTGGTGTTCGAGCGGGCGCTCGCGATCGTCGAGGAGCGCGAGGACGAGATCACCCAGGCGATCATCGCCGAGCTGGGCGGCACCTACCTGAAGGCGGGCTTCGAACTCGCCCTCACCAAGGACATGTTGCGCGAGGCCATGCAGATCGCGCTGCGCCCCGAGGGCCGCATCCTGCCCTCGCCGGTCGACGGCAAGGAGAACCGCCTCTACCGGCTGCCGGTCGGCGTCGTCGGTGTGATCAGCCCGTTCAACTTCCCGCTCTTCCTCGGCCTGAAGTCGATCGCCCCGGCGCTGGCGCTGGGCAACGCGGTGGTGCTCAAGCCGCACCAGAACACCCCGATCGTCGGCGGCACCCTGATCGCCAGGATCTTCGAGGACGCGGGGCTGCCGCCCGGTCTGTTCAACGTGGTGGTCACCGACATCGCCGAGATCGGCGACGCGTTCATCGAGCACCCGGTGCCGAAGGTCATCTCCTTCACCGGCTCGGACCATGTCGGCCGCCATGTGGCGACGGTCGCCGCCGCCCACTTCAAGCGGACCGTCCTCGAACTCGGCGGCAACAGCGCGCTGGTGGTGCTGGACGACGCCGATCTCGACTACGCGGTGGACGCCGCCGTCTTCAGCCGCTTCGCCCACCAGGGCCAGGTCTGCATGGCCGCCAACCGCGTGCTGGTCGACCGGTCGGTGGAGCGGGAGTTCACCGAGAAGTTCGTCGCGAAGGTCGCCGCGCTGCGGGTCGGCGACCCGGCGGACCCGGGCACCCAGATCGGCCCGCTGATCAACGCCACCCAGGCCGAGCACCTCGCCACCGCGGTCACCGACGCGATCGCGGGCGGCGCCACCGCGCTGCTGCACGGCGAGACGGACGGCACCCTGGTGTCGCCGTCCGTCCTCACCGGCCTGCCCGCGGACGCGCCCGTCCTGCGCCGCGAGTTGTTCGGCCCGGTCGTCCTGCTGCTGCCCTTCGACGGGGACGAGGAGGCGGTGGCGCTCGCCAACGACACGCCCTTCGGGCTGAGCGGCGCCGTCCACACCCGGGACATCGAGCGGGGCGTACGGTTCGCGCGCCGGATCGAGACCGGCATGATCCACATCAACGACGGCACGATCGCCGACGAGCCGATCGTCCCCTTCGGCGGCGAGAAGGCGTCCGGGGTGGGCCGGCTGAACGGCGACGCGACGGTCGAGGCGTTCACCACGGTCCAGTGGGTGTCCATCCAGCACGGCAGGACGCCGTTCCCGTTCTGAGCCCGTTCCGTCCCGGCCGGTCCCTTCACCCATCCGGGTGAATAACCGCCCCTGATCTCCCGGGCAGCCTCCCCCGTGACGCTACGGCGCGGATACGTTTGCCGCAGGTCACGTACGGGGGACGGGGGACGAACGGTGCACCACGGGGAGCGGCCGGAGCCTGACCGTCGGCTGGGCGAGGAGAGCCCGCCGGAGACCCCGTACGCCCGGAGCTACCGGATACGGGACGTCCTCGTGGTGGAGCTGCGCGGCGAGATCGACCTCGGCAGCGCGCTGCATGTCGACCCGCACCTGGAGGCGGCGGCCCAGGGGCCGCGGCCGCTGCTGGTGGTGCTCGACCTCGGCCCGGTGGACTTCATCGACTGCTTCGGGCTGTCGCTGCTGCTGCGGACCCGCCGCCGGGTCGTCGAGCGCGGCGGCGATCTGCGGATGGCCGTCGCGCATGTGCCCACCCGCAAGCTGCTCGCGATGACCGGTCTCGACGGCGTCTTCTGTCCCGTGTGGACGCTGGAGGAAGCGCTTGCGCCGTGAGGCGCCCGCTCCGCTTCGGTCACCCTCCACACATCATCGGTCACCCAAATGTTCACGACGTACAGTGTCTGGCCGGGTATCCGCCCGAAGCCAAGTCGTATGTGACGCCGGTCATATAAACGGACTTGGAGAAGTGGTAAACGTTGGGGCTTCCGTCATGTGCGCGTGAGCCACCGGACCGAAGGTGTGGGAATGGGCGCTCGTGGGCGTAAGCCGGAACGTAAGCGCAGTCGTAAGCGCTGGATCATCGCGATCGTGGTGTCCTTCGTCGTGCTCATCGTGGGCGGCGCCGGAGCGATCTACCTCAAGCTGAACGCGAACATCTCCACGTTCGACGCCGCAGGGCTGAGCAAGAACCGCCCGGCGAAGTCCCAGGCCGACGCCAACGGCGACACCCCCGAGAACGTCCTGCTGATCGGCTCCGACACCCGCTCCGGCGAGAACGGCAAGCTCGGCGGCTCCGCCTCCGGCGCGATCGGCCGCTCGGACACCACGATCCTGCTGCACGTCTACCCCGACCACAAGCACGCCGTGGGTGTCTCCATACCCCGCGACTCGATGGTCGACATACCCCCCTGCCTGCTGCCCGACGGCAAGTGGTCGCCCGACCAGCCGAACGCCCAGTTCAACTCGGCGTTCTCCATGGGCAACACCGCCAAGGGCAACCCGGCCTGCACCCAGAACACCATCGAGAAGATGTCGGGCCTGCGCGTCGACCACACCATGGTGGTCGACTTCGCCGGATTCGCGTCCATGACCTCCGCCGTGCACGGCGTCGAGGTCTGCGTGCCGAACAACATCTACCAGGGGGACATGAACCCCAACCTCGGCTACAAGGGCAAGGTCGTCCTCCCCGCGGGCATGCAGAACCTGTCGGGCCAGAAGGCACTGGACTACGTCCGCGTACGCCACGGCGTCGGCGACAACTCCGACGTCGGCCGCATGATGCGCCAGCAGGCGTTCCTTTCCGCGCTGATCTCCAAGGTCAAGGGCCAGGGCCTCAACCCCACCACCCTGCTGCCGCTGGCGAACGCCGCGACCAAGTCGCTGACGGTGGACCCGGGCCTGGGCACCGCCCAGAAGCTGATGTCCTTCGGCCTGTCGCTCAAGAGCATCGACCTGAAGAACATCCAGTTCATCACCGCCCCCTGGAAGTACGCGGGGGCGCGGATAGACCTGGTCCACCCCGACGTCGACGACCTCTTCGCCGAACTGCGCGCCAACCGCACGCTGTCCGGCATCGACGCCTCGGGCAAGGTCAAGGCGAAGCCGACCCCGGCGCCGACCGTCAACGGCCAGGGCATATCCGTGGCCGTCTTCAACGGCACCACCACTGACGGCCTGGCGGGCAAGGGCGCGGACAAGCTCAAGGCGGCGGGCTTCACCGTCACCGGCACCGCCACCGCGCACTCGCAGGACCACCCGACCACCCGTATCGAGTACGGCTCCGCCAACAAGACGCAGGCCCAGACGCTGGCCAAGCTCTTCCCCGGCGCCCAGCTCGTGCCGCTGAACATCTCCGGCCTCAACCTGGTCCTCGGCCAGGACTTCGCGGCCAACGGCGGCACCACGGCCCCGAAGCCGCTGCCCAAGACCCTCACCCAGCAGGCCCGCAGCGCGGACACCAACCCCTGCTCGAAGCTGTCGTACGGCTGAGCCGGCCGTCGGCCGCCGCGCTCCTGCTTTCTCGTCCTTCTCCGTCCGCTCAGGCGGAGATGTGGGCGTGCGCCGTCACGCGGTCGATACGGCCGCGGACCAGGTACTCGCCGGGGACCGAGTTGCGGGCGCCGAACTCCTCGGCGCGGGCCTGGCCCATGTAGCGGGCGCCGATCCGGGTCGCCCAGGGCTTGACCAGCGCGGTCTCCTCGACGAGTTCCGCGGTGCACTCGAAGAGGACGAAGGAGTACGGCGGTTCCTGGTCGTCCACGCAGAGCGCGAAGTGCGGGTCGCGGGCGCAGGGCCTTGGCCTTCAGTGACTCGTGCCCGGTGTTGAAGACCACACGGATGTCGTCCAGGTCGGTGTCGTCGAGGACGAACCAGACCGGAGTGACGTGCGGAAGGCCGTTCTTGCGCGGGACGGCGAGCTTGCCGGTACGGGTGCCGGTGGAGGCGAAGGCGCGCCACTCGGCCTCAGTCATGTGCTGCATGCGGCCACGCTAGAGCCTGGCCGCCCGCGCGGCGCGATGCGGGCGGCGTGCGGGCTACGCGTCGGCGGTAGCGGCGGCGTGCGCGGCCTCGTGTGCGGCGTGCCCGGTGTGCTGCCCGGTGTGCGCCGCCGCCGTGTGGGATCCGCGGACCTCCAGGCCGTCGAGCAGCTGCGCGGTGGCCGCCGCGACCGCCTCCACGGCCGCGTCGAACACCTCCCTGTTGTGGGCGGCGGGCGCGCGGAAGCCGGAGATCTTGCGTACGTACTGCAGGGCGGCGGCCCTGATGTCGTCCTCGTCCGCGTCCGGCGTCATCGGGGGGCGTAGCGTCTTGATGCTTCGGCACATGTCTCCAGTGTGACTCCTGTGCATCGGCTTTGCTCCCGGCTCTTGGCGAGCGGGTGCGGTCAGTGCTTCAATGCTGGCCATTGGTTAGGAAAGCTTCCTAACTGAGCACTTGAGAGCTTTGCGTTTGCGCAGCAGGACCCCGCAATGGGCCGCTCCCTCCCGGAGCGGCCGGAAACGGAGACGCACGTGCAGTCCTCCCCCCACGCCAGGTCCCACCGGTCGGGCCGCGGGTCCACCCGGCGGATAGCGATGATCGCCGCCGTCGGCGTACTCGCCGCGGGCGGCACCTCGCTCGCCCTGGCCACCACCGGCAACGCCGCCGGCGCGAGCACGACCGCCGTCTCGGCCAAGGCGTCGTCGGGCGCGGGTCTGGCCGACTCGCACAAGAAGGAAATGGCGATGGAGCTGGTCTCCAGCGCCGAGAACTCCTCGCTGAACTGGAAGGCGCAGTACAAGTACATCGAGGACATCGGTGACGGCCGCGGCTACACCGCGGGCATCATCGGCTTCTGCTCGGGCACCGGCGACATGCTCGACCTGGTCAACCACTACACCGACCTCAAGCCCGGCAACGCCCTCGCCAAGTACCTGCCCGCCCTGAAGAAGGTCAACGGCAGCGACTCGCACTCGGGCCTCGGCTCCGCCTTCGTGAGCGCGTGGAAGACCGCCGCCAAGGACACCGTCTTCCAGCAGGCGCAGAACGACGAGCGCGACCGCGTCTACTTCAACCCCTCGGTGAACCAGGCGAAGTCCGACGGCCTGGGCACGCTCGGCCAGTTCATCTACTACGACGCCATCGTGATGCACGGCCCCGGCGACGACTCCACCAGCTTCGGCGGCATCCGCAAGACCGCCATGAAGAAGGCCAAGACCCCGGCCCAGGGCGGCAACGAGACCACCTACCTCAACGCCTTCCTCGACGCCCGCAAGGCCGCCATGCTCACCGAGGCCGCGCACGACGACACCAGCCGCGTCGACACCGAACAGCGCGTCTTCCTCAAGGCGGGCAACCTCAACCTCGACCCGCCGCTGAAGTGGAAGACCTACGGGGACTCGTACCAGATCAACTCCCTCCCGTAGCCGGCCGGGCGCCTGACCGCCCGTCCTCCCGGCGCCCGGTCCACCGCTCTGCCGGTGGGCCGGGCGTTCGCCTTACGCTGTAGGTTCCGCACACGGCACCGCAGACCGTACGACGAGGGGGAACGGCCCGCACATGAACTGGCTCTGGTGGCTCATCGCGCTCTTCGCGGTCGGCGGCTTCACGTCGATCGCCGACACCGCCCGCACCGCCTTCCGTACCCGCCACGAGCGCAAGATGGAGCGGCTGGAGGCCGAGAGCAAGGAGCGCCGCGCCCTCGAAGCGGCCGGACGCTCCCCCGAGCCCGTCTGCGGCTGCACCCACCACCTGGCCAAGCACGACAAGTCGGGCAAGTGCCACGAGATCGTCGAGGTCCCCACCGGCTGGGACGCCGACCGCAAGCCCACCCACTTCGAGCCGGGCCCCTGCAACTGCCAGCAGTACGTGGGCCCGCAGCCGCTCTCCTCCGTCTACGCCGAGGAGATCACCGACCTCTGAGCCGCCGGACCCTACCCCGGGCGCGTCCCCTCGGCGCACACTACGGGTCCAGGGGCGGGCGCTACGAGGGGGCGGTGGGCCGGGTGTGGGTCGTCGGGGTCGCATGGGGCAGCGAGGGCTACGAGGCGGCGGCGGTCCACGCCGACGGGCGCACCCGGGGCCCGCGGGGCTTCCCCGCGCACCCCGAAGGCGTCGGCCGACTGCTGGGCTACATAAGGGAGTTGGGCGGCGACGGCGCCCTCACCGTGATCGACCCGTCCAACGGCGTCCTCGAAGGCGCCCTGCACGGCGCCGGGTTGCGGGTGGTGCGGGCCCGCCGGACCGCCGGGCGCGGCCAGGACGCGCTGCGGCTGGCCTCCGGCTTCCACACCGAGGGCGCGGCGCCGGACCCGACCCCCGCGGACATCGCGGCCCAGGACGCGGCCATCGCGGCCAGCGCACCGTACGAACAACGCCTCGGCGGCGAGGGCCGCTGGCTCGCCAGGGGACCCGCGGGCAGCCGCCAGATCGCCCTGACCTTCGACGACGGTCCCCACCAGCCCTACACCGACCAGGTGCTGGACATCCTGGGCGACTACGCCGTACCCGCGACCTTCTTCTGCGTCGGCCTGCACGCCCGCGCCCTGCCGGGCACCATCGCCCGTATCCAGGAAGCGGGCCACACCGTCGCCAACCACACCTGGTCCCACCCCTCCCTGATCCGCCTCCCGCGCGACGAGGTCCGCCACCAACTCGACGCCACCGCCGACGCCCTCGCCGCCGTCACCGGCGAACGCCCCACCCTGATGCGCCCCCCGTACGGCGACCGCTCACCCGACGTCCTCCACTGGATCGCCGCCGACGGCCTCACCACGGTCCTCTGGGACACCGACACCCGCGACTGGAGCCGCCCGGGCACCGACACCGTCACCACCCGCGCCCTCTCCGGCGCCACCGACGGCTCCGTGATCCTCATGCACGACGGCGGCGGCGACCGCACCCACACCGTCGAGGCCCTCCCCCGCATCATCGACCAACTCCTCGCGGACGGCTACGCGTTGGTGACGGTGGACGAGATGCTGCGGACAGGCCCTGGTGCCCAATCGGCCTGAACCGGTCGACCTCGGACGCTAAGGTGCAGGAACGCGCGCGGAATGTGTGCGGGGTCACATATCCACGGGCGGCGGTCTGCCGTGGGGACGGCGGTGCCGCGCCCGTGAGGCAGGGGGGCACATGCGGGAGATGGCCAAGGGCGGCAATGTCGCGCTCGCGGCGCTGAGCGAGCACGCCGGAGCGGTGATCGCCAGCCTGGGGTGGAGCAGCGCGAGCGGTGACGGCGACGCGGACGTGTCCGTGCTGCTTCTCGGGGCCGACGGCAAGGTGCGCAGCGACGCCGACTTCTACTTCTACAACAACGCGGCGGCGGCGGACGGCAGTGTGCAGCTCCTGGGGAAGACGCCGACCGAGAGCGGAAGCGAGGACCGGATCAGTCTCGACCTGACGGCCGCCCCCGAGGACGTCCAGCGGATCGTCTTAGCCGCGAGCTGTTACGGGGGCGCGGAGTTCGGCGATCTGGACGATCTGCGGCTGACGCTCGCCGACCGTACCGGGGAGGCGCTGCTGCGCTTCGGGATCGAGGACGCGGGCGGGATCAGCGCCGTGATCTTCGGGGAGCTGTACCGGCGGGACGGCGGCTGGAAGTTCCGTGCGGTCGGTCAGGGGTACGACTCCGGACTCGCGGGCCTGGCCACGGACTTCGGGATCGACGTCGACGACGCGGAGGAGCCGGCCGCCGAGGAACCCGGCGTGGCGGAATCCGGTGCGGCGCCGGCGGGCGTGGAGGAACCGAGAGCCGGGAGCCCGGGCGCCGAGGCGATCGTCGTGGCCGCGGTGGCGCCCCCGCTGGGTACGGCCCTCCCGGCGAATGACCGGGACAGCGCGCCCCCCGCACCGCCCGTCGAGCAGGCGCCGCCCGCCCGGCGGCCCCGCACGGCCAGGAAGAAGGTGACGCTCCCCGCCGTCACGCGCAGGTCGCTGGCCGAGAACGACTCGTGGCGCTCGGCCCGGTTGTTCCCCGTCTCGACGCTGCGCAGCGACCGTGAGCGGGAGACGCGGGCGACGTCCGTCCTGCTGTCGGTGATGGCCCAGGTGCCGGAGTTCGGGCGGCGGTTGACGGCCGCCTTCGGCGCGCCCGCCGGGCGGATGGAGACGTACACCGAGGTGGCGCTGCCCCACGGCGGTGAGAGTCCGAAGCGCCCCGACGGGCTGATCCGGGTGGAGCGGGCGGGCAAGTTGTGGACGGCGCTGGTCGAGACGAAGACCAACGGCAATCCGCTGCGGACCGCGCAGGTGCAGGACTACGCGGACATCGCGGCCCGGCGTGCGTACGAGGCCGTGATCACTCTCTCCAACGACGTGGCGCTGGAGGGCAGTCCGCTGGTGGACGTGACCACCGACGGCCGTCGCAAGCACAAGGTGGCGCTGTGGCACCTGTCCTGGGCCGAGGTGGCGCACCAGGCGCAGATGCTGATCCGGCACGAAGGCGTGGGCAACGCCGCTCACGCCTGGCTGCTCCAGGAGCTGCTGCTCTACCTCCAGCACGAGAACTCCGGTTGCCACGGCTTCCAGAACATGGGCCCCGCCTGGGTGCCGGTGCGCAACGGCATCGACGAGGAGACCCTCTGCGAGGGGGACAAGCGCGCGGTCGACGTGGTCGAGAACTGGGAGCGGCTGATCCGCCAGGTCTGCCTGCGCCTCGGTGGCGAGCTGGGCCAGAAGGTGCTGCCGGTGCAGCGGGTCAGGAGGGGTACCGATCCGCACTCGCGACGGGCGGAGCTGGCGGACCGGCTGTGCCGCGACGGCCGTCTCCAGGCAGAGCTGCGGATCGAGGACAGCCCCGGCATCCTCGGTCTCACCGCCGACCTGCGCACCAGCAAGCTGCGGACGTCCATCGACATCCCGGCTCCCGGCCAGGGCTCGCCGCTGACCTGGGCGAAGCGCTTGGTACGGCAACTCGCCGACGCCCCCGCCGACCTGCATGTGGAGACCCTGGTCGACGGCCGGGGCGGCGGCCCGCGCGGCACCCTGGAGCGGCTGCGCCCGGAACCGGCCGACATCCTGCCCAAGGACAGCGCCAGGATCACCGGCTTCCGGCTCTCGCTCTTCAAGGGCATGGGCAGCACTCGTGGCACCGCCGAGTCGGGCTTCATCCGCAGCGTGGACGAGGCGGTGGACCGGTTCTACGAGAACGTGGTGGTCGGCCTCGACCGCCGCGCGCCGTCGGCCGGTCGGCAGCGCTGAACCGGTCGCGCGAGCCACGGCGTGGGATGGCGGGGCCCCGCCGTGGCGGGGCCCCCGGGGGTCAGAGGGTGCGGAGGATGCGGCCGTCTTCCTTGATGGCCCAGGTGGTGGAGGGGCCGGCGGCCAGGTCGGTGAGGTGGCCGGCGATGATCTGGCGGCCGTAGGGGGTGAAGGCGTAGCCGAGGCGGTCGGTGCCGATGGCGTAGAGGGTGCCGTCGGGGGCGGTGGTGACGTGGGTGAAGGTGCCGGGGATGGTGGTCCAGCCGGTGGCGCCGCGGCGCTGGAGGCCGCCGAGGGCGTCGATGACCAGGGGGTGGCCGTCGGGGCCGATCGCCAGACGGGTGCCGGTGGCGTTCTCCTGGACCCAGTCGGAGCCTGCCCAGCGCAGCAGTTGGTGGGCGGGGACCCCGGGGGCGCCGCCGAGGGCCCACAGGGTGCCGTCGGGGGCGAAGGCGATGTCGTTGACGATGCCGGGGAGTGCGCGCCAGGTGCCGCCTTCCCGTAGTGCGGCCCTGCCGTAGAGGTCGACCACGGCGGGCTCGCCGCGGGGACCGACGGCGATCCGGGTGGCCGCGCGCTCGCCGGGTTCCCAGCGCGTGCCGTCCCACCGGTGGGCCAGGAAGCCGCCGACCGCCGGTGTGGCGCCGATCGCCCAGGTGGTCCCGTCGGCGCCGACCGCGACGGCCTGCCCGACGCCGGGTACGGGGATCCAGGCGGGCGGGGTCCAGCGCGTGAGCTCCGTCTCCGGGCCTTCGGGGCCGGGGCCAGGACCGGGACCGGGGCCGGGGCCCGGAGCAGGGCCCGGGCCGGGGTGCGGGGTCGGACCGGGGTGCGGTGTGGGGCCCGGGTGCGGGGTCGGCCCCGGATGGGGTGTCGGGCCGGGGTGCGGGGTCGGGCCGGGATGAGGTGTCGGCGTCGGGCCGGGGTGCGGAGTCGGGGTCGGACCCGGATGCGGGGTGGGGCCCGGTGCCGGGCCAGGGCCAGGGCCCGGGCCGCCGGAGAGCACATCGGAGATCACCGTACCGATCGGCACCCCCCACCCCGTGGTCGCGTCCCAGCCGACGTGCGCGTGGTACGCCCCGAAGGTGCCGGTGGTGTCGTTGCTGCCGACGGTCACGTCCCGCAGGGCGTGCTTCGGCCCGAGGGTGCTGTAGAGCGCGGGGTTGAGGAACCCCAGATTCCGGCCCAGTTTGCGGTTGAGCCGGGCGACGAGCGCGGCCCACAGCGGGGCGGCGGCGCTGGTGCCGCCGATGACGACGTCCTGGCCGTGCACCCGCACGATGTAGCCGCTGTTGGGATCGGCGTCCGCCGCCACGTCCGGCATGCCGCGCCCGGGGGCGGGATGGCCCGGCAACGGCGGTACGGACACGGTCGACTGGTACTGCGGCCGAGCGAAGAAGCGGGAGACGCCGCCGCCGGAGGAGCCGCCGCCCGGGTTCTTGCGGGGGCCGTTGTTCCACACCGACTCGACGCCGGTCGCCGCGAACTGCGTGAGGGTGGTGCCGCCGACGCCGGTGACGAAGGGGCTGGACGCGGGGAAGTCGACGTGCACATGGCCGTCGGTCTGGTCGTCGGCCACCCCGTCGTCGCCCGAGGCGACGAAGACGGTGATGCCGAGGGCGGCCGCCTCCTTGAAGGCGTCGTTGACCGCGTTGAGCGCCGCTTGCGTCCACAGCTCGAAGCCCTCGGCCCAACCCCAGCTGATGGAGAGGATCTTGGGGGCGTTCTGCGCGTCGTGGACCGCGGTGCGCAGGACGTCGACCCAGCCTTGTTCCGTGAAGGGCGCGTAGTAGACGACGATCGAGGCGTTCGGCGCGGCGGCGGCCGCGACCTCGATGTCGAGCATCACCTCGCCGTCGGGGCTGTTCGGGTCGGTGGGGTCGGGCGAACTGGTGACACCGTCGACGGAGACGGTGACGACCTGGGGGGACGGCAGGACGAGCCCGTCGAAGTAGACGTCCAGGTCCTCCTGCGAGTGGCCGCCGCCGAACTCGATGATGCCGATGGTCTGCCCGGTGCCGTCGGCGTCCGACGGGAAGCCGTAGAGCTGGGCGAGTTGGGGCGGGGTGAAGGCGGTCGGGGTGGCGGCGAGGAAGGGCGACGGCACCGGCGCCGGCCGTACGACGAAGTGCGGCCTCGCCTGCCGCCGGTCGTCGAGCCCGAAGACGCCCTCCACGACGTCCGTCAGGCCGGGCGGCAGCATGACCGCGGCGGTCCGGCCGCGATGGCGGCCGTGCGGGGTGTCGTACACGTTCAGCTCGGTGCCGAACGCCTCGCTGAGCCGTGCGACGGTGCCCGCCACGCGGACGGTCCGCCGCAGGGCGTCGGACCCGCGCAGCTCCAGGTGGTGCGTGGTGGCGAACTCCTCGACGCGTGCGATGTCCTCCTCGGTCGCGGAGTAGCGCGCCGCGAAGTCCGCCGGGTCGACCCGGAGCCCGGCGAGCACGGAGTCGTCGCTGAGCCGCTCCTTCGGCCGTACCAGGATGGTGACTTCGACCTCCTGGCCTGGGTCGGCGGGCCCGACGAGCGTGCTGTCGGGGCTCGGTGCGCGCTCACTGCCCGCGAGGGGCTGCGCTGAGGTGCGCGGTTGCTTTGGCATCTGCGGTTCCCTTGGGGTCAATTGGGGGGTGGCCCGCCCGGACGGCGGGCGGGGATGAACACGTCGAGGAGGGCGGTGACGGCGGCGAGCGGGTTGTGCAGCGTGCCTCCGTGGCCGCCGGAGAAGAGCAGTCCGACACCGCGCCGGTCGAGGTCGAGCAGGAGGCTCCCGGAGTCGCCGTACGCCCCCATGCCCGTGGTGACGATCTGGCCCCGGTAGAGCACCGAGCGGTCGCGGAAACCCAGTGCGGAGTAGTCGATACGGGCCCAGGCGCCGGTCGCCAGGACCTGTCCGTAGGTGAGCCCGGTCGTGCGGCCCACCTTGAACACCCATTCGCCGGGCCGTAGATCGGCGGCCTCGCGCTGGCCGTCGACCGGACCCACGCCCTCGATCTCCCCGGGGACGACGTCCCCGGGGCAGTACGCGAGCGAGGCGTCGGCGAGCTGGGCGGTGCCGCCGCCGAAGACGAGCGGGGCGGACCGGGTGAAGCCGCCGACGGCGTCGGTGAGGGTGCCGCCGTCCAGCCGGCACGGCTGCAGCACCGGATCGCCGAAGACGGCGCCGCCCATCTGCCCGAAGACGTGGTTGCACGACAGCGCATAGACGGTCCTGAGGTCGGTGGCGTCGACGACGCCGCAGGTGAGCGTCCCGGCGGGAAAGCGCCAGTGCGCGGCGCTCGATCCGCCCCGGCCCGGCCGGACCCGGCCGCGCAGCCCCGCGGTCGGCACGGACGGCATGGACGCGACGGGGACGGCGAGGGGCGGCGGCGCGGTGGGCACGCCGAGTTCGAGGACGTCGACGCCGAGCTCGGTGCCGTCCACGGCGGTGAGCGAACGCGGCAGCAACCGCGACCGCGACAGCAGCCGCGGCGGCAGCTTGCGGCGGACGAAGACCGTCACGCACGGCTCCACGCGGCGCACGCCGCGCCGCACCGGTGTGCCCACGCCGACGGCCACCACATCACCCGAGCCGTCGGCCAGCAGCGCGGGCGCGTGGCGGTCGAGGCTGCGCGCCACCAGCGTCCGGCGCGCGGCCTCGGCGGCCCCGGTCATGGCCGCCGCGCGGCGACGAGCGTCATGACCACCGTCGCGAAGTCCTCACCCGTCGACCGGTAGTCCGCCAGACCGCGGCGCCACACGTGCCATTCGAGCGGGGTGAGGACATGGTGGGCCAGCGCCAACTGCTCGGTGGGGGCCAGCAGATAGTCGACGCTGGTGGATGACAGGGTCACCGCGAAGGACTCCACCGCCGTACGCAGCAGACCCGCCTGCCGGACCAGCCGCGGCAGCGTGCGGCCCGCGTATCCGTTGGCGAAGCGGGTCAGATGCGTCTGCACCAGCCGCCGTTCGAGGACCGGGGTGTCCGTGGCGAGCGACAGCGTCCCCCAGTCCGTGTCGACCACCACGAGCCGCCCGCCCGGCCGCAGCACCCGGTACGCCTCGCGCAGCGCGGCCAACGGCTGTTTCCCGGGAAGGTGTTGCAGCAGGCGCTCGCTGTGCCACGCGTCGAAGGAGCCGTCGGGATACGCCAGGGGCGCGGCGGACGCGACCGCGTGACCGACCCAGCCGCCCACCCCGCGCTCCACGGCGATCCGTTCGGCCTTGCGCACCATCTCCGCGTCGAGGTCGACACCGGTCACCCGGCCGGTCGGACCCACCAGCGAGGCGAAGGGGACGGTGTCCACGGCGGGACCGCAGCCCACGTCGATCACGCTGTCACCGGGCCGCAGCGCGAGGTGCTCCGCGGCCCGGCGCTTGATGGCGGCGCCCTCCGGCGAGGCGGCGACCTTCTCCAGATAACCGGCGTAGGCGAGGGTCAGGGTCATCGGGCCACCTCGAAGAACTCATGGGCGGGGCCGAGATCGACCAGGCGCCAGGACAGGGGATTGCGTTCCAGCCGGCGGATCCGCCCCGCCGCCGCGTCCGTCCACACCGCCCGGCCCCGCGGACCGATCAGCGCGGGATCGGGGCGCTCACCGAAGGCGAGGACGGCGTCGAAGCGGACGGATGCGGCGGCGAACCCGGCGGCGGATGCCGCTCTCGCCCCCGCGGCGGATCCCGTGTCCGACCCCACGGGCGGCGGGTGCGCCGCCGCCGTCTCCACCCCAAGTGCCGCGAGCGGTACGGCCAGTGCCGCGTCGGCGTCCGTCAGCGCCGCGGCCGTAGCGGCGCGGCTCCCCGTGAGCGCCGCGTACGCGCCCGCCACGAGCGTGGTCCACCCGGTGCGGCGCTCCACCACGAGGAGGTGCTCGCCGTCGGTCGCCCCGAGCGCGTCCAGGGCGCGCGCGGCGGCCAGCGGCGACGGCAGCAACGGGTGCGCGAGGTCCGGGACATGGGCCAGCCGCCAGGCCGCGTCGGGCACCCAGGGATGCCGCGGCACCAGCGAGACGGCGGTGGCCGCCGCGGCGCCGACCCCGGCGTCGAGCAGCGCCCGTTCCAGTACGGTCCTGGCGAGCGGCAGATCGCGGTACGGGATGCCGCGCAGCCACGCGTCGACGGCCGCACCCACGCGCCGGACGTCGGGTGCGGGGCTCGGGCGGCGCGGGTCCGTCCAGGTCATGGTCCAGGTCATGCGGCACCTCGCGCCGTCGTGTAGGCGTCGGTGAACAGGGCGTCGGCCCAGCCCGCGGTGCTCGTGTCGCAGCCGCTGACGGCCAGGCTCAGGGTGCGCACCACGGCCCGCGCCGACTCGACCTCGCGGGCGTGGAAATGCTCGAAGCCCGCTCTCAGTACGGCGACGTCCCGCGGGGTGAGCTGCAGCGCGGCGGCGTCCGCGGCGTCGTCGACGAAGATCGCCGTGTCGAGGTCGGGGAACTCGGCGAGCAGCGTGACGTTGCTCTCCACCAGCGTGACCAGGCCGCTGGGGCGGCTCAGCCCCGGCTGGTGGTAGTCGTGCAGGAAGCGCAGCCCGTGCCAGAGCGCGAGTTGCCGCCCCATCGTGGCGGCGAACCACGCCACGTACTCCGACGTGTGCACCGGGTCCGCGTCGGGGTCGCGGCCCAGCTCCACCGCCAGCCGGCGGCGCACCACGTCCAGCAGGACGGGCGCGTAGGCGGCGACGAGCGCGCGGCGGATCGCGCGGGCCGCCTCGTCGGCGGCATCGGCGGCCGGGCGGGGCCACAGGACGCGGCGTACGTCGTCGAACCCGTCGGCGTAGGTGTCCAGCGCCCGCAGCAGCGCCTCGGGGGAGTGCTCCGCGGCGAGTCCGACGTCCAGGTGCGGCGGCAGCAGGGCGGTGCCGAGGACGGAGGCGTGCTGCAGGCTCTGGTAGAAGGGCGCGACGGGGTCGAGTTGGCGTACGCGGAACAGGCTGCGGAAGCCGCGCAAGATCATGGCCGCCGGGCTCAGCGTGCCGTCCGGCATCCGCAGGCTCTCGTCGGGCAGGCCGATGACCGCGAGCACCGCGCTGGTCCGGCCGCCGGCCCGCTCCAGGCGCGCGGCGCACGACTGCCGGTGGCGGGCCCGTACCAGCGCGGTACGGCCGGTGATCGGCGAGCCCACCGAGACGAACCCGCCCGCGCTGTACGGCGTCAGGCCGCCGCCCGTCACCGCGAAGTCGAGCAACTCGGGGCGCCCGGACAGCCGGACGCCGCCGACCAGGTAGGTGCGTCCCACGCCGGGCTCCACGAAGCGGGTTTCGCCGGTCGAGGTCAGCGGCGCCCGAAGGTCCGTGCTCCGGGCGAGGCAGGCGGTCAGCGCGTCCTCGTCGTGGCTGCCGTCGGGACCCACGAGATCCGGGTCGAGATGGAGCACCTGGGCGCCCTGGTGCGGGCGGGTGGCGACGAGGCCCGTCTCGTCGCCGAGGGTCGGGAACAGCGGTGCGAGCGGGTGGACATCGGCGGCGGTGGTCGGATCGTCGGTGGCCGGGCGCGGGAGCCGCAGCAGGGGCGCCGGGCGCCGGGGCCGCCGGGCCAGGGCGGTGGTGAGCCAGCCCTCCAACGCGCCGCCCTGGTCGGGCGCTTCGACGGCGACGGTGACCCAGCGCACATCGAGGACCGGCGGCCGGGACGGCGTCCCGTCGCACAGGACGTGGACCGCCGCCACCGGCAGTAGGCGGCCGCTGTCCGCGCCGCACGTGAGGTCGGGGCGGTCCAGCAGCGCCTGCCCCACCTCAGCGGCCACCCGCCGCGCACCGGGCGGCACTTCCTCGGCCGGGACAGGCCGCCACTTCACGCCGCCGGGCGCCGTCTGCCGAGCCAGCGCCGCGAACACCTCGGCGGCGCCCGCCGTCCCCTCCAGCGCGGGCACCGCCCGCGTCGCCGCCTCCGCGTGCACGTCCACCACCGACGCGGCGGGATCGAGGGTGACCAGCAGCCGCACCACATGCGGCGCGCCCAGGACGACGGCAACCGGCGTCGCCTCGACCGGGCAGCCGTCGGCAAGCAGAGGCGCGAGCCGGGCCCGCCACCCGTCGGGCGCGTGGCCCCGGACGGGCTCGACGGGCACGATGCTCACGTCGGACGCGTGACCCCGGACGGGCTCGACGGCCACGGCGCTCACGTGGCCCACGCCGGGCTCGGCGCTCGCGGCGCCCACGTGGCCGACGACGGGCACGACGGGCTCGATGTTCACGTCGGACGCGCGGCCCACGCCGGGCTCGGCGCTCGCGGCGCCCACATGGCCGACGACGGGCTCGGCGCTCACGGCGCCCACGTGGCCCACGCCGGGCTCGATACCCACCTTGCTTACGTCGCCCAAGTCGCCCGGGACGGGCACTTCGCGCACGTGGCTTACGACGGGCGCGTGGCCCGCGCCGCCCGCGACAGGCACGACGGCGAGCGCGTGACGCTCGCGGTCACGGAAGACCACGCAGCGCGCGTCGGCCTGGTCCGGCCAGAGGGCGGCGCGGCGCAGAGCGGCCGTGCGGGGGCCGAGGAGGGTGAGGAGGTCGCGGGTGTCGGCGAGTAGCGAGTCCGGCGGACGGCACAGGACCGCGCCGGGGAACGCCTTCGCGACCGCGGAGCCCGCTCGTGGGGCGGGGTACTCCAGCACGATGTCGGGGCGCGGGGCGCTCGGCGGCAGCGCGACCGGGCGCCGTCCGCCCGTCACCAACTCGGCGTCGCGCAGCAGCGGTCCGCCCCGGAAG
The DNA here is from genome assembly GCF_040680795.1 of Streptomyces sp. NPDC051976. Classification (NCBI taxonomy): domain Bacteria; kingdom Bacillati; phylum Actinomycetota; class Actinomycetes; order Kitasatosporales; family Streptomycetaceae; genus Streptomyces; species Streptomyces sp. NPDC051976. The sequence continues at coordinate 356,896 of NZ_JBFAXL010000002.1, forward strand.
GACAGCGCGTCGCTCGCCGCCTCCACAACCGTCAGCCCCAGGTCGGTGAGCCGCCGCACGAACTCGGCGCTGTCCGCCCCCTGTTGCCCGGCTTCCGTGAGCACGAGCACGGTGGGCGCCCCCTGGGGTGGGCCGTCCGCGTCGCCCGCCCGCTTCCGCTTCCGCGCGGCGGACGCGCTCGCCCCCGTTCCCGCCGTGCCGGTCGCCGTCCGGCTCGACTTGCCGGTTGCCGTGGTGGGCTTACGGGTCGCTTTCGCGGTCGTCATGGCGCTCCCCCTGCGGGTCGCTGTGCCGCCGCCCTTGGCGGTCACCGCGACGGTGACCGTGCCGGTCGCCTTGCCGCTTCGCGTGGCGCGCGCCTCACCGCCTGTGCCTGCCGCGCTCCCCCTGCCGGTCGCCTTGCCTTCGCCCTTGGCGCTTCGTGTGGCGCCCACCGTGCCGCCCGTACCCCCGCGCACCTTGCCGTGCGCCGGGCCGCTCATCGTGACGGCTCGGCGGGGAGCGGCTGTGGGGTCACGGCCGTCAGGGGCGCGGGCATCAGGAGTCGAGGGCCTGACCAGGGGAAGTCGCGTTCCAGGGGGGTGGACAGGGCGGTCAGCCGGGTCAGAGCGGCCGGGAAGGAGGTCCGGGGAAGCACGGCCAGCAGGGCCGGCGTCAGCTCGCGGGCCTCCGGGTCCCAGACGTGTTCCGGCCGGTGGAGGGCGTAGCCCAGCTCCCGCATCAGGCGCAGCCGCGGGGCGCCCTCGTAGGCGAGTCCGAGCGCCGAGGCGACGGGGAGTTCGCCCGGGAGCGTGCCGCCCTCGTCGAGACAGGTCCGCAGGAAGTGCACTCTGAGCAGGGAGTTGAGCCCATGGCCGCGGTGGCTGTGCGCCGTGGCGCCGCGGCCGAGCACCAGGGCGGGGAAGTGGGCGTCGTCGAGGTCGACGCTGCACGTCATGAGGGACTCGGCGGTGGCCCGGTCCGCCACCACCAGCGCGCGCATCGTCGCCACCATCCGCTCGCCGCACCACACGCCGACGATGGCGCCCTTGTCGTCGTGCTCGTCCCATTCGAGCAGGTCCGGCCTGAGCACTTCGAATTCACGTGCCGTGGAGTATTCCCGGGTCCGCAATTCATTCAGGGCGGAAGCGGCCGCCCTCGTCACGATTCTGGTGCTGTTGATCTCCACCTGATGTCCTCCGTCAACCGAATAGCCTGGCGTGCGCGGGGGCGCACAAGGGGGCGCGACGCATCGCCCGGGTATTCAGCGATACCAACCGCTCACTGCCACGCGCGGAACGTCGATACCGGGCGCGACCTCGGACACGAAATGCAGCGTTCCCCTGGTATCCGGGAGATCGAGCAGAACCAGCGTGTTGAACGTCGGTGTGAAGACCTGCGCCACCTCGTCGCCCGCGTCGTCGAGTACGTGGAGCAGCCCGCCGTACTGCGGGCGCCAGTCCCGGGTGACGTTGTAGACGGCGGCGATCACCCCGTTGTGGCTGTCGGTGTGCGGCGACAGAAAGCACCCCGGCACGTACTTGCTGCAGAAGAAGCCGCCGGACGTGCGCAGCTCCCTGCCGATCGCCGTACCGATCCTGGCGATCGTGCGCGGGTCCTCCATGACCGCGATGACCCGGCAGACCGGGCAGTGGCAACCGGCGAGATGGGGCGCCGTCCGGTAGAAGAAGTGGGCGAAGCCGCCCGCGGCGAAGACCTGCCGGGCGTGCGCGCGCAGCCCCGCCAGCGTCGGCGCGATACCGGGGGTGTTGCGGTGGTCGACCCGGCCGCCGCTGACCGGGTCAGGCAGCAGGCTCGCGAACCACCAGTCCTCCGGCATACCGCCGGACAGAAACTCCGAGATCTCCCGGGCCAGCACCGGATCCAGGAAATCGGGCACCTCGAACGAACGGGTGCCTCTTGTCATGACCCCCGGCTCAATGGCGGCGGAGTCGGCCTCCGGCAGCATCGCGTCCCCCTCTTCTTCCAACCCCGGGAAAACCACCCTATGGCGGCTTTCTAACCGCGTCCGGAACGGCTCGCAAACACCCGACGCGCGCGACACGCGAAGAATCGTTATTTCTTGGGGAAAGGGGAGTTGGGGAATGCGGAAACGGAATTCCGCGACCGTTTGCGGGCGATCCGGGGGAGCAACTGCGGGAGGACGCGGGGGTGTTCGGGGTGGCTCTGGCAACTGGGCTTGAGGGCAGGCGAGTCAGGGAGCCGCGCGATCCCCGCGGCCCCCGATCGCCGTCAGGGCGACGGGTGTTGGTCCTGCGGCGGCTCGACCTCCGCCAGCCAGGTGGTGAGCAGCCTCTCCAACGCGGCGGCCTCCTGCGGGGGGAGCGCGGACAGAAGGCGTTGTTCGTTGTGCATGTGGTCGGTGAAGGCGCGGTCGATGAGCTGGCGGCCCGCGTCGGTGAGGGCGACCACGCGGCCGCGGCCGTCGGCGGCGGAGCGGCGGCGGGTGACCAGGCCCGCGCGTTCGAGGCGGTCGACGCGCTTGGTCATGGCGCCGGTGGTGACCATGGTGTGGGCGGCGAGTTCGCCGGGCGCGCGTTCGTACGGGGCTCCGGTGCGGCGCAGGGTGGCGAGGACGTCGAACTCGCCCTCGCTCAGGCCGTACCGGCGGTAGACGAGGCAGAGCTGCTCGGTGAGGAGCCCGGCGAGGCGGTGCAGCCGGCCGATCACGCCCTGGGGGCTCACATCGAGGTCGGGGCGCTCCCGGGCCCACGCGGCCTGGATACGGGCGACGTGGTCGAGCGGCGGCTGCTGCGCGGCCTGCTCCGTGGTCGGCTCCATGGCTCCCATTGTATCTTCCTGGGAAGCTATAATGTCTTCCATGGAAGGTAATCTGCGGTGGTCGATGGTCACGGCGGTGGCCCCCGTCGCGTGGGGCACCACCTACTACGTCACCCACCAGTTCCTGCCGGAAGGGCAGCCGCTCTACGGGGGCGCGATCCGCGCGCTGCCCGCCGGTCTCGCGCTGCTGGCGGTCTGCCGGGAGCGGCCGCACGGCGCCTGGTGGTGGAAGAGCGCGGTGCTCGGGGTGCTCAACATGGGCGGCTTCTTCGCGCTGGTCTATCTCGCCGCCCAGCGTCTGCCCACCAGTGTCGCCTCGTCCATCATGGCGACGTCACCGCTGGTCATGATGGTGATCGCCTGGGCACTGATCTCCGAACGGCCGCGTCCACGGCACCTGGTGGGCGCCGCCGTCGGCCTCGGCGGGGTGTGCCTGATGCTGCTCACCGGGCCGACCGCCGTCGACGGGCTCGGGGTGCTCGCGTCGGTCAGCGCCATGCTGCTGTCGTCCTGCGGCTACATCCTCGCCAAGCGGTGGAGCCGCGAGGTGAACGTCCTCGCCTCGACGTCCTGGCAGCTCGTGGCGGGCGGCCTGCTGCTCCTGCCCTTCGCCGCCGCCACCGAGGGCGCACCGCCCGCCCTGGACGTCCCCGCCGTCCTGGGCTTCGGCTACGTCACCGTGGTGGCCACCGCCGTCGCCTTCGCCGCCTGGTTCTCGGGGCTACGGCATCTGCCGGTCGCCACCGTGGGGCTCGTCGGGCTGCTCAACCCGGTCACGGGCGTGCTGCTGGGGACGCTGGTCGCCGGGGAGGTGCTCACCTTGCGGCAGTGCGCGGGCCTAGCGCTGGTGCTGACCGGCATCCTGCTGGGCCGGGCGCGCCCGGACAAGCGGACGGCCAGGCGCAAGGCCACAGGCAAGGAAGGGCCCGGCGTCAGGGCTGGCGGGCCGAGGGGAGCCGGACCCGGAAGAGCGCGCCCTCGCCCGGGGTCGTCTCCAGCTCCACCTCGCCCTGGTGGGCGGTGACCAGGGCGGAGGCGATGGACAGGCCGAGGCCCGCGCCCCCGCCCTGGTGGCGGCTGCGGGAGGCGTCGACGCGGTAGAAGCGCTCGAAGACCCGGGCGGCCTGGTCGGGGGTGAGGCCGGGGCCCGCGTCGGCGACCTCCAGCACACCGTGGCCGTCGGTGGTGCCGACACCGATGCGTACCGGGGTGCCGGGCGGGGTGTGGGCGACGGCGTTGCCGACCAGGTTGGCGACGACCTGCCGCAGCCGGGCCTCGTCGCCCAGGACCGGCGCGGCGCCCGGGGAGGTGCCGGGGCCGCCGGGCCCGGTCAGCGAGACGCTGCGGGTCGGGTCGAGCGCCGTGGTGTCGTGCAGGGCGTCGACGGCCAGCGTGCGCAGGTCCATCGGGGCGAGCTGGACCGGCCGCTGCTCGTCCATCCGCACCAGCGTCAGCAGGTCCTCCACCAGACCGCCGAGCCGTATCGACTCGCTCTCGATCCTCGCCATCGTGCGCCGCACGTCCGCCTCGTCGGGCAGCGCGCCCATCCGGTACAGCTCGGCGAAGCCGCGGATCCCCGCGAGCGGGGTGCGCAGTTCGTGGCTGGCGTCGGCGACGAAGCGCCGCATCTGCTTCTCGGACTCCGCGCGGGCCGCGAACGCCGACTCGATCTGGGCCAGCATGCCGTTCAGCGCGGAGGAGAGCCGTCCGGCCTCGGTACGGGAGGCCACCGCGGGCATCCGGTGCGACAGCGGGCGCCCCGCGGCGATCTCCGCCGCCGTCGCCTCGATCCGCCGCAGCGGCCGCAGCCCGGCCCGTACCGCGAACCAGCCCGCGACGCCCAGCGCCACCGCGACCACCGCGCCGATCAGCAGGAAGGCGTTGCTCAGCCGGTCGGTGGTGGACGACACCTCGTCCAGGGACGCGGCGACGACGACGCCCGCGGGAAGGGGGGTGGTGCGCGGCCGGGGCGCGGCCGGGGGGCGCGCGGAGCGGGTGGTGGCGGTGGCGGAGACCGGCACGATGAGCACCCGCCAGCGGCCGCCGCCGTGGTCGCTGGACACGTCGAAGGGCTTGTCCAGGCGCGCGGCGAGGGTGGCGGCGTCCATCACCGGCCACAGCGGGCGCGGGTCGCCCGCCGCCACCGGCAGCCGGAACTGGTCGGAGACCGTGCCGTCGGCCGCCGCGAAGGCCACCACGAACTGGCTCGGCAGCCACGGCCGCGGATTGCCGGACCCCGGCCGTACGTAGCGCGGCGCGGGCACCCCGTCGGTGCCGAGCCGCGCGGCCAGCGGCTGGCCGTACCGCTGGAGTTGCTGGTCGACGCGGTCCACCAGCTGGCCGCGTACCGAGCCCAGCACCACCGTGTCGCTGACCGCGAGACCCAGCGTCACCAGCACCATCGCCAGCAGCACCAGCCGGGAGCGCAGCGACAGGGCGGACAACCGGACGTGCCGCAGCCGCCGGAGCCGGGCGAACCGCAGCCGTCGCAGGCAGATCCGGGGCAGTGACAGGGCGGCCGGGCGGCGCATCGGGAGGTCAGCCCTGGCCCTGCGGGCGGCGCAGGACGTAGCCGACCCCGCGCACGGTGTGGATCAGCTTGGCGGCGCCGTCCGCGCCGGAGTCCACCTTGCGGCGCACGTAGGAGATGTACGACTCGACGATGCTGAGGTCGCCGCCGAAGTCGTACGCCCACACGTGGTCGAGGATCTGCAGCTTGGACACCACGCGGTCGGCGTTGGCCATCAGATAGGCGAGCAGCTTGAACTCGGTGGGGGACAGCGAGACCGGCCGCCCGGCGCGCAGCACCTGGTGGCCGACCGGGTCCAGCTCCAGGTCGCCCGCGACCAGCCGCCCGTCGTCGGTGGGGCCGCCGGTGCGGCGCAGGATCGCCCGGATGCGGGCGATCAGCTCCTCCAGGCTGAACGGCTTGGTGACGTAGTCGTCGCCGCCCGCCGTCAGCCCGCTGATCTTGTCGTCCACGCCGTCCTTGGCGGTGAGGAAGAGCACCGGGAGCCGGTCGGGGGCGCCGGCCGCCGACCGGCTGAGCGGGTCCGACTCCTCGCGCAGCCGCCGCACCACCGCGAAGCCGGACATGTCCGGCAGCATCACGTCGAGTACGACCAGGTCGGGGCGCTCGCGGGCGACGGCGGCCAGCGCGTCGGCGCCCGAGGCCGCGGAGACGACCTTGAAGCCGACGAAGCGCAGGGAGGCCGAGAGCAGCTCCCTGATGTTGGGTTCGTCGTCGACGACCAGCAGGCTGGCCTCGGGGGTGTCCATGGCTTCCTCCTGGTCCGTTCCCGCGGTCGTACGGACCGGCCGCAGCACCGTACGCCCCTGCCCTGTGAGAGTGGCGTCAGCTTCCGGAATTTGATCCTCCGGTTCCTCCGGCCGCTCCGGTGCCGCCGCCGCGGTTGCCGCCGAAGCCCCCGAACCCGCCGAAGCCGCCCCCGGTCAGGCCGCCTTCCGTGACGGTCGTCGCGGCGACGTCACCGGAGGAGTTCTGGCTGCCGCGGACGGTCACGCTCTGGCCCGGCTGCAGATCGGAGACCTTGCCGCTCTTGGACTCGGTGACCTTGGTGGAGCCGCCGGTGGTGACCTTGACGATGTTGCCCTGGGCGTCGGTGACGTAGATCGTGTTGCCGTCGACCAGCTTGATGGTGCCGATGGTCACACCGGAGCCGCCGTTGCCCCCGGTCCCACCGGCTCCGCCGGTCGCGCCGGGCAGGCCGGTGCCGCCGGTGCGCGCGGTGCCGGTTCCGCCGGTGGCCCCGGTGCGGGTGCCGCCGCCCGTGCCGCCGCCGAAGGTGCCGCGGCTCGCGGTGGGCGAGGACTGGAGGTGGTTCTTCTCCACCAAGGCGCCACCGGCGAAGGCGGCCGCGGCGACCACGCCCGCCGACAGCAGCAGCGTCAGCCACGGCAGCTTGCGGCGCGGCGGCGCGGCCAGCTCGGCCGAGATGTCCCGGGCGTCCGGGGGCTCGGCCAGGATCTCCTCCGGATGGGCCTCCAGCGTGTCGGAGGCGGCGGGCAGACCGGGGTCCGCCACCAGTTCCACCTCGCCGAACGCCTCGCTGAACGGCGTCAGTTCGGTCGTGTCGGCGGTGGCCTTCACTAGTTCGGTGCGGCGTCGCGCCATGTCCGCTTCTCCCTGTGACTGTCGCTGCGTTCTTGACTGCGGGTGCTCACGCTCGTGCGCCCCACGCGCTTCAGGGCCGGGCTCACTCGTGCCTCAGCGCCTCGATGGGCCGCAGGCTCGCCGCCCGGTTGGCCGGGTAGCTGCCGAAGAAGAGCCCGATGGCCACGGCGATGGCGAAGGCGCCGACCACCGACTCCGGGATGATCACCGGTTTGATGCCGACGATCTTGAAGTGGGAGCCGATCAGCCCGGCCACCACCCCCAGCCCGCCGCCGACCAGCGACAGCAGCGTCGACTCGGCCAGGAACTGCCCGAGGATGACGCCCTTGGGCGCGCCGATCGCCTTGCGGATACCGATCTCCCGGGTCCGCTCGGTCACCGTCACCAGCATGATGTTGGTGATGCCGATGCCGCCGACCAGCAGCGAGATCGCGGCGACCGCGCCCAGCAGCACCGTGAACGTCTTGTTGGTGGACGCCTGGGTGGTGAGCAGGGACGCCTGGCTGCTGACCCGGAAGTCCAGCGAGTTGGGGTCCTTCAGACCATGGGTGCCCATCAGGACGGTGGTGATCTCGTTCTGCGCCGGAGTGGTGGCGGACGCCGACGTGGCCTCCACCAGGATCTGGCTGAGCGCGCCGAAGCCGGTGAAGGCGTTCTGCACGGTCGGCAGCGGCGCGATCACGACGTCGTCGGGGTCCTGGAAGCCGGTACCGCCCTTGGTCTCCAGCACACCGACCACGGTGAACGGGGTGCCGCCGAGCACCACTTTCCTGCCGACCGGGCTCGCCGTGCCGAACAGGTCGGTGGCCGTCGTGGAGCCGATCACCGCCACCTTGCGGGAGTTGAGCACGTCGTCGGCGCTGAAGTAGTCGCCCTTGGCGACCTTGCTGTTGGACGCCTTGAAGTAGGCGGGGTAGGTGCCGACGACCTGGCCGACGGCGTGCGAGGTGCCCTCGTAGATCGCCGTCTGGGAGGACGAGGTGACCTCGGGGGCGACCGACTCGATGTCGGGCGCGGAGGCCGGGTCGGCCAGCGCCCGCGCGTCGTCCACGGTCAGCGGCTTGGTGGCGGTCGAGGAGGACCCCGACCGGCCGCCACCGCCGCCGAAGCCCGAACCCGAGGAGATGGTCAGCGAGTTGGTGCCGAGCTTCTCGATGGAGTCCTTGACCGCCTGGGAGGAGCCGTTGCCGACGGCGAGTAGCAGGATGACCGCGGCCACACCGATCAGCACGCCCAGCATCGTCAGCCCGGAGCGGACCTTGTTCGCGGCGAGCCCGCCGAAGGCGAACCGCAGCGTCTCGAACGGGTTCACCGCAGCTCACCTCGCACGGAGTCGGCGCCGCGGTGGCGGCCCGCGCCGCCCGCCGTCAGCGCCTGGGGGGCGTGCGGGGCGTGCAGGGCGTGCGGGGAGTGCGCCGCGAAGTCGGCGGGGTGGCGCAGTGCGGGCGGCGGGCCGTCCACCGGCGCCTGCCGGACGTCCTCGACGATCTGGCCGTCGACCAGCCGGATGACCCGCTTGGCGTGCCGGGCCACCTCGTCCTCGTGGGTGATGAGCACGACGGTGCGCCCCGAGGCGTTGAGCCGGTCGACGATGGCGAGCACCTCCTCGGTGCTGTGGCTGTCCAGGTTGCCGGTCGGCTCGTCGGCGAGCAGCATCGCGGGCGCCGTGACCAGCGCCCGCGCCACCGCCACCCGCTGCTGCTGGCCGCCGGACAGTTCGTTGGGCCGGTGGTCGACGCGGTCGGCCAGGCCGACCAGCGAGAGTGCCGCCAGCGCGCGCCGCCGCCGCTCGGCGGTCTTCACCCCGGCGTAGGCGAGCGGGAGTTCGACCTGCGCCAGCGCGGGGGTACGCGGCACCAGGTTGAACGACTGGAAGACGAAGCCGATCTTGCGGTTCCTGACCAGCGAGAGCTGGTGCTCGTCGAGACCGCCGACGTCGATGCCGTCGAGGAGGTAGCGCCCCTCGGTGGGGACGTCGAGGCAGCCCAGGATATTCATCAGCGTCGACTTGCCGGAGCCGGAACTGCCCATCACCGCCACCATGTCGCCCTGTTCGACCAGCAGGTCGACACCGGGCGTGACCCCGGTGACGGGGTCGGGCGGACCGCCGAGCGCGCGGACCGCGGCGTCGCCGTGCCCGTACGTCTTGAGCAGCGACCGCACCTCGATCACCGGGGGCGGGCCCCAGGGGCCGTCGTCCGGCTCCCCGGCCGGGCCGCCGGCCGGGGAGGACTCGGGCCGCGGGGCGTGCCCCGGCAGCCGGAGCCGCTGTCGCAGCGCGGGGATCATCCGCGGCCACCCGCGCCGCCGCCGGTACGGAAGCCACCGCCACCGCCGCCGGTGCGCAAGCCGCCGCCACCGAGCCCGCCGGGGAACGCGCCGCTGGGGAAGCCGCCGTTGCCGGTGGAGGCGACCGTGGCGATCTGCACCTGCTGGCCCTCGGTCAGCCCGCTGGTGATCTGGTCGGCGGAGTCGCCCTCCACCCCGACCGTGACGGGGGTACGGGTGGTGCTGCCGTCCTTGTCGACCACCGTGACCGTACGGTTCGCGCCGGTGCCGGAGACCGCTGCGGTCGGCACGTTGAGCGCGCCGGACGCCTCACCGGTGACGACCTGGATGCTGGCGCTCAGCCCGGTGCGCAGATTCGCGGTCGGGCTGGTGATGGCGAGCGTGGCCGCGTACTGCACCGCGCTGCTCGACCCGCCGCCGGAGCCGGAGCCCGAGCCGCTGCTGACCGGCAGCGAACTGACCGACAGCACCTTGGCGTTGAGTACGGTGCCGGTCTCGGCGTTCAGTGTGACGGTGGCCGCCTGACCGGTCTTGACCTTGAGCGCGTCGGCCTCCGAGAAGTCGGCGGTGACCTGCATTCCCGTGGGGTTGGTCAGGACGACGAAGCCGCTGAGCGCGCTGCTGCTGGAACTGCCGGACGAGGACGAGGACGAGCCGCCGGAGCCCGAGCCGGACCCGGAGCCCGAGCCGCCGCCCGAGGAAGCGCTGCCGCCCGTGCCCGAGACCGTCTGGCCCTTCGCCGCGGACACCGAGGCGACCGTGCCCGAGGACGGAGACTTCAGCACACAGCCGTCCACTGCCCGCTGGGCGGCGTCGACGGCGTTCTGCGCCTGGGTCAACTGGGCCTGGGCCGAGGCGAGTTGCGCCGGGTCGACGGTGTAGACCGGGGAGGGGGTCGGGGACGGTGTGGCGGCGGCGCCGCGGCCGGAACCGGAGCCCGAGCCGCTGGAGCCGGACCCCGAGCCGGAGTTGGTGTTGGTGGAGACCGGCTCGCCCGCCTCCACCTTGGTCAGATTGGCCTGGGCGGCGGTCAGCGACGCCTCGTCCTGCTGGAGCGTCTCCTTCGCGGCCGTCGGGTCGACCTTGCCGAGCACCTGGCCCGCGGTGACCTTGTCGCCCGGCTTGACGTCGACCTCGGTGAGCGTGCCGCCGGTGGTGAAGTTCACCCCGGCGTCGCTGGGCGAGGCGAGCGTGCCCGAGCCGGACACCGTGGCGAGCACCGTGCCCTTGGAGACGGTCACCACGCGGGCGCCCGTGCCGCGAGCGGAACTGGTGCCGTCGTCGTGCACCGCCGCGTAGGCGCCGCCGGCGCCCGCGAGGACCACCACGCCGAGCACCGAGTTGATCAGGGCGGCCCTGCGCCGCCGTGGGAGCACCTTCATGCCGCGCATCCTGGTCGCGCACGCCTTTGAAGCCCTGGGAGATTCCTGGGAGTTCCCTGGGAGCCCGAGGGCGCGTGACGCCGGGCACAGTCGTGGTAAATCGGACGGAAGTGCGGAGAGCGGACCCGTTCGGGTGCGGAAGCGGCGGGTCCGGGCCGCGTACTCCCCGGGAACTCACAGCCAGTGCCCCGGGAGTCCCTATCCCCGTGCGGTTCAGTCGTGGCCGCCACCTGAGCGCACCCGCCGTCCCGCGCGTGCGCGCGGGTGGCTTCGCCGCACGACCCGAAAGCCCCGCCTCCCGAGGAGACCCGGACATGACCTGGACCACCCCACGGCCGTCCGCGCCGCGAACGGCGCGGCGTACCGCGCTGCGGGCAGGCGCGTCCGTCGCCGTCCTCACCTCCGCCGCGCTGCTGCTCACCGCCTGCTCGTCCAGCTCGTCGCCGAAGGCGTCGAACTCGGTGGCGCCCTCGGCGTCCGGCAGCAGCGGCACCAACGGCAAGAACGCGCAGGCGATGGACGCCTACCGCAACTGCCTGTCGCAGCACGGGGTGAAGCTGCCGAGCTTCAGCCCCGGCGCCCGCCCGTCCGCCCGGCCCAGCGACCGGCCGAGCGGCACCGGGCGGCGCGGCGGCGGCTTCGGCGGCGGCTTCGGCGGTTTCGGCGGGGCGTCCGCCGACCCCGCCACCCAGAAGGCGATACAGGCGTGCGCCTCGCTGCGCCCGCAGTTCAACGGCCAGCGCGGCGGCGGCAACAGCACCGCCTTCAAGGCGTTCACCAGCTGCCTCAAGGACCACGGCGTGGTGCTGCCGTCCGCGTCCGCGAGCCCCGGGAGCCGCAACGGCGGCGGTTTCGGCGCCCTGCGCGGCCTCAACACCTCGGACCCGAAGACGGCCAAGGCGTACGACACCTGCAAGGCGCTGCTCCCGCAGCGCCCGTCCGGCCGCCCCTCGTCGAGCGCGAGCCCGTCGGCCTCCTGACAGGCCGCCGACGGGCGTGACGCGGGGCGTGTCCTCGCGGTCCGGGTCCGGCTACCAGGCGAAAGCCTCGGGAGACGGGCCCGGGCCCGGGAAGATCTCGTCCAGCGCGTCCAGCAGTTCGCCGGTCAGCTCCAGGTCCACCGCGCGCAGCGCCGAGTCGAACTGCCCGGCGGTGCGCGGCCCGATGATCGGCCCGGTCACCCCCGGCCGGGTCAGCAGCCACGCGAGCGCGACCTCGCCCGGCTCCAGCCCGTGCTTGGCGAGCAGGTCCTCGTACTGCCGCACCCGTTCGTGTACCACCGGGTCGCCGAGTCCCCTGGCCGACCGCCCCACGCTGGTGCGGGTGCCGCCGCCCTCCCGCTCCTTGCGCAGCGCGCCGCCCAGCAGGCCCTGGCCCAGCGGCGACCACGGGATGATCCCCACGCCGTACTCGCGCGCCGCCGGGATGACCTCCATCTCGGCCCGGCGCTCCGCCAGGTTGTACAGGCACTGCTCGCTGACCAGGCCGACCCGGCCGGTGCGCGCGGCGGTCTCGTTGGCCTGCGCGATGTGCCAGCCCGCGAAGTTGCTCGACGCGGCGTAGAGGATCTTGCCCTGGGCGATGAGGACGTCGATCGCCTGCCAGATCTCGTCCCAGGGCGTCGCCCGGTCGATGTGGTGGAACTGGTAGACATCGATGTGGTCGGTGCCGAGCCGCCGCAGGCTCGCCTCCACCTCGCGCCGGATGTTGAGCGCGCTGAGCTTGTGGTGGTTGGGCCACGCCTCCTCGTGCCACGGCGTGCCCGGCGTCATGGTGCCGTAGAGCTTGGTGGCCAGCACCACCTTGTCCCTGCGGTCCCCGCCCTTGGCGAACCAGCTTCCGACGAACTCCTCGGTGAGGCCCTTGTGTTCGTCCGTGCCGTAGATGTTCGCGGTGTCGAAGAAGTTGATGCCCGCGTCCAGCGCGGTGTCCATGATCGTGTGGCTGTCCGACTCGTCGGCGTAGGAACCGAAGTTCATCGTGCCGAGGACGAGGCGGCTGACCCTGAGTCCGGTGCGTCCGAGCTGCGTGTACTTCATGGGGCCAGGCAACACCTTGGAGTGCTCTCGAAGGCAAGTGCCCAGGCCAGGGGGTCAGGCGGCGCTCGGCGACCGGTGTTCGCGGACGTACTGGGCGCGGTCGAGCACGCCGACCAGGGCGACCCGCTGGTCGGCTGTCAGGTCCCCTGCCAGCCCCGTCTCCTTGATGTGGGCGCGGAGCAGCAGTTCGTGGCAGTTGATGGCGCCCCTGCCGGGCAGTGCGCGCACCAGTGCGGAGACCCGGATCCCCGCCGCGTCGTCATCGCCGGAGGCGGCCTCGCGCAGGGCCCGGAACAGTCTCACCGGCCCCTCGGCGGCGATCTCGCTCAGAATGAGTGCCCGCCGGTGCCTGACGTCCTGCGGCTCCGCCGGGGCGTCCCCGTGCCGTGCGCCGAAGCCAGCCATGAGCACACACCTCGCTCTGTCCTGAGTGGCTCGCACCCTCCCTTTCGAGCGTACGCCCGCGCCTCGGGCCCCGCGGCGGGGTGAATCATCACCGTAAGTGGTCAGGTGACCGCGAACCGTCCGGATCCGCCACCGCCACCTTCGCCGCTTCCTTCCGGGGCCGGGGTGCGGCGCCTACGCTGACCGTTCATGAGCGACCCGAGGATCGTGACGGTACGGCCGGAGCCGGGCGCGTACGCCTGGACGTTCGGCGGGGCGGAGCCGGTGGCCAGAATCACGCCGGGCACCGTGCTGGACCTCTTCACCGAGGACTGCTTCGCGGGCCGTGTGCGGTCGGCGGACGACCTGGTCTCGCGGGTCTGCGAGTTCCCGTACCTCAACCCGCAGACCGGTCCCTTCTACGTGGTGGGCGCGGAGCCCGGCGACACCGTCGCGGTGCACTTCGTGTCGATCGAACCGGCGAGGGACTGGGCCGCCTCCACGACCGTGCCGCTCTTCGGCGCTCTCACCTCCACGCACACCACCGCCACGCTGCAGCCGCCGCTGCCCGAGGTGGTGTGGATGTGGGAGCTGGACCGCAAGCGGCGGACCTGCGCGTTCACCACGCGCGAGGGCGGGGTCCGGCTGGAGCTGCCGATGGACCCGATGCACGGCACGGTCGGGGTCGCCCCGGCCAACCTGGAGGTGCGCTCCGCCCTGGTACCCGACGCGCACGGCGGCAACATGGACACGCCCGAGATGCGCGTCGGCACCACCTGCTATCTGGGCGTCAACGTCGAGGGCGCGCTGCTCAGCCTGGGCGACGGGCACGCCCGGCAGGGCGAGGGCGAGACCTGCGGGGTGGCGGTGGAGTGCGCCATGAACACCGTGGTCGTCGTGGAGTTGCTCAAGGGGGTGGCGACGCCCTGGCCGCGGCTGGAGTCCGACACGTATCTGATGTCCACCGGCTCGGCCCGCCCGCTGGAGGACGCCTTCCGGATCGCCCAGCTCGACATGGTGCGGTGGCTGGAGCGCGACTACGGCTTCGCGGAGCTGGACGCCTACCAGTTCCTCACCCAGGCCGGGGAGTCGCCGCTCGCCAACGTCTGCGACACCAACTACACGGCGCTGTCGAAGATCCGCAAGGACTGGCTCCCGCCGGGCACCCCGCACCGCGACCTGCACCGCGCGCTGCGGGAGACCGCCCGCACGCTGGCCTCCGCGTAGTCCGCGTCGGGGAGCCGGACCCGCTTAGGATCGACCGTATGGAACAGCGAGTGTTGGGCCGTACCGGCCGTGACGTGTCCGTGGTGGGCCTGGGGACATGGCAGCTCGGCGCGGACTGGGGCGACGTACGCGAGCAGGACGCGGTCGCCGTGCTGGACGCCGCCGTGGAGTCCGGGGTGACGTTCTTCGACACCGCGGACGTGTACGGCGACGGCCGCAGCGAGCAGTTGATCGGGCGCTATCTCAAGGAGCGGCCCGACGCCTCGGTGTTCGTCGCCACCAAGATGGGCCGCCGCGCAGAACAGCTCCCGGCCAACTACGTGCTGGACAACTTCCGTGCGTGGAACGACCGTTCGCGGGCGAATCTGGGCGTGGACACCCTGGACCTGGTCCAACTGCACTGCCCGCCGACCGCCGTCTACTCCTCCGACGAGGTCTTCGACGCCCTCGACACCCTGGTCGCCGAGAAGCGCGTCGCCGCCTACGCGGTGAGCGTGGAGACCTGCGACGAGGCGCTGGCCGCGATCGCCCGGCCGGGGGTGGCGAGCGTGCAGATCATCCTCAACCCCTTCCGGCTCAAGCCGCTGGAGCGGGTGCTGCCCGCGGCCGCGGCGGCCGGGGTCGGGATCATCGCCCGGGTGCCGCTCGCCTCCGGGCTGCTCACCGGCAAGTACACCCGGGAGACGGTCTTCGCGGCGGACGACCACCGCACCTACAACCGGCACGGCGAGGCGTTCGACCAGGGCGAGACCTTCTCCGGTGTGGACTTCGGGACGGGCCTGGACGCGGCGGCCGAATTCGCCGCGCTGGCCCCCGAGGGCGCCACGCCCGCCCAGACCGCGCTGCGGTGGATCATCCAGCAGCCGGGGGTCAGTTCGGTCATCCCCGGCGCCCGCTCGGTCGACCAGGCTCGTGCGAACGCGTCCGCCGCCGGCCTCGCGCCGCTGCCCGACGCCACCCTGGACGCGGTGCGCGAGCTGTACGACCGCCGTATCCGCGGCCAGGTGCACGCGCGCTGGTGAGGCGCCGCCGTCCGGCCCGCGGCCCGGGGGTACCCGGGCGGCGGGCCGCGCCGCGCTGCCTCTACCGTCATCGGGATGACGACCTACTCCAGCTCCCAGGACCACGACGCCGACTTCCCCGGCCGCAGCGGTCCGACCGCCACCACCGAGGCGGCGCCCCGCGAGGTCGGCCGGGTGCACACCTCGTACGCCCCCGACCACGACGGCGCCCCCGACCCCGGTGAAATCGTCTGGACCTGGGTGCCGTTCGAGGAGAACGACGGCCGCGGCAAGGACCGCCCGGTGCTCGTCGTCGCCCGCGAGGCGACCGGCACCCTGCTCGCCGTCCAGCTCTCCAGCAAGCGCCACGACCACGACCGCGAGTGGGTCGCGATCGGCACCGGACCCTGGGACCGCGAGAACCGCGAGTCCTGGGTCAGCGTCGACCGCGTCCTGCGCCTCCACGAGGACGGCATGCGCCGCGAGGCCTGCGCCCTCGACCGCGGCCGCTTCAACCTGGTCGTCAACCGCCTCAAGGAGCTCTACCGCTGGACCTGAGCCCCGCTTCCGCCGGGCACGCCACCGGCCCGTGACCCCGTCTGACACGGGGTCGCGGGCTCGTGGCACACGGGCGGAGGACTACTGCGGCTCGCTCGGGGGACGGTTGCCCAACTGGTCGTTGAGCTTCTCCTGCGCCGAGTCGACCTGGCCGCTGTACTTGCCCTGCGTCTTCTGGTCGACCGCGTCGCCGGCCTTCTCGACACCCTTCTGAGCCTGCTCCTCGTGGCCCTTCAGCATGCCTTTGAGCTTGTCGAGCATGGACATGATTCGCCCTCCGTCAGGGAACGCATTTCCCTCCCAGCATGTGGGCGTTTGTCCGTTTTCGCATTCTCAGGAGTACGGGGAGCCCCATGGGCCCCGGGGCGGGCCGGGAGCGCTATGGTGGCCGCCCCGGGTGGGTGCCCGGGGTGTGCGGGTGGGGGGACGAAGACCTGGCGGGGAGTGGGGCCGGGTGTGTCCTTCGAGGTGACGGGGTCGGGGCGGCGGTGCGGTCGGCCGCCGCGGTGAGGCCCGGCCGCGGGAATGGGTACTGCATGGAGACGGCCCAGTCGGAGCTGGTCGGCCGTGGCAGGGAGCTGTCCAGGATCGGGGCGGCGCTGGACGGGGCCGCCCGGGGCGCGGGCCGGGTGGTGGTGGTCAGAGCGGGCGCCGGTGCGGGGCGGACCGCGCTGCTCCTGGAGACGGTACGGAGGGCGCGGGGCGCGGGGTTCACCGTGCTGACGGCGCGCGGTATCGCCTCCGAGCGGGAGCTGCCCTTCGGGCTGACCGGCCGGTTGTTCGCGCCGGTGGCGCCGGGCGCGGGGGCGGACGCCTCGGACCAGGCCGCCCAGTTGATGGCGCTGCACCGGGAGCTGGCCGCCCTCGCGGCCCGGGCGCCGGTGCTGGTCGCGGTGGACGACGTCCAGTTGCTCGACCGGGAGTCGCTGCGCTGGCTGAGCGCGCTGCCGGGGCGCGTGGACCACGCGCGGATCGCCGTACTGCTGACGCTCTGCCCGGGTGAGCCGTGCGCCGACCCCGCCGTACTGGACGAGCTGCTCGTCGACAGCGCGGTCGAGCTGCGGCCCGCGGCGCTGGGCGCCCAGGAGGCGGCGGTGCTGGTGGAGCGGTGCCTCGGCGCGGCGCCGGATCCGGCCTTCACCGCCGCTCTGCTCCGGGTGACCGGCGGCAGTCCGCTGGCGGTCACCGAGCTGGCCGCGGCGCTGCGGGACGCGGCGGTGCCGCCCACCGCGGACGTGACGGACGTACTCGACGAGATCGCCGTACCGCGGCTGGCCGCCGCCGTGCATGCCCGGCTGCGCCGGGTGTCGCCGCACGCGCTGGCAGTCGCCCGGGCCGTGGCCGTACTCGGCGCCGAGGCCGACCCGGACCGGGTGGCCGCCCTCTGCGCCGCCACGCCCGCGGTGGTCAGGGAGGTCACGGCGGCGCTCGACGCGGCGGGCGTGCTGGTCGCGCCGGGCGCGCGGGGTGCGGTGGCGCTCGACGCGGCGGGTGCGCGGGATGCGGCGGGGCTCCCCGCGGCGGATACGGCGGTGGCGTTCGCCCAGCCGCTGGTGCGGGGCGCGGTGCTGGGGCAGGTGCCGTACGCGGAGTTGCAGGCGCTGCGGGCGGAGGCCGCCCGCGTGCTGCGGGAGACCGGCGCGCCCGAGGAACGGGTGGCCCGGCAGCTCATGGACCTGGCGGCCCCCGCCCAGCCCTGGGCACCCGCCACCTTGCGCGCCGCTGCCGCCACCGCCCTCACCCGCGGTGAACCGGCGGCTGCCACCGCCGTCCTCACCCGCGCCCTGGACGAACCCCTGGCGCTCCCCGAACGCGCGGCCGTGCTGCGGGAGTTGGGTCACACGGCGGCCCACCACGACCTGCCCGCCGCCGTCGCGCACCTGACCGCCGCCACCCGCTTCCCGGCGCCACCTGAGCAACAGGCCGGGGTCGTACGGGAGTTGGCCGAGGTGCTGCTGACCCTCGGCCGTCGCGACGAGGCGGCGGAACTGCTGCGAGGCGCGGGGGCGCCGGGCGGGACGGCGGAGGCGGAGCTGTGGCTGGGGTGCGCGGCGAGCGGCGCCGCCGCTGCCGACGCGCTCGCCGGGTCGCGCAGGCCCGACACGAAGGGCGGGGCGGACGAGGGCCGGTATCTGAGCCTGGTGGCACTGCGCACCGCCTGGGCGGGCAGATCGCGGTCACGGGCGGCGGCGCAGGCCGAACAGGCCCTCGGGGCACTGCCGGTGACCCCCGCCACCATGGCGTCGGTGCTGCGCGCGGTGCTGGTGCTGGGGCAGGCGGGCCGGGTCGAGGACGCCGTGGAGCGCTGCGACGCGCTGGTGAAGCAGGCCGCCCGCTGGGACCACCGGCCGTGCCTGGCCGCCGCCCGCTCGCTGCGGGCGACACTGACCCACCGGCTCGGCAGGCTGCCCGCCGCCGCCGAGGACGCCCGCGCCGCGCTCGCTCTGCTGGCCGGGTGCGGGGCGCCGCCCGGCGACGGGACGGCCGTGGAGTACCTGGCCCGGCTGGTGGACATCCTGGTCGACGCGGGCGAGTACACCGAGGCGGCCGCACTGCTCGCCCGGGCGGACCTGCCCGGTGAGATACCCGCGACCTGGGCGGGCACGGCCCTGCTGCTGGCCCGCGGCCGGTTGCGCGCCGCCGCCGGACAACCCGCCGAGGGCGTACGGGACCTGCTGACGGCGGGCGGCCGGCTGCCGTCGTGGACCGTGGACAACCCCGCCGTCAGCGCCTGGCGCGCGGACGCCGCCGCCGCGCTGCTGCACCTCGGCGAGACCAACGAGGCCCGCCGCCAGGCCGCCGAGACGGTCGAACTGGCCCGCCAGTGGGGTACACCCGGCCCGCTGGGCGTGGCGCTGCGCGCGCTGGGCCGCGCGCTCGGCGGCTCCGAGGGACTGGCCGCGCTGGAGAAGTCCGTCTCCGTACTGGAGCGTTCGCCCGCCCGGCTCGAACTGGCCAGGTCGCTGACGGAGTACGGAGTGGCGCTGGGCCGGGCCAAGCGGGCCGTCCCGGCCCGGCGGGCGCTGCGCGCGGCGCTCGAACTCGCGCAGAGCTGCGGCTGCGAGGAGCCCGCGCGGCGGGCCCGTATCGAACTGTCCGCGTCGGGGGGCCGGCCGCCGAAGTCGGTACCGGGCGCCGAGGGCGTTGCCGCGCTGACCGCCGCCGAGCTGCGGACCGCGACGCTCGCCGCGGAGGGCAGGACCAACCGGGAGCTGGCCGAGCACCTGCTGGTGGGGCTGCGCACCGTCGAGGTCCACCTCACCAACGCCTACCGCAAGCTCGGCATCGACGGCCGCGAGCAACTGCCCGGGGTGCTGCGGGGCGGATGAGGGCGCGAGAGCGTCACACCACCGCCCTGTGACCCTTCCCACGGAGCGGAACCCTGCTCTCCGCATACCTGCACAGCATGCACGCAGAAGATGCACACCCGCCCGCCGGAATCCGCCGCCGAGGGCGCCGGGAAATCGTAACTCGCAGGTATGTCCGCCTCGTGATCAACCGGCGAATCACCGCGTCAGGAAAGGCCGTTCGAATTGATGTGAAGAAGTCGTCGGCATCCGGTGGCGATTGCTGCACAGCAGCACCCCGGGGTACCGAAACGTTGACCGAAACATCCGGGGGACGAGGGTGGCAGGCTGCCTGCCTGCGTACTAGCGTCAGCCGTCGAACGGGAGTTATGAAAATATGTTCGGGGTTATTTCGAACATCAAGCGACCGTCGATTCGGCTGGACCGCATTCCAACGGCCCGGCCGAGACCTTTTTTCGAAAGCCCCCACAAGCCATGAAGGGAAGCGCAATTCATGCGTAACTTCACCCCGCAGGTCGAGACCGCCGAGATCGCCGACAGCGACCTGGACACCATCTCCGGCGGTATCGGCGCGTCCGCGGGCGTCGGTGTCGACGGCCTCAACGACCTCGTCTCCAGCGCCACCAACGGTCTGCCCCTGGGCCTGCCCCTCGCCGAGGTCACCGGCCTGGTGAGCAGCGCGACCGGCACCCTGACCGGTCTCACCGGCATCACGGGCATCGCCGGTCTCTGAATCACGGCGCTTGCTGTGAGGGCCCCGGAACCCCGCGTTCCGGGGCCCGGCCGTGCCTCCGCGACGGATGGAGGCGGCCGAAGGAAGAGCCGCGCGGCAGCGCGCAGTAAGGAAGAGTCACCGTGCAGTTCCGGCAAAAGGCGCTTTCCAAGCTGCAGTCGCCAGAAGAACTCGACATCCCCGTACGGTTCGCCCGCCCGCAGGGCCGCCTGGTGCTGGCCGTCACCACGGTCGTGCTGGCCGCCGCGTGCGTCTGGGCGGTCACCGGCACGGTCGCGACCCATCTCACCGCGCCCGGCATCCTGACCCGGGCCGAGGGCAGTTACCTCCTGCAGAGCCCGGTGGCCGGACAGGTCACCCAGGTCTTCGCCAAGGAGGGCGACCATCTCGCCGACGGCGCACCGCTGATGGCGGTCCGCACCGCGCAACGCACCGAGACCGTACGGGCCGTGGCCGCGGGCCGCCTCACCTCGCTCGACGCCAAGATCGGCGCGGTCGTGGCCACCGGCGCGAACCTGGCCTCGGTGGAACGCGTCGCCGACCCCTCGGAACCGCTGGTCGCGGTGTTGTACGCGCACGGCGGCGGCGCCGCCTCGATCCCGCGCGGCGCGCCCGTCGACCTGACCGTGCAGACCGCGCCCGCCCAGCGGTTCGGCGTCCTGCGCGGCCATGTCCTCGCGGTCAGCAGGGTGCCGCAGACCCGGCAGCAGATCACCAGCTTCCTCGGCGACGACCAGCTCGGCGAGCAGTTCTCCGCGCAGGGCCAACCCGTCGCGGTCGTCGTCCAGTTGGACCGCTCGACCGCCACGAAGTCCGGCTACCGCTGGTCGCGCGCCGACGGACCGCCGTACGCCCTCGACTCCAGGACGCTGCTCAGCGGCGCCGTCCGGCTCTCCGCGCAGAAGCCGATCGACTGGGTGCTGCCGTGACGGCGCCCCGGCCGGAGCGGCGGGCACGCAGGCAGCCGCCGCCGAAGCGGCACAGGACCGTCCGCACCCCCACCGTGCTGCAGATGGAGGCCGTCGAGTGCGGGGCCGCCGCGCTGGCGATGGTGCTCGGGCACTACGGCCGCCATGTACCGCTGGAGGAGCTGCGGATCGCCTGCGGCGTCTCCCGCGACGGCTCCCGGGCCAGCAACGTGCTGAAGGCCGCCCGCAGATACCGGCTGGAAGCCAAGGGCATGCAGATGGAGCCCGCGGCGCTCGCCCAGGTGCGCACCCCGGCCGTCCTGTACTGGGAGTTCAACCACTTCGTGGTGCTCGACGGCATCGGCCGCCGCTTCGGCCGCCGCGGTGTGCACCTCAACGACCCCGCGCGCGGCCGCAGGTTCGTGTCCATGGAGGAGTTCGACACCAGCTTCACCGGTGTCGTGCTGACCTTCGAGCCCGGCGTCAGGTTCCGCCCCGGCGGCCGCAGGCCGGGACTGCTCGGCGCGCTGCCCGCCCGGCTGCGCGGCACCTGCGGCACCCTGCTGGCCGCGCTGCTCGCCAGTTTCCTGCTGGTGGTGGCGGGAGTGGCGGCGCCCGCGCTGAGCCGCGAGTACATCGACTCGTTCCTGCTCGGCGGCCAGACCTCGGTGCTGCCCGTGGTCTTCGCCGGGATGGCCACCCTGCTCGCGGTCACCGCGCTGCTCACCGGCGTGCAGCAGGCCAACCTGCTGCGCGGGCGGGTGATCTCGTCCACGCTGAGCAGCGCCCGCTTCCTGCGGCACCTGCTCAGGCTGCCCGTCACCTTTTTCGCCCAGCGCAGCCCCGCCGATCTCGTCCAGCGCCTGCAGTCCAACGACTCGGTCGCCGAGACGCTCGCCCGCGACCTCGCCGCCGCAGGTGTCGACGCGGTGGTCGTCCTCCTCTACGCGGTCCTGCTGTGGACCTACGATCCGCAACTGACCGCGATCGGCGTGGGACTGGCGCTGTCCAACGTGGTGGCGCTGCGGGTGGTGGCCAGGATCAGGAACACCCGGGTGCAGAAGCTGCGCGCGGACAGCGCGCGGCTGACCAACACCGCGTACGGCGGCCTGGCGCTGATCGAGACGATGAAGGCCACCGGCGGCGAGAACGGCTACTTCCGCCGCTGGGCGGGCATGCACGCGGCCACCCTCGACGGGCAGCAGCGGCTGGGTGTGCCCAGCGCGTGGCTCGCCGTGGTCGCGCCGACGCTGGCGGCGCTCAACAGCGCGCTGATCCTGCTGATCGGCGGCACCCGGGCGGTCGAGGGCCATCTCTCGATCGGCCTGCTCGTCGCGTTCCAGTCGCTGGTCACCAGCTTCACCGCGCCGGTCAGCAGGCTCAGCGGAGTCGCCGGGCGGATCCAGGACTTCGCGGCCGACGTGGCCCGGCTCAAAGACGTCGAGAACTTCCCCGTCGACCCGCTGTTCGCCCCCGGCGGGCCCGCCCCGAGCACCCGCAGGCTCAGCGGGCACGTCACCCTGGAAGGCATCACCTTCGGCTACAGCCCGCTCGACAAACCCCTGCTCACCGACTTCTCGCTGACGGTCGGCCCCGGTCAGCAGGTGGCGCTCGTCGGCGGCTCCGGCAGCGGCAAGTCGACCGTCTCCCGGCTGATCTCGGGCCTCTATCAGCCGTGGGAGGGCGAGATCAGGATCGACGGGCAGCCGCTGGCGGACATCTCGCGCGGCGCGCTGTCCGCGTCGGTGTCCTTCGTCGACCAGGACGTCTTCCTCTTCGAGGGCACCGTCCGCGACAACGTGGCGCTCTGGGATCCGTCGATCCCCGACGAGGCGGTCACCGCCGCGCTGCGCGACGCCGCCGTCCTCGACGCGATCGCCCGCCGCCCCGGCGGTATCCGCGGGCGCGTCGAGCAGGACGGCCGCAACTTCTCCGGCGGCCAGCGCCAGCGCCTGGAGATCGCCCGCGCGCTGGTACGCCAGCCCAGCGTGCTCGTCCTCGACGAGGTGACCAGCGCGCTCGACGCCGAGACCGAGCAGGTGATCATCGACAACCTCCGCCGCCGCGGCTGCGCCTGCGTGGTGATCGCCCACCGCCTCAGCACCGTCCGCGACAGCGACGAGATCGTGGTCCTCGACCACGGCACGGTCGTCGAACGCGGCCGCCACGAGGACCTCCTCGCAGCGGGCGGCCCCTACGCGGCCCTCGTGGCGGACCACTGATGGCGCGCACCGAGAAGGCGGCGGTCCGATGACGTCCGTGTACCCCGGCGTCGCGCAGGGGGCCGGGCCCGAGGATGCCGTGGTCGGGGCGATGGGGGGGCTCGGGCGGGTCGTTGTGGGGGAGGCGGGGGCGCGCAGTGTGGGGCTGGAGGGGCCGCATGTGCTGTGGCTCGTGGTCCAGGGGGCGATGGACCTGTTCGCGGTCGACGCCGCCGGGCAGGGGCGGTGGCACTTCCTGGGCCGCCTGGAGACCGGCACGCTGCTGCTCGGGCCGGTCGCGGGCCCGCGGCACACACTCGTCGGCCGCCCGCTGGAGGGCTGCGTCCTGCACCGGATCGAGCTGCGGGAGCTGTTCCGGCCCGAGTACGCCGACGAATGGGCGTACCAGCACCCCGACCAGGGCCCCGGGTGGGGCCGCAGCCTGCTGGAGGACGCCTTCGCGCGCGGCATCGGGCGCGGCCTGAGCGTCCTGGTCGAGGCCCCGGTGGACGGCGGCTCCGGCGCCGTACCGCCGTGGGACGCCGACAGGCCGCAGCGGGACGAGGCGCCGGACGACGGCATCCTGTGGATGCCGGTGGCGCCGGGCAGTGTGCAGTACGGCGCCGCGTACAGCGCGGAGAACGCCGCCGACCTGTTCGTCGACGGCAGCCTGTGGCAGCGCATGGTCGACCAGCAGACCCGGCTCACCCTCGCCCTCGACCGCTGGATCGCGGAGCTGGAACGCGACCACGAGACCCGTACGGCCGCCGGTATCAAGGCCGGTGAGGCGGTACGGGCGCAGGCCGACAGCGCGCTGCTCGCGGCCATCGACAAGCCGGGGAAGGCGGCCGCCGACCGCGGCGGCGACACCGACGACGGCACCCTCGCCGCGTGCCGGCTGGTCACCGAGGCCGCCGGGATCACCCTGGCGCTGACCGACACCGCCGTCACCGCGACCGGGCGGACCCGCGGCCACCCGATCGAGCGGATCGCGGTCGCCGCCCGGCTGCGCACCCGTACCGTCACCCTGTCGGGACGCTGGTGGCGCGAGGACTCCGGGCCGCTGGTGGGCCACCGGGCGGCGAGCGGCGCCCCGGTGGCGCTGCTGTGGCGGCGCGGCGGATACGAGGCGGTCACCCCGCAGACCGGCCGCCGGGCCCGCGTCACCGCCGCGAACGCGGCCGAGTTCGCGCCCCGCGCGGTGATGTTCTACCGGCCGCTGCCCGAAGAGCCGGTGTCCGCCCGCCGGTTGCTGCGCTTCAGCGTCCGCGGCACGGGCGGCGACCTGCGCGGCCTGCTGCTGAGCGGCGTGGTCGCGGTCGTCCTGGGCACCCTGGTGCCGCTGGCCACCGGCCGGGTGCTGGGCGACTACGTGCCCAACGCCGAGACCAACCTCATCGTGCAGACCTCGTTCGCGCTGGTGGCGAGCAGCCTGGTGTCGGCGGTCTTCATGCTGATGGAGAACACCGCCATCCTGCGCGTCGAGGGACGCGTCGAGGCCACCTTGCAACCGGCCGTCTGGGACCGGCTGCTGCGGCTGCCGACCCGCTTCTTCGCCAACCGCTCCACCGGTGAACTGGCCAGCGCGGCCATGGGCATCAGCGCGATCCGCCGGGTGCTGTCCGGGATCAGCTCCGTGGTGGTGCAGGCCGGCGGCGTCGCCGCGGTCAACCTCGTCCTGCTGCTGTGGTTCAGCGTGCCGCTGGCCATGGCGGCGCTCGGCATGCTGGTGGTCGTCGCGGCCGTCTTCCTCGGCCTGGGCTTCTCCCAACTGCGCTGGCAGCGCGAGCTGGTGGCGCTCAACAACAAGCTCAACAACCAGGCGTACCAGACCCTGCGCGGCCTGCCGAAGCTGCGCGTCGCCGCGGCCGAGAGCTTCGCCTACGCGGCCTGGGCGGGCGAGTTCGCGCGCAGCCGCGAGCTGCAGCAGCGGGTCGGCAGGACGAAGAACGTCATCACCGTCTTCAACGCGGTCTATCTGCCCTTCTGCACGCTGCTGATGTTCATGCTGCTGGCGGGCCCGGCCCGCGGCACCCTGTCGGCGGCCGGCTTCCTCACCTTCAACACCTCCGTGACGATGATGCTCAGCTCGGTCACCCAGCTGACCGGCGCGCTGCTGTCCGCCGCCTCCGTGCTGCCGCTGTTCGAGCAGGTCAGGCCGATCCTGGAGGAGGTCCCCGAGGTCCGCGGCGGCAGCACCGCGCCGGGCGAGCTGACCGGCGCGATCGAGGCCAGGGACCTGTCCTTCCGGTACGGGGACGACGGGCCGCTGGTCCTCGACAAGGTGTCGTTCCAGGTGCGGCAGGGCGAGTTCGTGGCGATCGTCGGCCCCAGCGGCTGCGGCAAGTCCACCCTGCTGCGGCTGCTCATCGGCTTCGACCGGCCGGTCTCCGGCGCCGTGCTCTACGACGGCCAGGACCTGCTCGCCCTCGACCAGTCGGCGCTGCGCCGCCAGTGCGGGGTGGTGCTGCAGAACGCGCAGCCGTTCAGCGGCTCGATCCTGGAGAGCATCTGCGGCACCGGCACGTACACGCTGGAGGAGGCGTGGCAGGCCGCCGCGATGGCCGGGCTCGCGGAGGACATCCAGCGGATGCCGATGGGCATGCACACCGTGCTGTCGGACGGCGGCGGCGCGGTCTCCGGCGGCCAGCGGCAGCGGCTGATGATCGCCCAGGCGATGATCCGCCGCCCGCGCATCCTCTTCTTCGACGAGGCCACCAGCGCGCTGGACAACGAGACGCAGCGCGTGGTGATCGAGAGCACCCGCCAACTGCGGGCCACCCGTGTGGTGATCGCCCACCGGCTCTCCACGATCATGGACGCCGACCGGGTCGTCGTCATGGCGGAGGGCCGCGTCGCCCAGCAGGGGCCCCCGGCCGAACTCCTCGCCGACACCGGTGGCCTCTTCCATGAACTGGTGCGCCGCCAGCTCCGCTGACCCCCGGGGGTCCGGCGTGCGGCGGGCCGATCGGGTCAGGTCGGGTCCGGCGCCCCCGCGGTTCCGGGGCGGCGGCGGGCCGGTCTGGGAGAGTCGGGGCGTGCCCAAGGACCCTGACCAGCGCGCCGAGGGCGCGGGACCGTTCACCACCCGGCTGACCTGGCACCCGCCCGGCGGCGGCACCGCGGTCTGGGAGTCCCGGCTCGCCCGCCGTCGCGGGCTCCTCGCCGTCCACCCGCCC
Source organism: Streptomyces sp. NPDC051976 (assembly GCF_040680795.1). NCBI lineage: Bacteria > Bacillati > Actinomycetota > Actinomycetes > Kitasatosporales > Streptomycetaceae > Streptomyces > Streptomyces sp. NPDC051976. Next base: position 383,021 of record NZ_JBFAXL010000002.1, read on the forward strand.
GGTGCGGCCATCGCCCGGCACATCCGCGCCGACGCCACCGGCGTCGCCCGCCTGCGCAGGCTCAACGCGATCGCCGCCACGGCTTTCGTCATCGGCGGCGCGCTCTTCGCGGCAGGCGCCGGCGTCGCCCAGTTCGGCTCGGGCGACGCCACCACCTGCGCCTCGATCTACTTCGCCGGCGGCGTGTTCTTCAGCACCGGCGGCTATGTCTCGCTGCTCCAGGTCGTCAACGCCCCGCGGCACGTCCCCGGCGGCGAGGGCGCCCTGGTCACCGGCCGCTGGCGGTGGTGGAGCTACGAGCCGCGGCGGCTCGGCTGGCTGAGCGTGTTCGTGCTGTTCACCGGCACCCTGGTGTTCGCCGTCGACCTGCTCGACTCCTTCCTGCAGGGCCTGAACGTCCAGCAGGTCAACCGGCTGATCTGGGCACCGGACGTGGTGGGCTGCGCGCTCTTCCTGATCTCCGGCCATCTCGCCCTCGCCGAGATCTGCCACGGGCGGTTCTGCTGGCGGCGGCGCGACCTCGGCTGGTGGATCGTCGTCGTGAACCAGCTCGGCTCCGTGCTGTTCATGGTCTCCGCCCTCGCCGCCTACACCCGCCCCGCGACCGGCAGCCTGGTCAACGCCGACATCGCCAACTGGGGCACCCTCGTCGGCGCCCTCTGCTTCTCGCTCGGCGGCTTCCTCCAGTACGCCGAACGCCCCTGACCCGCCGTAGGGACTCCACGCAATGAAGCAGGTCGAGGACCGCAAGAAACTTACGGATGCACGTAGTTGTTCGGCAATGATGCGAAATAGCTTCGCAGGAACCTTGTGGAGCGGGTCGCCCGGGACCTACTGTCACCTCACCCCGTGGCCGTCCCCGTAAGGCCCGAGGGGCCCCGAGCGAATCGAGTTGCGATGTCACGGAGCATCACAGGTGGTGTGGCGGTGCGGTCAGGACGGCCGCGCCGAAGAGCGGCGGTGGCGTTCGCGTCGGTGACCGCCGCGGCCGTGGGCCTGAGCCTGCTGGCCGGTGGTACGGCGAGGGCGGGGGCGCCCGCGTCCGGCGCCGCCCAGGCGCCCGTGGTCACCCGCGCCGCCCTCGACCCCGCGCTGGTGGCGGGCCGCGGCGCGAACGTCGGCTTCGCCGAGCAGGAGGCGGAGAACGCCGCCACGAACGGTACGGTCATCGGCCCCGGCCGGGACGCCTACACGCTCCCCGCGGAGGCGTCGGGACGCCAGGCGGTCTCCCTCGCGCCCGGCCAGTACGTCGAGTTCACCCTGCCGAGCGCGGCCAACGCCGTCACCGTCCGCTACAGCGTCCCGGACGCGCCCGGCGGCGGCCGCACGGCGCCGCTCGACGTCACGGTCGACGGCGGGCACCGCCAGCGGATGACGCTCACCTCGCAGTACGCCTGGCTCTACAACCAGTACCCCTTCTCCAACGACCCCGGCGGCGACCTGCTGCACCCCGACTGGTGGATCACCGAGTGCTCCTGCGTGCCCAGCGCCACCACTCCGGCGCCGGTGATCAGCAAGCCGTTCCGGCCCAACCACTTCTACGACGAGCAGCGGCTGCTGCTGGGCCGTACCTACCGCGCGGGTGACAAGGTGCGGCTGGCGGTGCCCGCCGGGAGCACCGTCGCGGCGACCACCGTCGACCTGCTGGACTCCCAACTCGTCGCCGCCCCGCACGTGGACGTCGTCGCGGCGAACGTCCTGGCCTTCGGCGCCGACCCGACCGGGCGGCGCGACTCCGCGCCCGCGATCGACCGGGCCATCGCCTTCGCCAAGCGCACCCACCTCAAGGTTTACATCCCGCCGGGCACGTACCAGGTGAACCGGCACATCATCGTCGACGACGTGACGATCGAGGGCGCGGGCAGCTGGTACACGATCATCAAGGGCCACCAGGTGGACCTGGCCACTCCTGCTCCTGACGGTTCCGTCCACACCGGGGTCGGCTTCTACGGCAAGGACGCGGCGGTCGGCGGCAGCAGCAACGTGCACCTGTCCGGCTTCGCGATCGAGGGCGACGTCCGCGAGCGGATCGACACCGACCAGGTCAACGGCATCGGCGGCGCGCTCAGCGACTCGAGCATCGAGGGCCTCTACATCCACCACACCAAGGTCGGCATGTGGTTCGACGGGCCGATGAGCCATCTGACGATCAGCGGCAACACCATCGCCGACCAGATCGCCGACGGCATCAACTTCCACACCGGGGTGAGCGATTCGACGGTGTCGGACAACTTCGTCCGCAACACCGGTGACGACGGCCTGGCGATGTGGTCGGAGAAGACCGAGGACACCCGCGACACCTTCACCCACAACACCGTGCAGACCCCCGTCCTCGCCAACGGCATCGCGATCTACGGCGGCACCGACAACACGGTCTCGGGCAACCTCGTCGCCGACCCGCTGCGCGAGGGCAGCGCGATCCAGGTCGGCTCACGCTTCGGCGCCGAGCCGTTCACCGGGCATCTGTGGATCACCGACAACACCACCGTCAGGGCCGGGACGTACGAGCTGAACTGGAAGATCGGCCTCGGGGCGATCTGGTTCTACGCGCTGGAGAAGAACATCGACGCGGACGTGGAGGTGACCGGGGACCACTTCCTCGACAACACCTACAACGCGATCATGCTGGTCTCCGACTTCCCGGTGAAGGACCTCTACTCGATCACCAACGTCCACTTCAAGGACATCCGCGTCGACGGCACCGGCACCTCGGTGCTCAGCGCGCGCAGCGCGGGCTCGGCCTCCTTCGAGAACGTGGACGCCCGCAACGTCGGCGCCGTGGGCGTCAACAACTGCGGTTCCTTCCACTTCACCCCGGCGGGCTCCGAGTTCTCCGTGACGGACCTCGGCGGCAACGACGGCGGCGGCACCACCGGCCCCTGGCTCGCCTCCTGGGAGGAGCCGAACACCATCACCTGCGACGACCGGCCGCCGGTGGTCACCCCGCCCGCGCCGTCGCAGTGGTGACGCGGATCTAGTCCTCGGACGCGGCTTCGGTCTCGGCTTCGGTCACGGCCGCTGACTCGGCGTCGTTCTCGTTGTCCTCGAAACGGGCATCGAGGACGGCGTCGAGTTCCGCCGTCCACTCCTTGAGGCGGGAGCGGGAGGGAGCCTCGACGTCACCGGAGTACCAGCGGCGGCCGGTGGTGTAGACGGTGACGGCGAACCGGCGGCCGAAGCGGGGCGTGTCGATCTCGACCGCGCCGATCTCGTTCCAGCGGAACTCCGCCTCCTGGTCGTCCAGTCGGAGGGTGATGCCGAGGTGGTCGGCGACGATCGCGCTGCGGCGGTCGGAGACCTCGAAGACGGGCCCGTCGTCGGCGGCCGGGAGTTCCTCCTCGGGCTCCTCCTCGGCTTCGGGCTGGGCGGCGCGCTTCGCGTCCACCTTCCCGGTGCCGCCGGACTTCCCCGGCTTCCCCGGCTTCTCGGCGGCTTCGGGCGCGGCCTCGTCCGTCGCCCCGGCGGCGTCCCCGCCGGCCGCCTGCGAGGGCACACCCGGGCGCGCCTCGCTCACCGCCCCGGCGGGAGGCGGGGGCGTGAGGCCGGGGATGTAGGCCGGATCGACCCCGGCGGGAGAGATCGGCGGGACGAAGGGACCTGTCTGCTGCTCCACGGCGGGCAGTATTGCGCATGAACCTGTGTCGGCGACAGGCCGGGCACGGCGCCGTGGTCACGACGCCGCGCCCGGTGTGTGGGGGGACCGCCCGCTGAGCCCGTCAGTTGGCGGGGAAGGTGAACCAGTGCAGGCTGGCGTACGGCTGGCCGGTGACGCCCGAACTGAACTCCAGATACACGGTGTGGGTGCCGGTGGTACGGGCGATGTTGGCGGGGACGGTGCGCCAGCTGTCCCAGCCGCCCGTGTTGGCCAGGGCGAAGGAGCCGATGGGTGCGTTGGCCGGGTTGTCGAGCACCACGTTCACCAGGCCGCTGACTCCGCCCGCCGCCCCGGAGGCCACCCTCGCCTGGAACTGCGAGGAGCCCCCGGAACCGAAGTTGACGTTGTCGTAGCGGAGGGTGGCGCCGCTGGCGAGCCGGGAGACCTGGTTGCCGTCGGTGCCCGCGGGCGCCGGGTCGGTGGTGGTCGTGACGGTCGCCGAGCCCAGCGTCGCGCTCGCGTAGCAGTCGGCGGCGAAGGCCGAGGTCGCCGCACCCGGGCAGGCCGCGCCCCCACCCGTACCGCCGCCCGTGCTGCCCCCGGTGGTCGTGCCACCCGTCGTACCGCCGGTGGTCGTGCCCCCGGTGGTCGTGCCGCCGGTCGTCGTACCGCCCGTCGACGTGCCGCCGGTCGTGCCGCCCGAACCGCTCTTCTGGTAGACCGCGAACCAGTCGACGCTCATCGAGGCGCCCGAACTGGTCGCCGCCGAGGGGGAGGTGCAGCCGCAGACCTTGTTGGGGTAGGAGCCGCCGATGGCCAGGTCGAAGATGGCGAAGAAGCCGTGGTCGACGGCGGCCTGCCAGGTCGCGGTGGACACCTGGTTCTCGTTGACCGTGTAGGTGAGCGTGCCGTCGAGGAAGAAGCGGAGCTGCTCGGCGGCGGGGTTCGTGCGGTCGATGATCGCGGAGTACGTGTGGTAACCCGTCTGGCAGCCGCCGCACGCCTGGAGGCCGCTGCTGATGCCGTCCGGGTCATGGCACTCGCCCGCCCACACCCCGCAGTGGAAGGTCGTGGAGTGCTGGCTGAGCGCGTTGACGTCCTCCATGATGTCGAACTCGCCGATGCTCGGCCAGTTCGTGGCGCCGACCGGACGGGCGTCCGCGCCCAGCGCCCAGAAGGCGGGCCAGTAGCCGAGGCCGCTCGCCGGGTTGGGCTGCAGGACGGACGCGCTGAATTCCACCTCGCCGCCCGCCGGGGCGGCGAAGTCGGTGCGCTGGGTCTCCACCCGGCCCGAGGTCCAGGCCCCGGAGCCGTCCTTGAGCGCCTTGATGACCATGTGCCCGGCGCCGTCCTGGTAGACGTTGGCGGTGGAGGCGGTGGCGGTCTCGACCTCGCCGGTGCCCCACTGCGCCGCGCCGCCGCCGTAGCCGGTGCCGGTGTCGTAGAGCCAGTTGGCGCCGTTGAGGCCGGAGCCCGCCGCGCCGTTGAAGTCGTCGCTGAAGAGGGTGGTCCAGCCGCTGGGCGGCGCGGGCACCGCGAGCGGCGCCGCGCTCGCCGCGCCCGAGGCGGCGGTCAGGCCCAGCAGGCCGCCGAGCGGTATGAGCGCGCAGGCCAGCAGCGCGATGAGTCTCCGGTGCATGGGTGAGGAACCTCCTGGCGTGGGGGAAGTGCTCGTGAAGCGCTCCGGGCAGACGACAGGAGATGAACATGATGAGCCCATGAACGCTTGAAGCACTCAGAGGATTGAATGAATGGTGACGGATATCGGCCATGTCCCGTGCGCTTCGCAGTGTGTTCCCCGGCTGGGGGAGCGTCAAGGCGCCTACAATGTTCACTTCTTGAACGTTTGTCAGATAGACGAGAAGACCGGTGGGCGGCGGAGTTGAGCCAGGGCGGTGAGGGAGCGGCGGGCGGCGGCGACCGCGACCCGTCGCGGGAGCCGTTCGGTCTGGTGGAGGAGGCCGTCGAGGCGATCGGCACGACGCTCGACGAGCGGACCACCTGCGCCGAACTGGCCGGCTTCCTGCGCCGGTACGTGTGCGACGCGGTGGCGGTGGACCTGCTGGACGAGGACGTCCCCGCCGCGCACCACGCGCACGAACTGCCGCTGGCGCGGGTGGCCCGCGCGGGCGCCGAGGACCTGCTGGAGGACTCGCTCTCGGACGGCGCCCCGTCGCTGTCCGTACAGGCGCTGGACGAGGGCCATCCGATCACCACCTCGCTCGGCGTCTCGGGCGGAGTCTCGCGCAGCGCGATGTCGATGCCGCTGCTCGCCCACGGCCGGCTCTACGGAGTGGTCCTCGGGGTCCGCACCGGCGCCCCCTTCGCCGGCCGCTCCACCGCGACCATGCACTACGCGGTCCGGCTGGCGGCCGTCCACCTCGGCCACGCCCGCCGCCACACCGCCGTGCACAGCACCGCGCTCAACCTCCAGCGCGCGCTGCTGGCCGAGCCCGGCCGGCCGCACCCGAACCTCGACATCGCCACCCGCTATCTGCCCACGGGCGGCGGCGCCCTGGTGGGCGGCGACTGGTTCGAGACCGTACGGCTGCACTACGGCCGCACCCTGCTGGTCATGGGCGACGTGATGGGCCACGGCCTGGACGCCGCCGTGGACATGAACGCCTACCGCTCGATGCTCCGCTACGTCGCCTCCACGGATCTGCCGCCGCACCGGGTGCTGCGCCAGCTCGACGCGTCCGTGGCCGAGGACGGCGGCCGGCGCCCCGCCACCTGCCTGCTGGCCAGGGTCGATCCGGCGCGGGGTGTGGCGGCCCTGGTCAGCGCCGGGCATCTGCCGCCGGTGGTGTTCGACCGTGACGGCACCGGGCATCTGCTGGCGCTGCCCGTCGGACCGCCGCTGGGCACCGGCTTCGGCGGCTACGAGCTGACCACCCGCGGGCTGACCGCGGACGAGACGCTGGTGATGTTCACCGACGGCCTGGTGGAGCGGCGCAGCGAGGACATCGACGAGTCGCTGGCGCGGCTGGCCGGGATGACGGTCCCGCCCGGCGCCGGGGTGCAGGACCTGCTCGACGAGGTGCTGCTCCGGCTCGACGCGGAGCGCGCCGAGGACGACGTGGCGGTGCTCGCCGCCCGCATCAGACAACGCCCCGGCTACCAGCCGAGCCCCCTCGACGCGGGGCCCCCGAGCGCCCCGTAGACCCCACGCGCACCCCTGCTTGTGCGGCTGTCACCGGGCGGCGAGATCACGATTACCTGGCGTGTGGCCCTCCCCTGCCGTTCATTTGCTCTCCGTTCGGCCTTCGCCTTGCTGTGAGCCCAGCAACCTCGCAACCCGCGACTGTCAGTTGCGCTTACGGACGCTTTTCGGCCGGTAGCGAGCTAACGCCTGAGTGGAGGGGGGATGGGCCCTATGGTCCGGTCGCGGTTTTTGTATGTATCCAGCGGAGACCTTGACAGGCACATGCGAAGACCCGACCGGGGGGTACGGGCGGGGGTTCAATCGGCGGGGCGACCGGGGGACGCCATGGCGGAGCGCGTGGGGGACGCGGCGCTGTGGCGGGTCGGATGGCGGCTGATCGGCGCGAACAACCGCGAACTGGGGCGCAGCGCCGCCGTGTTCGAGAGCTTCGACCTCTGCAGGGCAGCGGTGCTGCGCCTTCGCGAGGGCGCTGACCAGGCACGGGTGCTGTTCGCCATGTCGGACCCGTCGGGGAAGTGGACCTGGCGGCTGGAACTCGGGGGACAGCAGGCCGCGATGTCGGGACGTACGTACCAGCGCCAGCGCGAGGCGCAGCACAACCTCAGCCTCTTCCTCACCGCCGTGCCGCTCGCGCAGCTCATCGGTGAGATGCCGCCGGGCCTGGCGGTGTCCTCATGACCACGACCCTGATCGAGTCCGGCCGTTCCGGCGGCCCGGGATCCGAACCCGAGGACAGCCCGCGCACCCTGCACGGCGCCGGGGAGGCCTCCGACCGCGTCTTCCGCGGGGTGGCCCGCGGCAGCGGCGGCCTGGTGCTCGGCATCATGCTGCTGGTCGGGGTGTTCCTGGGCTACCGCGCCTGGAAGGCGCTGTCGGTGGCCAAGTGGTCCTTCCTGACCACCGCCGCGTGGGAGCCGGACTCCAAGCACTTCGGCATCGCCGCGGTGCTCACCGGCACGGTGCTGATCGGCCTGGTGGCCATCGTCATCGCGCTGCCGCTGGCGCTGGGCACCGCTCTGTACATCTCGGAGTACGCGCCGCGCCGGATCAAGCGCACCCTGGTCAGCCTGGTGGACCTGATGGCCGCCGTGCCCAGCGTCGTCTACGGCCTGTGGGGCGCCTTCTTCCTGCAGGGCCATGTGACCGGCACGTCCCGCTGGATCTCCCAGTACTTCGGGTGGATCCCGCTGTTCAAGGTGGACGGCGTCGATCCGCACGACCCGCTGGCGACCGCCACCGTCTACACCTCGTCGACCTTCATCGCGGGCATCGTCGTGGCGCTGATGGTGACGCCGATCGCCACCTCGGTGATGCGGGAGACGTTCACCCAGGCGCCCGGCGGCGAGCGCGAGGGCGCGTTCGCGCTCGGCGCCACCAAGTGGGGCATGATCCGTACCGTCGTGCTCCCCTTCGGGGTCGGCGGCATCATCGGCGGCACCATGCTGGGCCTCGGCCGGGCGCTCGGCGAGACCATCGCCGTCTACATGATCATCTCGCCGGTCTTCGCCATCCAGCCGCATCTGCTGCAGAACGGCGCCAACTCGGTGTCCGCGCTGATCGCGCTGCGCTACGGCTCGGCGAGCAGCTTCGGGACCTCGGCCCTGATGGCCGCCGGACTCGCCCTGTTCACCATGACGCTCGTCGTCAACTTCATCGCCTCCTCGATCGTGGCGCGCAGCCGCTCGGGCGCCGGGGCGGAGGCCTGACATGACCGATCTCCTCAAGAAGGCCGACCTCCCCGGGACGGAAGCCCTCCCGGCGGCTCCCGAGTACAACGGCCCCGAGACGCGCCGCAGCACCGCCGCGTGGCACACCGGCGACCTGCTGTCGGTCGCCGGCGCCGCGGTGGCGGCGATCGCCCTGACCTGGCTGCTCTTCGGCTGGATCGCGCCCTTCAACTCGCCCGTCGGCTTCGTCGTCGTCGCCTATCTGCTCTTCCTGGGCGTGTACGCGGTGCTCGTCTCCTTCGACGAGAACGCCGTGGCCGTACGGGACCGGGTGGTGGCGGTGCTGTGGCAGAGCCTGGCCACCCTGCTGCTGGTGGTGCTGGCCTTCGTCATCGGCTACACCCTGTGGCGCGGCCACAGGGCGCTGGTGCACCTGAACTTCTTCACCCACGACCTGTCGACCACGGGCCCGCTGCAGCCGCTCACGCAGGGCGGTGTGCTGCACGCCATCGTCGGCACCCTGGAGCAGATCACCATCGCGCTGGCGGTCACCGTCCCGCTCGGGCTGGCCTGCGCGGTGTTCCTCAACGAGGTGCCCGGCGGCTACGCGCGCCTGGTGCGGACCGTGGTCGAGGCGATGACGGCGCTGCCGTCCATCGTGGCGGGCCTGTTCATCTACGCCACGGTGATCCTCATCCTCGGCTACGACAAGTGCGGCTTCGCCGCCGGCCTCGCGCTCAGCCTCATGATGCTGCCGATCATCATCCGGGCCGCCGACGTGGTGATCCGGCTGGTGCCCGGATCGCTCCGCGAGGCGTCGTACGCCCTCGGCGCCAGCCAGTGGCGCACCGTGCTGACCGTGGTGCTGCCCACCGCGCGCTCCGGGCTGACCACCGCGGTGATCCTCGGCACCGCCCGCGGCATCGGCGAGACCTCCCCGGTACTGCTCACCGCAGGATACAGCGCCGACCTCAACAAGTCGCCGCTGAGCGGCCCGCAGACCTCGCTGCCGCTGGCCACCTTCAACATGGTGGCGTCCCCGCAGCCGAACATGATCGCCCGGGGCTTCGGCGCCGCGGCCCTGCTGATGGCCCTGGTGCTGCTGCTGTTCGTCATCGCGCGCATCATCGGCGGCCGCGGCCCCGGCGAGTTGAGCCGCCGCCAGCAGCGCCGCCGCACCCAGGCATCCCTGCGCGACGCGGCACGGATGCGCGGCGCCGGGGAACGGCCGCTCCCGCCTGCCGGGGCGCGCCCCGCGAGCACCCACCCGTAAGCGAACCGACCCGCACCGACCAGGAGCAGCCCGCCATGCCCGGAGCACGTCCGGCACGTCCAGCACGCCCCCGTCCGCGACTTCTGACCGCCCTCGCCATGCTGGCGGCCCTGCTGTGCGTCGCCCTGCCCGGGGCGAGCGGCGCGGCGGCCGCGACGTACGTCCCGATCTCGGGCGCCGGTTCCACCTGGAGCCAGAACGCGCTGGACCAGTGGCGGGCCAACGTCAAGCAGTACGGCATGACCATCAACTACAACGGCACCGGGTCCTCCGACGGCCGCAACCAGTTCCGCAACGGCACGGTGGACTACGCGGTCTCCGAGATCCCGTACGGCATCAAGGACTCGGGGGTCGTCGACCCGCCGCCGTCCCGCAAGTACGCCTACATGCCGATCGTGGCGGGCGGCACCTCGTTCATGTACAACCTCACGATCGGCGGCCGCCGGGTCACCAACCTGCGGCTGTCGGGAGACACGCTCACCAAGATCTTCACCGGCGTCATCAAGACCTGGAACGACCCGGCGATCAAGGCGGACAACCCGGCGCTGGCCGCGGCGCTGCCCGCCCGCCGGGTGGTGCCGGTGGTGCGCTCCGACGGCTCGGGCACCACCGCCCAGTTCACCGCCTGGATGGCCGACCAGCACGGCCCGATGTGGGACGCGTACTGCGCGAAGGCGGGCCGCAGCACCCCGTGCGGCACCACCTCGAACTTCCCGCTCGTACCGGGCAGCGGCTTCGTCGCCCAGTCCGGTTCCAACGGCGTCTCCGGCTATGTCGCCCAGGGCGGCAACGTCGGCACGATCACGTACGTCGAGTACTCCTACGCCGTCTACACCACCGGCTTCCCGGTCGCCAAGATCCTCAACAAGGCGGGGTACTACACCGAACCGACCGCCAACAACGTCGCGGTGGCGCTGACCAAGGCGCGGATCAACACGGACGCCTCCTCGCCGATGTACCTCACCCAGATCCTCAAGGACGTCTACGAGTACCAGGACCCGCGGACGTACCCGCTCTCCAGCTACAGCTACATGATCATCCCGACCGCGCTGGAGTCGAACTTCAACACCCAGAAGGGCAAGACCCTCGGGGCCTTCGCCTACTACTTCCTGTGCCAGGGCCAGCAGCACGTGGACGACCTGGGCTACTCGCCGCTGCCGATCAACCTGGTGCAGGCCGGGCTCGACCAGATCCGCCGGGTGCCGGGCGTCAGCGTGGAGAACACCGACATCAAGGGCTGCCACAACCCGACCTTCTCCAGCGACGGCTCCAACACCCTGGCCAAGACCGCCCCTTACCCGTCGCCGTGCGACAAGCAGGGCGTCTCGCAGTGCTCCACCGGCACCGGCGGCAACAAGAACCCGACGGTGGTGGGCGGTTCCGGCGGCGGCGGTGGCACGTCCGGCGGTTCCGGCGGCGGCAGCGCGGGCACGACCGGCGGCTCCGGCAACGGCGGTTCGAGCGGTTCCGGCGGCGGTACGGGCGGCGGCAGCGGCGGCACGACGGCGGGCAAGACCACCGGCGGCGCCTCCGGCACCACCACCGCCGGGTCCTCCTCGGCCGTGGACCCCGACACCGGGCAGGCCGTCACCAACGGCGGCAGCACCTCCGGCGGTGACGGCGGCGGTGACGGCGCCTTCCCCGTGCCGGTCACCACCGCGAGCAGCATCGGCAGCGGCACCCAGCACGCGCTCATGGTGCTGGCCGGAATCCTGCTGGTGGTCGTGACCCTCGGTCCGCCGCTGCTCACCCAGCGGCTGAAGCGGCGCAAGCCGTGAGGCGCCTGGCACCGGCCCGGCGCCGGCCCCTCGCCCTGCTGTCCGCGCTGGCCGTGCTGGTCACCGCGCTCGCCCTCGCCGTCGGCACGGACCCGCGGCCCGCGGCCGCCGACAGCCCGACCGGCGGCACCCCGGTGACCGCATCCGGCCACGACGCCTTCAGCAAGCTGAAGGTGACGGTCAGTCAGACCCAGCACCTGGTCAACCAGGTCGTGAAGGTCTCCTGGAAGGGCGGCGACCCCACCGACTCCGACACCACCTATGCGTCGAACTACCTGCAGATCATGCAGTGCTGGGGCGACGCGGCCAGCGGCCCCGACCCGGACCAGTGCCAGTTCGGCGGCTCGTCCGCGCTCGGCGCCGGAACCGGCAGCCAGGCGGCGGGCTCGTACACCAACACCCGGCAGCTCACCTACGCCGGACTGACCGACCCGGCGCAGAAGATGCCGCCGCCGACCCCGAGCGGCATCAGCTACGTGCCGTTCCACTCGGTGACCGGCGACATCATCACCAAGGGCAACTGGAACGAGTTCTACGACGTGAGCACCTCCAACGAGGTGCCCTACGCCAGGACCGGCTCCAACGGCACCGGTCAGGTGTACTTCGAGGTCCAGACCGCGCTGGAGGCGCCCGGGCTGGGCTGCGGCGAGGTGCCCACGGGGCGCAACGGCGCCCCGGGCAGGTCCTGCTGGCTGGTCGTGGTGCCCCGCGGCACCACCGAGGTCGACGGCGACTCGTATCTGAACCAGCCCAACGGGCTGCTGCGGTCCTCGCCGCTGAGCGCGACCAACTGGAAGCAGCGCATCGTGGTGCCGCTGCGCTTCGAGCCCATCGGCAACTACTGCCCGATCGGCGCCGACGAGCGCAGCACCCTGGGCGACGAGATCGTGGCCGAGGCGGTGCTGCGCTGGCAGCCCGCGCTGTGCCAGACCGGGAAGAAGACGATCTACGGCTACGCCGAGGTCACCGACGACACCGCCCGCGCCAAGCTGGCCTCCAAGACACCGGGCATGGTCTTCCTCAACCGGCCGCCCACACCCGACCAGTTGCCACCGGACCGCAAGCCGGTCTACGCGCCGGTCACCCTCTCCGGGCTCACCTTCGGCTTCTTCGTCGAGAGCCAGGCGGGCTTCGGCGCCCCGCCGGCCGTCAAGGCCCGCAACGGCACCCGGCTCACCAGTCTCAACCTCACCCCGCGGCTGGTCGCCAAGCTGCTCACCGAGTCGTACCAGGACGGCAACTCGCGCTTCGCGCCCGGCACCGCGAAGAACCCGTTCAACCTGGCCCGCGACCCCGAGTTCCGCAAGTACAACCCGGACTACGCCGACCTGGACTTCGGCGGCGCCCTCGGTGACGCGATCGTGCCCGAGGCGCTGTCGGACTCCGCCTGGCGGCTGTGGGACTGGATCGACAAGGACCCGGCCGCACGGGAGTTCCTGAACGGGGTCGCGGACAACGCCGGCAGGTACGGCGACCACTCCTTCTCCGGGATGACCGTCAACCCGTCGTACAAGGGCATCAAGCTGCCGGTCAGCGACTACCCGAAGAGCGACCCGTTCTGCCAGCAGTTCGCCGACCACCCCGACAACCCGCTGTGCGTCCAGGACAAGCACCCGTACGCCTCCGACATGCACACCGGCGCCCGCGCGGTGGCCCGCGGCGACACCCTGGCCCGTACTACCTGGGACAACACCACCATCCCGCCCGCGTACAAGAAGAACCCGCCGCAGACCGCGGGCCAGCGGGCCGTGCTCGCGGTGACCGACACCGCGACCGCCAGCCGCTACGGCCTGGTGACGGCGAAGCTGCAGAACGCGTCGGGCCACTTCGTCGCCCCCACCACCGCGAGCCTGCTCGCCGGACAGGCGGCGATGAAGCCCGGCGGCGTCGGCGGCACGCTGAACACCGACCCCCGGGCCTTGGGCGCGGGCGTCTACCCGCTCACCCTGCTCACCTACGCCGCGACCGTCCCCGAGCAGCTCGGCAAGGCCGAGGGCCAGGACTTCGCCACCCTGCTGCGCTATGTGGCGGGCACCGGGCAGCAGCCCGGCGTGGCCGCGGGCACCCTGCCCGACGGGTACGCGCCGCTGCCCGCGAACCTGCGGCAGCAGACCCGCGACGTGGCGACCGCGATCGCGAACCGGGCGGGCGCCCCGGCGTCGTCCGGCAGCGGCACCAGCGGCGGGAGCACCTCGGGCGGCGGTTCCTCCGGCGGCTCCGGCTCGTCCGGCGGCGGTTCGGGCTCCTCCGGCGGCGGCAACGGCGGCACGGGCACCGCGGGCGGACCGTCGTCGCAGAGCGCGACGCCCACGCCGTCGGCGAGCCCCACCGGCAAGCCGTCCTCGGCGCCGGCCGGGCAGACGCCCGTGGCCGCGAACCGGCCGCTGCCGCTCACGCCCGCCTGGGCGCTCGGCGCGCTGCGCTACGTCCTCCTGATCGTCCTCGTCACCGGCCTCGTCGCGGCCGCGGGCGGTCCGCTGCTGCCCCGTGTGGCGCCGCGGCTGTCGCTCGCGCTGCGCGCCCGGTTCGACCGGGGAACGCCGACGCCACCAGACGACGGAAAGGGGTGATACCCGACTCCAGCACATCGACAGGTCCGGTCCAACGAACTGTCTGACCAATGTCCTTGCCGGGCATCACCCGGCTTCAGCGTATCCGAAAGGTAAATGTCAGTGAACACCAGAAAGATCGTCGCGGCGGCCATCGGCGTCGCGGGTCTCCTCACCGGGACCGTCTGCGGCAGCGTCGCCTCCGCCGACCCCTCCGGTACGCCGACCTACCGGCAGCTCTCGGGTGTCGGTTCCGACACCACGCAGGGCGTCATGAACGGCCTGTCCAACGTCGTGACGATCAACGGCGTGAAGGTGATCGGCTCCTACGACGCCGTCGGCTCGGCCAACATCACCACCAAGGACCCCGCCACCACCCCGGGTTGCACCATCGCCCGGCCGAACGGTTCGGGCGCCGGCCGTACCGCGCTGTCCAACTCGCTCGCGGCCGCCAACAACTGCCTGGACTTCTCCCGGTCCTCCAGCCTGAACCTGTCGGCGGCGACCCCGGGTCTGACCTACGTGCCGTTCGCCGTGGACGCGGTCAGCTACGCGATCACGCCCACCAGCGCCGTGCCGCGCAAGCTCGCCCTGACCGACCTCAAGGCGATCTACCACTGCGACCCCAACTACGTGGGCACCGCCCCGAACTTCGGGCTCACCGTGTACCTGCCGCAGGCGGGTTCCGGCACGCGCTCGTTCTGGGAGTCCACCATGGGCATCACCGACGCCGACGTGGTCGCGGGCGTGTACCCCTGCATCAAGGACACCAAGAACGGCGCCCCGGTCGAGGAGCACGACGGCCGCGTCCTGGACGACAACTCCATCGCGCCGTTCTCCATCGCGCAGTACATCGCGCAGAGCTCGCAGACCATCGCCGACCTGCGCGGCCGCGCGATCCTCGGCACCGTCGACGGTGTGTCGCCCACCACGCTGAACAGCAACTTCGGTGTGAAGCGCGACGTCTACAACGTCATCCCGACCAGCAAGATCGCGACCGCGCCGTGGAGCACCGTCTTCGCCGGCAGCAACTCGCTGATCTGCCAGCAGTCGAACCTGATCAACACCTACGGCTTCGCGACCAACGCGCACTGCGGCGACACCAGCCAGCAGACCCCGTGACGCACGTGCTCATCCCCCCATGTCACCTCGCTTTCGTCACTTTCGAATTCCTTCCCAGAGGGAGAGCACGACAGTGTTGAAGAACAGATTCTCGCGGGTCCTGGCAGGCAGCCTCGCGGGCCTGGTGGGCGCCGCCACGATCGGCCTCGTGACGGCCGAGTCGGCGAGTGCCGCCAACATCGGCACCGCCGTGGTCACCCCGGCCACCGGTTCCGACACCTCCAGCATGTCGCTCAGCACGTCGGACGCGTGCCCGGCGAACGCCACCAACGTCATCGTGTCGGTGACCGGTTCCGGCTTCCCGGCCGCGGGCCAGAACGTGGTCGGCAACTCGCCGATCTCCACCTACGGCACCACGGCCAACGGCGGCCTGATCATCCCGCTGTCGTCGACCATGCGCGACTACGCCAACACGGCCGGCTTCTCGACCCTGACGGGCAAGTACACGTTCGTCGTCACCTGCCGGACCGCGTTCAACGGCGCCAGCCTCGGTGACTTCCCCGCGTCGGTGTGGTTCACCTCCAACACCGCGTACCAGAACACCGACCCGAGCGTGAAGACCGACACCACCACGACGCTCGCGGTCTCCCCGGCCAGCCCCGTCACCGCGGGCTCGCCGGTCACGCTGACCGCGACCGTGGCGCCGGCCGGCACCGCGGGCCAGGTCCAGTTCAAGGACAACGGCGTCGCGCTGGGCAACCCGGTGGCGGTCTCCAACGACACCGCCGCGCTCACCACCAGCAACCTGACCGCCGGGAACCACTCGCTGACCGTGGAGTTCGCGCCCAGCGGCACCTCCTTCAACGCGTCGGCCTCCTCGGCCGTGCCGTTCGTGGTGAACACCGCGCCGGCCACGCCCACCACCACCGCGCTGGCCGTCTCCCCGGCCGGTACGGCGGCGCAGTTCAGCCCGGTGCAGTTCACCGCCACGGTCGCGCCGTCCGCGGCCGCCGGTTCGGTGAAGTTCCAGGACACCGTGGCCGGTACCACCACCACGCTGGCCACGGTCCCGGTCTCCGCCGGTACCGCGACGTACTCCACCAGCAGCCTCGGCACCGGTGCCCACTCGTTCTCCGCGACCTTCGTGCCCGCGAACCCGGCGGCGTACCTGGGCTCGGACTCGGCGGCGATCGCCTACACCATCGGCGCCTTCACCGGTGTCACCGCGTCCGAGGACATCACCACCACCGTCAACGCCGGTGCGCTGGTCATCTCCGTGGACAACCCGCACGTGACGCTGCCCTCCCCGGTCCTCAACGCCAACGGCGACCTGCTGACCACCGCGGGCAAGATCAACCCCGTCACCCTCACCGACACCCGCGCCGGTAACCCGGGCTGGTCCGTCAGCGGCCAGGTCTCGGACTTCACCGACGGCGGCACCCACGCCATCAACGGCCAGAACCTCGGCTGGACCCCGAACGTCGTGGACAAGTCCGTGGCGCAGACCGTGACGGCCGGCTCCTCGGTCGCCGCGGCCAACGGTGTCGCCCCGGGCGACCCGGGCACCGCGGGTCTGAAGTCCTCCCGCTCGCTGGCCACCGGCACCGGCCTGGGCACCGCCCACTTCGGCGCCGACCTGGCCCTCAACGTGCCGACCTCGACCGTCGCCGGCACCTACACCGCGACCCTCACCCTGACGGCCATCTGACCGGGTGAACCAGGGGGTGGCGGTGTGTGGCCACCACCCCCAGGGCCGGGACGGGCGCGCCGCCCGTCCCGGCCCGCTCCCCGCACGACCTGCACTGCCCGCACCACCTGCACGACCCGCACGACCCGCACTGCCCGTACGACCCGGCACCGCCGCCCTGACCGCGCCCGATCGGACGTCCTGACATGATCACGAGAACAGCACGCCGTCTCGCCGCCGTCCTGGCGGCCTGCCTCCTCACCGTCCTCCCGGCCGCCGGGGCCGCCTCGGCCGCACCCGCGCTCCCGTCCGGTCAGGCACTCCACGACACCGGGCCGAGCGGGCGCTCCACCTTCGGCGTCCAGCCCTCGTCGGCCAAGAAGCCGGACACCCGGCCGAACTTCTCCTACGGGGTGACGCCCGGCGCCGCGGTCAGCGACCACATCGCGGTCTGGAACTACAGCGCCAAGCCGCTCACCCTGCACGTCTACGCCGCCGACGCCATCAACACCACGGAGGGCGGCTTCGACCTCCTCGCGGGCGGGCGCAAGTCCACCGACGCGGGCTCCTGGGTGACCCTGGGCACCAGCCAGGTGACCGTGCCCAGCCGCTCGCGCGTCATCGTCGCCTTCACCCTCAAGGTCCCGGCGAAGGCCACCGCGGGCGACCACGTCGGCGGCATCGTCGCCTCGCTGTCCGGGGTGCGCACCGACGCCAAGGGCGACAAGGTCAAGGTCGACCAGCGCGTCGGCGCCCGGGTCTATCTGCGGGTGGCCGGGCAGCTGACCCCCAGGCTCGCCGTCGAGAACGTGCACACCTCGTACCACGGCACCGCGAACCCCTTCGGCTCCGGCTCCGCGACCGTGACGTACACCCTGCACAACACCGGCAACGTACGGCTGGCCGCCCATCAGGCGGTCCGGATCCGCGACCTGTTCGGCGGCTCCGCGCGCGTCACGCAGCCCCGTGACATCCCCGAACTGCTGCCCGGCAGCAAGCTGACCGTGACCGCCGCCGCCACCGGGGTCCGGCCCTCGGTGCGCGACACCGCCACCGTCACCGCCGACCCGTCGCCGGTGCGCGGCGACGTGCGGCAGACCGTGCTCCCGCGCGCCACCGCCTCGGCCGGCTTCTGGGCCGTGCCCTGGACGCTGCTGGCGCTGCTGCTGCTCCTGCTCGCGGCCGTCACCGTCCTGGTCGTCCGGTTCGTGCGCCGCCGCCGCGGCGGAGCGGGCCGCGACACCGCGGGCCGCACCGCGCCCGGTTCGCGCAAGCCGCGCAGCCCCCGGGCCGCCGCGCCCACCACGATGGCGCTGGCCGCGGCCGTGCTCTGGGTGGCCGCGCCGCACGCCTCCGCCGCGTCCGCGGGCCAGCTCACCGTGACGCCCGGCCACGGCAGCGTCACCCAGTCGATCACCCTGACGGCCGCGGCGCCCTGCCCGCCCGCGACGACGAACGTCATCGCCCGGGTGGCCGGCGCCGGCTTCCCGCACGGCGGCCAGATCGTGGTCGGCAACTCGCCGCTCGCCACGTACCCGAAGACCACCGGCGGCGGACTGTCGATCCCGCTCACGTACACCATGCGGGACTACGCGAGCACGGCCGGATTCACCACCCTGCGCGGCACCTACACCTTCACCGTCACCTGCCTGAAGGGCGCGTTCGACCGGACCAGCCTGCGGGACTTCACCGGCAGCCTGCGCTTCGCGTCCGCCGGTGCCTACCGGGACGGCACGAAGGCCGCGGGCGCCGACCCGGCCGCGACCAAGGGCGCGGACCCCAACTCGGACCCGAACGCGATGCCCGCCGCGCCCGGCGCCTCGAACCCCGCGGGGCAGCCCAGCACCACGGGCGGCACCGGCGGCACCGGCGGTTCCGGTACGCCCGCCGCACCCGGCGCGGTGCCGTCCCCGGCCCCCGGGGCCACCGGGACGGCCACCCCGGGGACGGCCGGCCGCGTCATCGACACGGCGGACGGGCCGCACCACGCGAACTCCCCGCTCGTCGCCTGGTCGGTGGCCGGCTTCGCCGTCGCCTTCCTGGTGCTCGCCGGCGGGGCCGCCCAATGGGTGCGGGGCCGCAGGGCGCGCGTCGCCAGGACGGCGGCCGACGACTGACCGCGGGCCGCGCGCCGCCGACCGGCCCGCGCGGTCCCCGGAGGACCCCCACCCGGATCCCCTTCGGATCCCCACCCGGAATCCACGCACCACACCACGCACGCGGTCACCCAGGCCGCGTCAGGAGGAGAGACCCATCGTGTTGAGCACTCGCTTGTCCCGCCCGGCCGCGGCCGGCCTCGGATCGATCGTGCTGGCCTGCGGAGTGGCGGCCGGCGTCATGGCCGCGTCCACCGCGCACGCCGACGTCCTGGGCGCCATGGCCGTGTCCCCGGCGACCGGCACGGACACCAGTGGCGTGACCCTGACGACGGCCGGGGCGTGCCCGTCCGACGCGACCAACATCATCGTGTCGGTGACCGGCTCCGGCTTCCCCGCCGCGGGCCAGAACGTGGTCAGCAACTCGCCGATCAGCACCTACCAGTCGACGCCCTCCGGCGGCATCGCCGTCCCGCTGACCCAGACCATGCGGGACTACGCCAACACCGCGGGCTTCTCGACCCTCAAGGGCCGGTACGACTTCACGCTGACCTGCCGCGCCGCGTTCGGCTCCTCGACCTTCGGCGACTTCACCGCCTCGATGTGGTTCACGTCCAACACGACGTACCAGAACACCGACCCGAGCCTGCCGACCGGCACCCCGACGGACACGACCTCGCCGTCCGGCACCCCGACGGACACCACGTCGCCGTCCGGTACGCCGACCGACACCACGTCGCCGTCGGGCACGCCGACGGACACCACGTCGCCGTCCGGTACGCCGACGGACACCACGTCCCCCTCGGGCACGCCGACCGACACCACCTCGCCGACGGACACCCCGACCGACACCGCGACCCCGACCGACTCGGCCACCGCCACGCCGACCGACACCGCCTCCACCGGCGGCTCGACCAGCGGCGGTTCGTCCGACGGCGGCTCCTCGCAGGGCGTGTCCACCACCGTGGGCGGCAACGGCTCGCTGGCCCACACCGGTACCGACGTGGCCGTGATCGGCTCCGCCGCGGGGATCCTGCTGCTGGTCGGCGGCGCCGCCGTCTGGCAGACCCGCCGCCGCCGCGAGCAGGCCGCCGAGCTCACCCTCAACGACTGACCCGGAAGAGGCCAGCATGATGTTCACAGCCGCTCGCCGGTCCCTGGCCGTCGCCGTCGCCGGGCTCCTCGCCGCCGGGACCGTGGCGCTCGCGACCGGCGCAGCCCAGGCCGACGTGCCGGGCGCCATGGGGGTGTTCCCGGCGACGGGCACCGACACCAGCGGGATGCAGCTCACCACCGCGGGCCCGTGCCCCGCCGACGCGACCAACCTCATCGTGTCGGTGACCGGCTCCGGCTTCCCGGCCGCGGGCCAGAACGTGGTCAGCAACTCGCCGATCAGCACCTACTCCAACACGCCGGACGGCGGGATCGTGGTGCCGCTGACGCAGACCATGCGGGACTACGCCAGCACGGCGGGATTCAGCACCCTGCAAGGGCGGTACGACTTCACGCTGACCTGCCGGGCGGCGTTCGGCTCGGCCACCTACGGCGGCTTCGGCGCGTCGGTCTGGTTCACGTCCAACACGGCGTACCAGACCACCGCGCCGGCCGTCGCCACGACGACCGCCCTGACGGTGGCCCCCGCGGGTTCCGTCGTCCAGGGCACGTCCGTCACGCTCACCGCGGCCGTCGCCCCGGCGGGCGCGGCCGGGTCCGTGCAGTTCATGGACGGGACGAAGGCGGTCGGGTCCCCGGTCGCGGTGGCCGCGGGCAGCGCGAAGCTGACCACCGGCACGCTCGCGGTCGGCGCCCACACCCTCAGCGCCCGGTTCACGCCCGCCGATTCGGCGGCGTTCCTGCCGTCCACTTCCGCGGGCACCTCGCTGACGGTCAAGATCAAGCCCCCGTCGGTCGTCACGGCGCCGAAGGTGACCGGCACCGCGAAGGTCGGCGCCACGGTGACCTGCGCGGTGACGTTCGGCGGCGCCACGTCCGTGACGTACGCCTGGCTGCGCGACACCACCGTGATCAGCGGGTACACCGCGCACACCCATGTGCTGCAGGCGGCCGACTACCGGCACAAGATCGCCTGCCGGGCGACCGCCGCCAACAGCACCGGCAAGACGACGGCGACCAGCCCCGGGGTGAGCGTGGCCCTGGGCGCGGCCCTGCACAACACCGTCCGCCCCACACTGGCGGGCACCGTCAGGACCGGCCACAGGATCGCCGCGCGCAACGGCACCTGGAGCCCGGTGGCCAGCTCGTACACCTACGTCTGGCTGCGTGACGGGCACGTCATCCGCGGCGCGGTCCACTCGGCGTACGTCCTGACCTCCGCGGACCACGGTCACCTGATCTCGGTCCGGGTGACGGCGAAGCGCTCCGGGTACGCCGACGGCTCCGCCGCTTCCGTCCCGGTGAGGGTGGGATGACCGCCCCCACCACCACGGTCAGGCCCGCGGCGTCCGCCGCGGGCCCGGACCGGCCCACCTCCGCACCCACCGGCCGGGCGCGCACCGCGCGCCCGGCCGGGCCCGGGCTGCGGGTGGCGGGCACCGCGCTGACCATCCTCGCGGTGCTGCTCCTCGGCTTCGTCGTGGACGTCGGACTGCTCGGTGACATCCGGCACGACCGTGACCGGCAGGTCGACTACGCCACCCTGCGCGCCGACCTGGCCAACGGCACCGCCCCCGTCGGGCCCGCGGCCCCCGGGGCTGCCGCCGACGCGGGCCCCGGCGTCAAGCCGTTCACCTCCGGCGCGCTGCTGGCGGTGCTCAGCATCCCCGAACTGCATCTGCGGGAGGTCGTCCACGAGGGCACCACCTCGCGGATCCTGGTCCGCGGCCCCGGCCACCGCCGCGACACCCCGCTGCCCGGCCAGGCCGGGGTCAGCGTCATCATGGCCCGCCAGGCCACCTACGGCGGACCGTTCCGCCACCTCGGCGACCTGCGGCCCGGCCAGACCTTCACGGTGACGACCGGTCAGGGCACCGCCCGCTACCGGGTGCTCGGGCTGCGCCGCGGCGGCGACCCGCAGCCGGCGCCGCTCGCCGCAGGCGCCGGGCGGCTCACCCTCATCACCGCCGACGGCACCGCCTTCATGCCGCACGGCATCCTGCGGGTCGACGCGGACCTGGTCTCCGCCGTCCAGCCCGCGTCCGCGCCCGCGGTCGCCACCGCCGCGCTGCCGGCCGACGAGAAGCCGATGGCCGTGGAACACGACGGCTGGCTGCCGCTGGTGCTCTGGGGCCAGGCGCTCGTCCTCGCGGCGGCCGCCATGACCTGGGCGCACCTGCGCTGGGGCCGTCCGCACACCTGGGTGGTGGGCGTCCCGCTGCTCGCCGTACTCGGCCTGCTCGTCGCGGACAACGTGGCGCTGCTGCTTCCCAACTCGATGTGAGGACCCGTGAACCCCATGAGCAGTGAGAGCCCGACCGGCGCCGCCGGTACCGAGACGCTGAGCGGCGCCGAGGCCACCATGCCGCTGCCGCCGTACACCGGTACGGCGGGACCGGCGGGCGGCGCGACCCTGGACGCCCGGCGGATCTCGGCGTGGTTCGGCAGCCACAAGGTCCTCGACCGGGTGTCACTGACCATGCCCGCGGGCCGGGTGACCGCGCTGATCGGCCCGTCCGGCTGCGGCAAGTCGACCTTCCTGCGGATCCTCAACCGGATGCACGAACTGGTGCCCAGCGCCGCGCTCGCCGGTGAGGTGCTGCTGGACGGCGACGACATCTACGCCGCCGGGCGCCGCCTCACCGAGGCCCGCCGCCAGGTCGGCATGGTCTTCCAGAAGCCCAACCCGTTCCCCGCCATGTCCATCTACGACAACGTCACCGCCGGACTGAAGCTGACCGGGGTGCGGATGGCGTCCTCGGACAAGGACGCGCTGGTGGAGGAGTGCCTGACCAAGGCCGGTCTGTGGAAGGAGGTCCGCGACCGGCTGCGGCAGCCCGGCGGCGCGCTCTCCGGCGGCCAGCAGCAGCGGCTGTGCATCGCCCGCTCGGTGGCGATCCGGCCGAAGGTGCTCCTCATGGACGAGCCGTGCTCGGCGCTCGACCCCACGTCCACCCGGCGGATCGAGGAGACCATCCGCGAGCTCGCCCACGAGGTGACGATCGTCATCGTCACCCACAACATGCAGCAGGCGGCCCGCGTCTCCGACAGTTGCGCCTTCTTCCTCGCCGAGCAGGGCACCCCGGGGCTGATCGTGGAGCACGGACCGACCGACGCGATGTTCTCCACGCCCGCCGACCAGCGCACCGCCGACTACGTGGGCGGCCGCTTCGGCTGACGCCCCGCCGCCCGGCCGCCGTTACGGGACGGCGAACAGGCCGGGGAAGCCCGGGGCCAGCCAGGGCTTGCGGCCCCAGGCGACGATGTTGCCGCCGAGGAGGGCGGCGGTCGGGGTGCGGCGGCCCATGGCCAGCAGGAAGAAGGTGACCGGCTCGGACACGATCGTGCAGTCCGGCCGGCGCGGCGGCTCCCCGGTCACGACCGCGGCGCCGTCGGTGAAGGTCACCGCGAAGCGTTCGCCGCCGCGTACCCGCAGGTCGTAGCAGGCGTTGTGCCGGGCGGCCGCGGTACGGGGCGAGACCGCGCGGGGCATCGCGGTACGCAGGAACGGCAGGCACAGCTCGACGCCGTCCCGGTCGATCATGTGCGGGCGGCGCAGCGCGACGGCCATGTCGTAGCCGTGCGCGAGCATGTGCGTCAGCAGGTACGACGCCAGGGTGGGCAGGTCCATCGCGCCCATGGGCGTCACACAGGTGCTGTCCGCTGGGCGCGGGGCCGCCGCCGCGTTGAAGGCGACCGCGTGCTTCACGATCCCTTCCGCCAGGACGGCCGGATCGCGCTCGCCGAACGCCGCCAGCGCCTCGGCGTTCGCCGCCGCCAGACTTCCCGGCGTCCCGTCTCCGTACGGCTGCTCCCGGCCCTCCGCCAGCGCCGCCATCAACTCATTCGCCTGCACCAAGTGCGCTGCCGCCTCCCCGACCGACCACTCCGCCCCCGGGATCCTCACCGCGCCGTCCCGGCACGACCGCAACACCTCCGCTATTCGCTCGGCCGCGACGGCGATGGCCTCACTCAGCCGTGGCTCCACGGCAACCTTCTCCTGGGGAACGCTCATGGCCCAGAGCGTGGCCCAGCCCCGCCCTCCTGTAAACCCCGCACTCCGTCCACGGGAGGACCGTGCCCCGAAGGGGCGCGGGGAAGCGCGCTGCGCTTGCGGTGGACCGGGCACCGGACGTGCCCCGAAGGGGCGCGGGGAACTGCGCGCTCAGCCCCCACCGGCCGGTGGTCGGGAGACAACGCGTCTGCCCCATTGGGGCCGGTGGTGACCTGCAGCCACGCGACGGCTGGTCGCGCAGTTCCTCGCGCCCCTTCGGGGCACGGTCCTCCGTGGACGGGCTAGGTGAGGAGCAGAGGGGACGGCAAGTCGCTGGCGGGGTGGAGGTGGAGGAGGGTGTGGACGACGCCGGCGAGGCCGGACATGAGGCTCGGGGAGAACGCTTCACGGGCCAGCCCCCCGACGGGGCCCCGCTGCTCGAGCCCGGTGAGAAGCTCGGCGTCGAGCTGGTCACGGGTGGGCCCCGCCCAGGAGGGATCGGCGCCGCGGATGGCGTCGAGTACGGCCCACAACCCGAGATCCCCGTGGCACAGGGTGTGGCTCCAGCCAAAGCCCTCCGCGGCGCAGGCGCGGCCCGCGCGGCGGGCGGCGTCGAGATGCCGCGGGTCGCCCGCACGGCGGTGGAGGTCGAGCATGGCGAGGCCGATGCCCGCGCTGCCGTGGCACCAACTGGTGAAGAAATCCTGCTCGCTGCCGATCCGCACGTCGAGCCAGTTCCCCTCGTCGGGGCGGTAGAGCGACTCCTGGTAGGCGAAGGCCCGCGCGGCGAGGTCGCGCCAGCCGTCCCGCTCGGCGGGGGTGCCCGCGTCGCTGAGAGCGAGGCGGGCCAGGCTCCAGCCGATGCCGGTCGCGCCGTGGGCGAACCCGCCGATGCCCTCGGGGTTGAGCCGGGTCGCCCAGCGGGCGCCGACCGCGTCGACGGTGGCCCGCGCCCGCAACTGCCCGCCGACCCGCGCGGCCGTGCCCAGCCAGCGGTCCTGGCCGGTGAGCGCGGCCAGGCCGAGCAGCGGGACGACGGCGCCCGCGGCGCCGTTGAGCAGGTCGATGTCCTGGTCGGCCGCGACCAGACCGGCCGGACCGTCGTCGTCGAGGAGCGCGGCCCGCGTCACCGCGCGGTCCAGCAGCCAGTCTTCGCCCAGGACGCGGTGCAGCGCCGTCCACGTCCAGACCTGGGAGGCGGCGCCGCTGAAGGCCCCCGCGGAGGGGGTGGGCGTGGAGTCCTCGGTGGTGACGAGTACCCGCAGCGCGCCGTCCAGGCACTCCGCCACCCCCGGCACCTCGTCGGCGCGCCCGGCGCGCACCTCCGTCACGTACTCCGCGAGCGCCAGCGCCACCCCGCCCTGGCCGGTGTAGAGGTCGGCGGGCAGCACCCTGATCGACCATCCAGCGGGGGTGAAGACCGGGCTGATCCAGGTGACCGTACCGTCGTCGCCGCGCACCGCCCCGTCGCACAGCTCGCGGACCAGCCTGGCCGCCAGCGCGCGGCGCCTGGTGTCGGCGCCGCGGCTGTGCGGGTCGCGGGCGGGCTCCTGGATGCGCGGCGGCAGGGAACGCTCGTTGAGGTAGGCGCCGACGAGCGCGTCCTGGACGACCGACTCCTCGAACGCCATGTCCGCGGTGCGCCAGTCGTCGACGGCCGCGGTGACGGCCGCCGCGTCCACCCGGAAGCCGAACATCGGCACGTCGCCGACCAGCAGGTCCGCGATCTCCGCCGCGACGGCCGCGGGTTCGGTCGGTGCCCCGGGCAGCACCCGGGCGTTGCGGAGCAGGATGTCGTGGGCCCGCGCCACCGCGGCCGCCTCGTCGTGCAGCGACGCCGGGTGCCACAGCATGCGGGCGATGTCCACGTACGCCTGCGTCGGCCGCAGGATCCGGCGCGCCCGGACCCCCTCGAAGCGCCGCAGCAGAGGTGACGGGCCGTCATCGAACAGCCGCCGCAGGTGCGCCGTCATCTCGCGGAAGCCCTCCAGGACCCGGTCCCAGTAGGCGCTGAGCACCGGCGTGGCGCTGGGGTGGTTGCCCGCGGTCGGCATGCTGACCAGGTCGACCTGGAGGTGCGCGGCGCCGGTGCCGCCGTCGGCGATGACGGGGGTGGGGATACGCGGTTGCTGGCCGGGCAGCGCGCCGACCCCGGAGATGTCGACGCCGCCGAGGGCGTAGCCGCCGCCGCGTACCGGCAGCAGACCGGTGCGCAGCACCGTACGGCGGATGGCCGCGGCCGCCACGTCGACCGCGTCGCCCCGGCCGCTGGGCGGGAACGGCGCCGGGGTGTCGAACAGCGTCTCGCAGTCCACGACCACCGGTACGGGACCGGCGGCGACCATGTTCTCGGCGTGCATGTCGGTGCCGCCGAGGAGCCGCAGCACACCCAGCCAGTGGCCGATGCCGCGGTAGAAGACGGCGAGTTCGCGGTCGTCGGCGCAGTAGCGGTGGCGGACGAACTCGGCCCATCCGTAGCCGTCGCGGACCAGGACGCGCGGCACCCGGATGCGCTCCCCGGGGGCGGGCGCGCCGGGGAGGGCCTGGTGGACCTCGTCCAGCAGCGCGCCGAGCGCGGCGTCGATCGCGGAGTCCCGCGGCTTGTACATCACGGTGCCGCCGGCGAGGTCGACCCGGCTCACCGTCAGTCCGCCGCGATGGGTGTCGCCCGCGCCGAACTCGACGCCGCGGACCTCTCCGGCCGGTGCCCCGGTCAGCTGTCCGAGCAGGGCGCGGTCGGCGGCCAGCCGTACGGCGAAGGAGGTGACCGCGGCCACCGACAGCCGGGCGACGGAGTCGACACGGGAGGCGAGGGCGGGGTAGCGCGGGGCGAGCCGGTCCAGATAGCCGTCGGTGTCGGCCTGTTCGAGGAACGCGGACCAGGTGGCGGCGCCACCGCTCGCCGTGGCGTCGCCGGACCGCCCGCCCGCCAGCCGCAGCGCGTGCAGCTCGATCAGGAACAGCCGGGACAGCTTGGCGTGCAGCGAGTGCCGCAGCGACACCTGTCCGGCGTCCTGGATGACCGCGCGTTCCGCGGCGCTGAGCCCGCCGATCGCGGCCAGCCGCCGGGCCAGCTCCCGCTCCCACGGCCGGGCGACCCGGGCGACCGGGCGCGCGAACCACGCGTCCTGGTCCTGTCCCGTCTCCGTCGCCGTACGCGTGCCGTCCGCCGTGTCGGAACCGCCTGCCGAACCACCTGCCGAACCACCCACAGGTCCGCCCTCCGTCGCGCCGCCAGAACCCGGACCGGGCCCGCGAAACCGTGGCGGAGTCGTGGGCCCGGGACGTGCGGAAGTGCCTATCGCGGGACCGCCGCCATCAGCAGCAGTAGCTCCCGCGCGAACCGCTCGGGCTGGAACAGAAGCCGTAGAGCGCGTCGGTCGGGTCGGTCAGCGCGGCCTCGGCGGCGCTGCCTCCGACATACAGCGGTCCGGCCGGGTTGGCCTGACCGTGGGCGGACTCGGCGCCGGACAACCAGGCGTCGATGATGGCGGTGGTGGCGGCGATGGTCTGGGGCATGGGTGGCCTCCGGACGGTGGGTGGTGAGGGCGGATCAGCCCTGTCCCTCAGTATCAGGAGATCCGGTGAAATGCCGACCACGTGTTCGTACTTCCATTCGGACGTACGAATCAATTTGGCCATGAACGCCCGTGGGGCCCGGCGGAGTCGGTACTCCGCCGGGCCCCACGTCCTGCTGTGCCGCTTGCGTGCGCCCGGAAGACCTCCTTCCGGGCGCGCGTCCTACCGGAAGGAGTTCAGGTAGGTGGCGGTCGGCGAACCGACTCCGGTGGCGTTGTCGAAGCCGCGGACGGCGTTCAGCGAGGTGTCCTGGCCGAAAGCGACCAGACGCACCTTCAGGGCGCCGCCGACGACACCGAAGTCCACGATGCTGCTCAGCGGCGTCGTGGAGTGCTGCGCCTGCCGGTCGACGACGTCACGGAACAGCGGGGACCGCGCGTACAGCGACGGGTTCGCGAAGCCGACGGCGTGGTGCCGCGCCTGCATCGCGTCCGCCTGGACGGCGGCGAACTCCGGGCTGGAGACGCTGGTGCCGCCGTAGCCGCCCTCGCTGTACACACCGTCGGTCGTCATCCCGACGAGCACGGAGGTGTACAGGTCACCGTTCATCGACACGTCCGGCGTCACGCGCTGGGCGTGCCCGCTGTGCGCACCCGTCATCAGGGTGTGCGCCAGCGAGTTGGGTACGGTGCCGCGCTGGTACCACGGCTGCGCGAAGTCCTCGCTGGTACCGCCGCCACCACCGAAGTAGAACGGCGACGGGACCGCGGGGACCCAGCTCGTGCCGTCGGCGGAGAGGTTGGAGCGCAGCGTGCCCATGTCCGTCTCGAAGCCGTAGCGGCCGGACTTGTCGGACACGCCGAGGGCGGTGCCGCCGACCGAGGTCACCCACGGGTCGGAGTCGGGCCAGTTGGCCTGGGCGCGCGAGGTGTCGGCCTGGCAGTTGACGCCGGTCGCGGCGGCCAGCGGGCTGCTGTCGCCGCAGTCGCCCGCCGAGAAGCCGATGCCGATGCCCTCGGCCGCCGCCTGCTTGAAGACCTGCTCGTAGGCGGCGATCTCGGACGCGGTGATGTCCGCGTTGTCCGAGGTGTGCATGATCTCGCCCCACGAGTTGGAGACGACATCCGCGAGGTGGTTGTCGACGATCGTGCTGATCGCGCTCAGCAGGTCGTCGTCGGTGCAGGAGTTGGCGCCGACGTAGACGACCTTGGCGTCGGGGGCGAGCCCGTGCGCCATGTCGACGTCCAGCGACTCCTCCGGAGCCCAGCCCTCGGGGCCGCCGCACAGGTCCTGGCTGTTCCACTGGCTCGGGTCGACGATCTCGCGGTACTGGCCCGCGCGGAACGCCTTGTCACCGTGGTTGACCGAGTACTGGTTGGCGTCCGCCAGCATGGTCGGGCTGCCGTACGCGTCCACGATGGCGACGGTCGCGCCCTTGCCGGTCAGACCGGTGGCCGTGATGCCGTACGCCTTGCGCAGCTGCGCGGGGTAGAACGAGCACTGGTCGAACGGCACAGGGCCCTTGGTGTAGCCGGCCGGTGCGCCGGTGGCCAGCTTCTGGCCCCAGTAGTCCGAGCAGGTCTCGGTGGTCGGCAGCCCGTCGGCGGGCTTGGAGCCGGGGTCGGTCGCGGACGTGCCGCTGCTGACCTTCACCGAGTCGGGCTTGACCGTGGGGCCCTGCGAGGCGAGGCCGGTGACCCCGAGGATCGCGGAGGACACGGAGGCCGGGACCACGACGTTGCCCGCGGGGGCGTGCCGCAGCTTGCCGGAGACGCGGTACTGGTGGATGCCGGTGCCGAACGCCTTGGTGAGCGCGGAGTTGGTGCCCTTGACGGTGACCGCGTGGTCGGTGGTGCGCACGACCGTGAGGCCCGCGCCGACCGCCCACTTGCGGACCGCCGCGACCTGCGCGCTCGTCGCGCCGAAGCGCGCCTTGAACGCGGCCGGGCTGAGGAACCTGCCGTAGTTCGCACTGTCCGGATCCGACACGGCCGTCGCGTAGGCCGTCAGACCCGCGGGGTCCTGACCGGCCAGATAGACCGTCCCGGTGATCTGGGTGGAGGCGGGCACCGCGCCGGCGTCGCTCGCGGGCGTCGCCCAGGCGGGG
Organism: Streptomyces sp. NPDC051976; assembly: GCF_040680795.1. Lineage (NCBI taxonomy): Bacteria > Bacillati > Actinomycetota > Actinomycetes > Kitasatosporales > Streptomycetaceae > Streptomyces > Streptomyces sp. NPDC051976. The sequence continues at coordinate 412,627 of NZ_JBFAXL010000002.1, forward strand.
TGGCTGCCCTCGATGGTCCGCCCGACAGCCGTCGGTCCGGCGGCCTGTGAGGGCGCGGCCACCAGCAGCGAACCGGACACCACGGCCAGCGAGGCCGCCGCGACCACGGCGGCACGGCGGCGTGAGACACGGAGATGTTGTATTCCGGTGATGACGACTCCAAACGTATTGGTCCGTAGGGAGGTTCGAGCCGTGCGCGCAGCGCTCACGGCCAGCGGTGCGCTGTAGTGTGCACGCCGGTTCGCACCGGTGTGAACATCACGCCGCAGTCCTTAACTGGACCTTTAACCAGCCGGACGCGGATTCGTGGGATCTTCTGCCGTTTCGCGGTGCCATGTCGGCCGGATGGCCGCCTCCCGACCGATGGGATCCGGCCAGGCGGAGCCTGTGGAGAGCCTGTGGATGGGCCGCCGTGTCGCCGGCGGGCTGCTGACCCACCCTCACCACCGCTCCTGCGGCGTTCGGCTGAACGTGTACCGCCGAACGGCGGGCGTCGCGGCGGGGTGTGCGGTCCCGGGGGGACTGGGCGGGGACTGTGGCCGGTATGAAGGTATTGAGGATCAGCGGTGTCGTGGTCGGTCTGCTGCTGATCGCCGCCGCGTTCGTGACGGCGTTCTACATCGAGCCGACCTATGTGGCGCGGGTGCCCAGCGACACCGACGAGCAGCGCACCTACGCGGGTGTCTTCACGACCCTGCTCGACCCTCAGGCGCTGGCGAAGAACGACGTCGCCAACGCCGTCAAGCACAATGTGCCGCTGACCGTCGACCGGCGGGTCAAGGTGCAGAAGACCTCCGGCAACACCGCGCTGATCAGCGACGCCCGCACGATCAACGCGGCGGGGGCGCCGGTCGAGCGGACCACCTGGCAGTACGCCCTCAACCGCAAGACCCTGGAGCCGGTCTCCAAGCCGCCGAGCGGCTGGACCGTGGTCAACGCCCAGGGGCTGACGGTCAGCTGGCCGCTGGGCGCGGACAAGAAGACGTACACCGGCTGGGTGCCGGAGACGGCGACCACCACGCCGGTCCGGTACACGACCACGGCGACCCGGTCCGGTCTGCACACCTACGTCTACCGGGCCACGCTCGCCCCGACGCCGATCGCCGACGCGCAGATCCTCGCCGGGCTGCCCAAGGCGATCCCCGCCGCGCAGCTCAAGGCCCTCGCGGGCAGTTCGCTGTCGCCCTCCCAGCAGGCCCAACTGGGCGCGCTGCTGCCGCAGCTGGGTGACCCGGTGCCGCTGTCGTACACCATCGCGGGCGCCGACACCTTCTGGGTCGAGCCGGAGACCGGCGTGGTGATCGACCTCGTGCGCTCGCAGCAGCGCATGGCGGGCGTGAAGTCGCCCAACGGCACCTTCGTCGGGCTGCTCCCGGTCAGCGACGCCTCCTACAAGCAGACCCCGGCGGCCGTGAAGGACGCCGCCGACCAGGCCAACGACGGCCGCGACGCCATCGAGCTCTGGGGCACCACGGTCCCGATCATCGCCGGCATCGTCGGCGCGGTGCTGGTGGCCGCCGCCCTGCTGATCCGCCGCCGTCGCCCGCGGACCGCCCGGCACTCCGCCTGATCGGCCGGGCCCCGACCGGCCCTTGCCCCCGGTGATGCGAAATCGTATAGTACGAAATCGTGAAGTCCGATTCCGTATCATCTCCGTCCTCCGCGACCCCCGCCGACTGGTCGGCCCTGCTCGCGCTGCAGCGGGCCACGCACGCCACCCTTCAGGTGCTCGCCGCCGAGCTGGTCGACCTGGATCTGACCGCCTCGGAGATCAACGCCCTGGCCAACCTCGCCGACGGCCGCGGCCGTACGGTCTCCGAGCTGGGCGCCGCCGTGGGCACCCGGCCCACCACGCTCACCAGCGTCCTGGACCGGCTGGAGCGCCGGGGCCACATCACCCGTGGGGCCCGCCCCGGTGACCGGCGCGCGGTGCTCATCGAGCTGACGGGCACCGGGCAGGAGACCGCCGGCACCATCCGGCGGACCATCGCCGACCTGGAGCGCCGCGCGCTCGGCGGTCTGTCCGCCGAGGCGGTCGCCACCCTGCGCACCGCCCTTGAGGCCCTGACGGAGGTGCCCTCATGACGACCCCCGACGTCTCCTTCGACGCCCTGATGGCCGAGGTCATGGCCGACGCCGACCGCTTCGGCCACCGCCAGCACGTCCACCTCACCTGGCTCGCGGTACGCCGCTGCGGGGTGCCCGCGGCCGTCACCCTGGTCAGCGACGGCATCCAGCGCACCGCCCGCTACGCCGGGGCCCCGCAGAAGTACCACGCCACGGTCAGCCGCGCCTGGGTCGAACTCGTCGGGCATCACGCGACGGCGGACCGTCAGCAATCCCCCCGCCCCGGCGACTTCGCCGCTTTCGCCACCCGCCACCCCGCCCTCCTCGACAAGCGCCTCCTCACCCGCTTCTACCGCCCCTCCACCCTCGCCACCCCCGCCGCCCGCACCACCTGGACACCCCCCGACCTCGCCCCCTTCCCCTGGCAGCGCGGGGACGGCGGGGACGCCTGAAGGCCCGGCCGCCGAGGGGAAGTGGCGGCGGCCGGGCCTTCTCGGGGGGTGGGTCAGGTGTTGTTGGCGAGGTTTTCGAGGCCGGAGTAGGGGCCGTTGAAGTAGTCCTGGTCGCCGGGGAAGCTGCCGGAGTCGGCGTGCTGCCAGAAGGTGTAGAAGGGCCAGCCCGCCGGGAGGGTGCCCGCGCTGGAGGCGTAGCGGGCGACGAAGAGCGGGTCGTGGGCCGCGAAGGCCGTGCTGTTGCCGGTGCAGGTGGTCCACCAGTTGGTGGTGGTGTAGATCGTGGGCCAGCGGGTCGTCTTGGCGTGGACGCGGTTGACGAAGTCCGAGATCCAGCCGCGCATGGCGCTCTGGCTCATGCCGTAGCAGGCGGCGCCGGTCTGCGGGTACTCGATGTCGAGCAGCGGCGGCAGGGTCTGGCCGTCCTTCGACCAGGCGCCGCCGTGCGTGACGAAGTAGTCGGCCTGGGCGGTGCCGCTGGAGGACTTCGGGGTGGCGAAGTGGTAGGCGCCACGGATGAAGCCCGCGTGGTACGAGTTGGTGTAGTTCGTGTTGAAGTACGGGTCCTTGTACGTGGTGCCCTCGGTCGCCTTGATGTAGGCGAACCGGGCGCCCTTCGCGAAGGCGGCGGGCCAGTTGATCGTGCCCTGCCAGTTGCTGACGTCGAAGCCGGGGGTCTGGGTGACCCGGGACGAGGGGGTGGCCGAGGTGCTCGCCGAGCGGCCCTCGCGGGCCACGACCGACGATCCCATCCAGTCCCGCTCGGGGTGGGAGGGGCTGATCGCCCGGTCGGTCGTCCCGGTCGCCCGGTCGAGCGACCGGCCGAGCGGGTCGGGGGCGGCGGCTGCCCCGGGGACGGCGGCCACCAGGGCCGCCAGGGCGATCAGCGTGCCACCGAGTGCTCGTAGTGCGCGGCGCGGCCTCGGTCGGTGAGGCGAACCGTGTCCGGCGAGGTACATCTGTGTCTCCAAGGGGTGGGGTAGTTCCTTGGCGCGGCCGTGTCAGACCCTCGTCGTGACGTCCTTTCATATATGGACAAAAGAGGGCCAATACGCCTATTGCATCAGAAGGATGGTGCCCACCCGTGAGGGACGCGCGGGGCGGCGCGCTTCCGCCGCCCACGCAACCCGGATGCCCTACGCGTCAGCCGACGTGCACCCGCGGCCGCCGGCCGCGGTCCGGCTCCGCCTCGCGCAGCACCTCGCGGGTGACCGGCGCGACCTCGCCCTGGCCGAAGAGGAAGAAGCGCAGGAAGTTGGCGAAGGGGTTGCCCTCGGTCCACTCGAAGTAGATGTGCGGCTTGCAGCCGGTGACGTCCCGGACGTGCAGCAGCAGCGCGGCCAGCGCGTTGGGGATGGACGAGCTCTCCAGCGACAGCACCCGGTAGCGGTCGTGCAGCACATGGCCGCGTACGGTCAGCGCCGCCTCGAACTCCGACGGGTCGCGCACCGTGACCTCGACGAAGACCAGGTCGTCCTCGGGCGGCAGGTCGTTGTCCGCCCGGATCTGCTGCATCTTGTCGCGGTACTCCGCCGCGTCCCGCAGCCCCGGCTCGTTGGCGATGAAGCGGATCCGGCGGCTGGCGACGTCCCGGACGAAGCGCGCCGCCATGTCGTCGAGGTCCACGCTGGTCACCCGCAGCTCGAAGGCGCGGGCCAGCCGGGACAGCAGCGACACCAGGATGATGCCCGCGATGAAGCAGGCACCGATCTTCACACCGTCCGGCCGCTCCAGGACGTTCACCACCGTGGTGTAGAGGAACACCACCGCGATCACCCCGAAGCCGATCCGCCACTTGCGCTGCCGGGCCTCGTGCGCGGCGATCGTCACGGCGATCGCCGCCGAACTCATCAGCACCAGCACACCGGTGGCGTACGCGCCGCCCTGCTTGTCGACGCTGGCGTCGAAGAGCCAGGTCACCAGGAACGCCACCAGCGTGAAGACCAGCACCATCGGCCGCACCGCCCGCGCCCAGTGCGGGGCCATGCCGTAGCGGGGCAGGTAACGCGGCATCAGGTTGAGCAGACCGGCCATCGCGGAGGCGCCGGCGAACCACAGGATGGCGATGGTGGAGAAGTCGTAGACCGTGCCGAAGGTGCCGCCCAGGTACTGGTGGGCGAGATAGGCCAGCGCGCGGCCGTTGGCGGGGCCGCCCGCCTCGAAGTCCTGCTTCGGGATGAGCACGGTGGTGATGAAGCTGGTGGCGATCAGGAAGACGCTCATGATCAGCGCGGCCGTCGTCAGCAGCTTCTTGGTGTCGCGGATGCGGCCCGCCGGGTGCTCCTCGGTGTCGTCCGGGTCGCCCTCGACATTGGGCATCACCGCGACGCCGGTCTCGAAGCCGGACATGCCCAGGGCCAGCTTGGGGAAGATCAGCAGCGAGACACCGATCATCACGAAGACGTTGCCGCGCTCCGCGGTCAGCCCGTTCGTCCAGTCGGTGACCAGGTGCCCGGCGGTCGCCACATGCCAGAAGCCGACGACGACCACGACCACGTTCAGCGCCAGATAGACCGCGACCAGGGCGACGGCGATCCCGATCGCCTCCAGGAAGCCCTTGAGGAACACCGCGCCCAGCAGGGCCACCAGGATGAGGGTGATCACCATCTGGTGGCTGTGCAGGGCGCTCGCGAAGTGCGGGTTCTCCGTGAGGTGGGTGGAGGCGTCGGCCGCCGAGAGGGTGATGGTGATCAGGAAGTCCGTCGCCGCGAAGCCCAGCAGCGTCAGCACGAAGAGCTTGCCCTTCCAGAACGACAGCAGCCGCTCCAGCATCGCGATCGAGCCCGCGCCGCGATGGCTCTCCTCCGCCACCCGCCGGTAGACCGGCAGCGCGCCCGCCAGGGTGACGATCACCAGCACCACGGTGGCGATCGGCGACAGCAGCCCGGCCGCCAGCGCGGCGATACCGGGCTGGTACCCGAGCGTGGAGAAGTAGTCCACACCGGTCAGGCACATCACCCGCCACCAGCGCTGCCCCTTGTGGGTGACCTCCGGCTCGACCTGCCCCTTCTGGTGCTTGCTCATGTCGGACAGCCCCTCCAGGAGCCATGTCCGGAAACGGCTGCTCTCCACCGGGGTGGCGGACATGGGGTGCTCCAGGGGTACGGCGGGACGACGTGGACCGTCGCGGCGCTGCGACGATGCCCAGCGTAGACACCGCGTGGGCCCGGGCTTCACACCACCACCCCGGGTGACCTGTGAGGTCTCACCGCCCCGGGCTCACTGCCCGGCGCTTACTGCCCCGCGCTGAGATACATGTGCGTCGGCAGCCGCAGCCACCACCGGGCCGACGTCCGTACCGGCGGAAGCGGATGGACGGTGGCGATCCGCCGCAGCTCGTCGGTGTGGCGGCCGATCGCCAGCGAGTAGACCGCGTGGTGCAGCAGGTCCTGGCTGCCGGGGCCGCCGCCGAGGGCCGCCGCGGTGTGCCGGGCGACCAGCGTGCGCCACACCTCCGTACCGCTGCTGCCGCCCATGTGGCCCAGCGCCTGGACGGCGGCGGTCTGCACGGAGACCGGCAGCCCGCGCCGGGTGGCCAGCGCCTCCACGTACGGGCGCTCCTCGGGGGTGCCGACGATCCGCAGCGCCTCCAGCAGCCGCGTCGTCCACGCCGTGGACTGCGCCGGGCGCTGCCGCCCCAACTCCCATACCAGGGTGTCGGCGACGGGCGCCCGGTACGGCGTCGCGCGCAGCAGGAAGCCCGCGTACAGCCGGTCGTCGAAGACCGGTGAGTCCAGCAACTCGCCCACCACCACGGGTAACAGCAGGTCCTGGAAGTGCGGGTTCTCCCGGGGCAGCATCGCGGTACTGCGGGCCGCGATCAGCGGGTGCAGACGGCCGCCCCGGGTGTCCTGGCCGGCCGCCGGGCCGTCGGCGCCCGCGTGTCCCGGTGGCGGCGCGCCCGGCAGCCGCAGCCGTCCGGACAGCCGGCGGGTGGCGTCCGCGGGCAGCAGCCGCAGCGCGGCGACGGCCAGCGGATAGACCGGGTCCTGGGCGCGCGCGGGGTCGGCGAGCACCCCGAGTACGGCGTCGGTGACCTGCTCGCGCTGCGGCGGCGAGAAGTGGTGGTCGCGCAGCTTGCGGACGCACGCCAGCAGCGCCCCGGTGAACGCGTCGCTGTTGGTGGGCGCCCTGAGCTGCGCCACCACGTGCCGGGCCGCGTCGGGGTGGGGGCTGGCGTCCAGCAGGCTGATGGTCTCGATGAACACCCGGCTGTCGGGACTGGCCGCCCACGCCGCGCACACCGCGATGGCCGACCGGCGGCTGCCGGGGTGGTTCAGCAGCCGGTTGAGCCCCTCGAAGCGCGGCTTCCACGCCTCCCCGTCGGCCGCGACCGTCTCCACCAGCAGCCGGTGGCAGATGGTCTCCCACTCCCCGCGGCGCAGCCGCAGCCCCGGCTCGGCGGCGATCCACGCGGTCGCCTCGTCCCACATCCGGGCGGTGAGGGTGTCGGTGGAGTCCAGCCGCTCCAGCAGCGCCTCCAGCCGCTGGTCGGCGTGCGGTGTCCCGCCGCGGGCGGCCGCGGCGCCGGGGCCGGACCCCGTGGGCAGCGGCGCCGCGGACATGTTGCGGATCGTCACGTCGACGGTCGACAGCAGACTGCCGGGCTCCAGCGCCAGCAGCTCCTCGTAGCGGCTGACCGCCGTGCGCGGCACGGGCACCAGCCCGTTCTCCCAGCGGGAGATCTTGCTGGTGCTCACCGGCTGCGGATGGCTCCCGCCGCCGAACGCGGCGGCGAAGGTGCCCGCCCGCGTCCACTGCTCCTGTGGCCCGTACAGCCTGTTGACCCGCAGCAGCCAGCCGATCCTGGCGCGGATGCCCGTACCGCTGCCGTGGCTGCCGTCGCTGCCGCCGTCCGTCGCACCCGTGCTCCCGGCCGGGCGCCACGGGCGTCCCCGTCCTGCCATTACCACCCCCCTGCGACCCGGGCGTGATTTGTTGCGGACGGATTCTTCCCGTGCAACGCGGCCACGACCCCGGCTTCGCGGCGCCTAGTGTCGCGCACACCGGAGACGATCCGCCGCATTCCCAGCCAAAATCCACCGCTGGTACCGCGGCGCTCCGAACACGCCCGCGCCGGGCCAGCGCCGTCAGGGAGGCGCCCGCGACCTGGGGGGGACGCGGAGGCAGCGGCCGGCGTGCGGGCGGTGGCGGCGCCCCGTTGCTCCGGAGAGCGCCGCCGCCGTCTCGCCGGCCTCGTGCGGAACCGGGTCCGTCCGTGGCCGGAACTGACAGCGGCGCGACGCGATTCGGGGGGTCGGGGGGCTCGCGGGGTCAGGCGGCCCGGTGGATGACGACCATCGCGGCATCGTCCCCGAGGCCGCCGCCGGTGAACTCCAGCACGTCGCCGCGGATCGCGTCGAGGAGGGCGTCCGGGGAGTACGACGTCCAGGCGCCGAGCCGCTCGGCCAGCGGGTAGAAGGCGCCGTGCGGATCGCGCGCCTCGATCACGCCGTCGGTGTAGAGCAGCAGGGTGTCGCCGCGGACGAAGTCGAAGTCGGCCACGTCGTGCGGCGCCCCGCCGAGCCCGCCCAGCCCGATCGGCAGCGCGTCCACCGCGGGTTTGAGCGGGTGCGTGCCGCCGTCGTGGATGAGCAGCGGCGGCGGATGGCCGCAGTTGGCCAGGCGCAGCGACGTACCGTCCGGCTCCTCGGCGATCTCCGCCATGACGGCGGTGACGAACCCCTCCATCTGCCACTGCCGGGTCGGCCGCGCGCTCGTGGCGCTGAAGGTCTCGCTCTCGGCCGCCGCCGTCAGGTCCTCCTGGAGGCTGTGGTCCAGATAGCCGGGCAGCTTCTCCAGCGGTACGCACTTGCGCGAGGCCCGGCGGAAGGCGTTGATCACATAGCCGACCACCTCGATGGCGGACATCCCCTTGCCCTGCACGTCGCCCACCAGGATCTGCAGCTTGTGGTCGGTGACCGACGCCGCGTAGAGGTCGCCGCCGATGGCCGCCTCGCGGTCGGCGGCCAGGTACAGCGAGGAGATCCGCAGCGAGCCGATCTCCCGCGGCAGCGGCCGCAGCAGCGCCCGCTGGGTCATCTCGGCCACCCAGCGGGCCTGGGTCAGATCCTCCTCGCGCCGCTGCCGGGCGGCGCTCGCGGCGACGGCGCCCGCGCTGATCAGCACGACCGTCGTCAGCATCACCGGGAAGTTCGCCTGGTCGAGCTGGTGGTTCGCCGCCGAGGCCGCGACCACGGCCGGCAGCGTCAGCCCCGCGACCAGCAGCACCGCCCAGGGACCGAGGAACGCCGCGGACAGCGCGGGGACCGCGACCATCAGTCCGCCGATCCGGATGTCCGGCGGTGTCAGTTCGTCCACGGTGATGAGAGCGGCGAGCACGATCAGCGACACGATGAGCACCGACCGCGAGCTGCGCCGTTCCGGAAGCGGCCGGGACCGCCCGAAGTCGTCGGCTCCCATGATCACAGGCTACCCCCGGCCCTCCCGTCGGGCCCGGCGAGCGCCGCGCCGCCGGGGATCAGCCCTTCGCGCCGCGCTTCCCCCCGAAACCCTCCACCAGCCGCGGCGGAGCGGCCTGCGTCCAGGAGTCCACCACGATGTCGTACAGCTCGTCCGCGTCCTCCAGCGCCGCCAGCCGCGCCCGTACCCACGACGAGTGCGCCTCGTGCGGCGGCACCCAGAACTTCTCCGGCTCCGCCGCGATCAGCTCGCCCCGCTCGTGCTTCGGGTACCGCACGGCGAAGGACGTCCCGTCGTCGGGCACCGTCACGAACATCTTCCCCGCCACATGGAAGGTGGGGATCTGCCACAACTCCCTCTCCACCGTCTCCGGCAGGGACAGGGCGATCCGGCGGACATCGTCGGCGTCGAGCATGGCGGGCTGCCTCCGTCGGCTGTGGGTACTGGGCCGGGTGTCCCCCGGACCGGGCGCTCCTGGGCGTTCCCGGGTGCCCGCATACTGTCAGGGATCAGTCGTGGTGGAGGTGTGCGGGTGAAGCTGGCGGAGGCGTTGGCCGAGCGGTCGGACGCGGCGCGTCGCGTGGAGCAGTTGCGGTCCCGGGTCGTGAGCAGCGCGCGGTACCAGGAGGGCGAGACGCCCGCCGAGGACGCCGTACGGCTGCTGGCCGAGGCGGACGAGGCGCTGGGCACGCTGGAGGTGCTGATCCGGCGGATCAACAGGACCAACGCGGCGGTCGACATGGGCGAGGACGGCACCCTCACGGACGCGCTCGCCCGCCGGGACGTGCTGCGGCTGCGGCACTCGGTGCTCACCTCGGCGGCAGATGCCGCGGCGGGCCAGCGCGGCGCCGCCCGCCAGCTGCGTTCCGAGCTGACGATGCTCTCGGCGCTGGACGTCGCCGATCTGCGGGCGCGGGCCGACGTCCTCGCCCGCGACATCCGCCGGCTCGACATGCGCATCCAGCGCACCAACTGGGAGGCCGACCTCCTGGACTGAACCCGGCGGGAGGATGTGGAGCAGGTAGTCGCCGCGGAGGCGCGCACACACCGCGGGTCGGCGGTCTATCCGATCCCTTTCTTGGCGCGTGGAGGGCAACGCGGGGGTTCGACTCCCCACGGAACATCGCAGCTCCGCACCGCGCACAAGTGAAGGCGCACGGCGCACAGTTCATCACCGCCGTGCGGATCCGCGACGACGAGGGCGGGCTCGGGGCATCCACATCCGTCCACGCCGAGGCGGGGGTGGGGGGGGGGGGGGCCCGCCCCCCCCCCCCAAAGCCCCCGCGCGCGGGGGGGCCCCCCCCCGGCGCCCGGGGCCGAGAGGGGAGTGTTA